>NZ_JAVREL010000007.1:0-310488 GCF_031845365.1 Streptomyces litchfieldiae
ATTCCGAAGACCTCCTCCACCGCCCAGTCACGCGCCCAGTCCCCGACGCGGAACAGCGGAGCGGGGGCGGTCAGCCGGTTGGCCACCAGCACCTCGATCACCTGGCCGTGCGTCAGATCAGCCCGGGAATCGGGCGGGCACAGCGCGTCGACGATCCCTGCGACATCCAACCGGCGCAGAAACTCGGCGGCGACGGGCAGAGCGCCCAGACGCTTGGTCACCACGGACTCGATCGCAACCCGCATACGAGGGCGCTCCGTCCGTGGCCGCGGGGACCGGGAAGTCATCGACACACCCGCTCCAACGCGACAGACCCCCGACCGGACACCGGACCGGCCACCGAACCATCCGATTCACCGACCCGCGAAGTACGGGCCTAGCCGCCGAACTCCTCCAGGCCCTTGAGCGCCTGGTCGAGCAGCGCCTGCCGCCCGGCGAGCTCCTGCTCCAGCTTCTCGGCCTTCGCCGTGTTGCCCGCCGCGCGCGCCCGCTCCGCCTGCTCCCGCAGCCGGTCCACGGCGTCCCGCAACTGGCCGGTCAGCCCCGCGGCCCGCGCCCGGGCCTCCGGGTTGGTGCGCCGCCACTCGGCGTCCTCGGCCTCCGCCACGGCCCGTTCGACCGCGTGCATGCGGCCCTCGATCGCCGCCCGGGCGTCGCGCGGCACATGCCCGATGGCCTCCCAGCGCTCGCCGATCGAACGCAGCGCCGCCCGGGCCGCCCGCAGGTCCGTGACGGGCAGCAGCTTCTCGGCCTCCGCCGCCAGCAGTTCCTTGGCCGCCAGGTTGTCCCGCTGCTCGGCGTCGCGCTCGGCGAACGCCGAGCCACGAGCCTGGAAGAAGACGTCCTGCGCCGCGCGGAAGCGCGCCCACAGGTCCTCCTCGGCGTCCCGTTGCGCCCGGCCCGCCGCCTTCCACTCCCGCATCAGCTCCCGGTAGCGGGCCGCCGTCGGCCCCCAGTCCGTGGAGTCCGACAGCGCCTCCGCCTCGGCGATCAGCTTCTCCTTGCGGCGGCGGGTCTCCTCGCGCTGCCCGTCGAGGGCGGCGAAGTGCGACTTGCGGCGCTTGGAGAACGCCGAGCGGGCCTGCGAGAACCGGTGCCACAGCTCGTCGTCGGTCTTGCGGTCCAGCCGGGGGAGGCCCTTCCAGGTGTCCACCAGGGCGCGCAGCCGCTCCCCGGCGGACCGCCACTGCTCGCTGACGGCCAGCTCCTCGGCCTCCGCGACCAGCGCCTCCTTGGCCGCCCGGGCCTCCTCGCTCTGCCGGGCCTTGGCCGCCCTGCGCTCCTCGCGCCGGGCCTCGACCGTCTCCACCAGCCCGTCCAGCCGCCGCCCGAGCGCCGCGAGATCGCCGACCGCGTGCGCGGCGTCCACCTGCTCCCGCAGGTGCCCGATGGCGGTCATCGCGTCCTTCGTCGACAGGTCGGTGGTCCGCACCCGGCGTTCCAGGAGATCGACCTCGACGACCAGGCCCTCGTACTTGCGCTCGTAATAGGCGAGGGCCTCGTCGGGCGAGCCCGCCTGCCAGGAGCCGACGACCTTCTCGCCGTCCGCCGTCCGCACGTACACGGTCCCCGTCTCGTCAACGCGGCCCCACGGCTCGCTGCTCACAGCGCCTCCTCGTTTGATGCGCGCGACAGGGCGTGATGCCCCCGGCACCGTCCACAGTTCTCGTCCGGTCCAAACCGTCTGTTCTCGTCCGCCTGACCGGCGCAGGCACCCTACACAACGCCAACATAGGCGACACCCCGCCCGGCTGTCCGCAGATTGCCCGGCGGAAATTACCGGTGAGCGGCCTCATTCCGCCGGTACGGCCTCCACCCTCGCCTCGTTGATGACCACGGTGGCGTGCGGCGCGGTGTTGCCGGTGCTCGGGTCGGGCTCGGTGGCGCCCGCCCCCGCGATCAGCTCCAGCACGTCCAGGCCGGCCGTGATGGTGCCGAACGGCGTGTAGTCCGGGGGTAGTTCGCTGTCCTGGTACACCAGGAAGAACTGGCTGCCGCCGGTGTCCCGGCCGCTCCCGTCGGAGGGGTTGTACTGGTTGGCCATCGCCACGGTGCCGGCCGGGTAGACGCCGCCCTCAAGGTCGGGGTCGTCCAGGTTCTCGTCCGGGAGGGTGTAACCGGGGCCGCCCTGCCCGGTGCCCTGCGGGTCGCCGCACTGGAGGACGAAGATGCCCTCCGGCACCAGGCGGTGGCAGGACGAGTGGTCGAAGTAGCCCTCGTTCGCGAGGAAGTTGAACGAGTTCACCGTGTGCGGGGCCGCCTCGGCGTCCATCGTGATCTCGATGTCGCCACAGGTCGTGGCCAGCGTCATCACGTAGTCCGAGGACGTGTCCACGGTCATCTCCGGCTCGGCGTCCCACTGCTTCGTGGACGGCTCGCCCGGCGCCGGCTCCTCGCAGGGGTCCTCCGGAGGCGCGCTCGGCTCTTCGCCGGGCTCGGTGCCGGGATCGGCGCTCGGCTCGCCGTCCGCCTGGTCCGACGTCCCGCCGTCGTCCCCGGCCAGCACGGCCCACGCCGTCCCGCCACCCGCGACGACGAGCACCAGCACGGCGGCGAGCAGGACCCGGCGCCGCCGTCCCTGACGCACCCGGTCGGTCCGGCGTTCCTGCTGCCGTTCCCACTTCGCCCGCGCGAGCTGCTTGCGCCGCTGCTCCTTGCTGACCACCGCGCTCTCCCTTGTCTCGACTCGGCTGCTCAACTGGACCCGTGGCGTCACCGTATACGGGTTCGCCCGGGCTGCACCGTCGCCGGTAGGCTCTGGCCTGGCAGCCCGCCCACGACGACGACCGAAGGACGACCGTGCTCATCGCTGGCTTCCCCGCCGGGGCCTGGGGGACCAACTGCTATCTGGTCGCCCCCGCGGCCGGCGAGGAATGCGTGATCATCGACCCCGGCCACCGCGCCGCGCCGGGTGTCGAGGAGACCATCGCCAAGCACCGGCTGAAGCCGGTCGCGGTCATTCTCACCCATGGGCACATCGATCATGTCGCCTCGGTCGTACCCGTCTGCGGGGCCCACGACGTGCCGGCCTGGATCCACCCCGACGACCGTTACATGCTCACCGACCCCGAGAAGGCGCTGGGCACCCGGATCGGCCAGCCGCTGCTGGGCGAGCTGACGGTGGGCGAGCCGGACGATCTGCGCGAGCTGGCCGACGGGGCCGAACTCCCGCTGGCCGGGCTGACGTTCACCGTCGCGCACGCGCCGGGCCATACCAAGGGGTCGGTGACCTTCCGGCTGCCCGAACAGGCCGACATCCCGCCGGTGCTGTTCTCGGGCGACCTGCTGTTCGCCGGCTCCATCGGACGCACCGATCTGCCCGGCGGAGACCACGCCGAGATCCTGCGGTCGCTGGCCCGTGTCTGCCTGCCGCTGACGGACTCGACCGTGGTGCTGGCCGGGCACGGCCCCCAGACCACCATCGGCCGCGAGCGCGCCACCAACCCGTTTCTGCGGGAGCCGGCCGCCGGCCACGGGACCGCCGACGCCGCGGCCCCGCGACGAGGAATGTGAAGAGACCCCTTCCGTGAGCACCTTCTCCGCCCCTAAGGGCACGTACGACCTGATCCCGCCGGACTCCGCCGCGTTCCTCGCGGTGCGCGAGGCGCTGGCGGCCCCGCTGCGCCGCGCCGGATACGGCTATGTGGAGACGCCCGGCTTCGAGCACGTGGAGCTGTTCTCCCGCGGCGTCGGTGAGTCCACCGACATCGTCACCAAGGAGATGTACACCCTCACCACCAAGGGCGGCACCCGCCTGGCGCTGCGTCCCGAGGGCACCGCCTCCGTGCTGCGCGCCGCCCTCCAGGCGAACCTGCACCGCGCGGGGAACCTGCCGGTCAAGCTCTGGTACTCGGGCACCTACTACCGCTACGAGCGCCCGCAGGCCGGCCGTTACCGGCACTTCTCGCAGGTCGGCGCCGAGGCCATCGGCGCCGAGGACCCGGTGCTGGACGCCGAGCTGATCATCCTGGCCGCGGACGCCTACAGCTCCCTGGGCCTGCGCGGCGTGCGCCTCCTGCTGAACTCGCTGGGCGACCGGGAGTGCCGCCCGGCCTACCGCGCCGCGCTCCAGGAGTTCCTGCGGGGCCTGGACCTGGACGAGGAGACTCGCGCGCGCATCGAGATCAACCCGCTGCGGGTGCTGGACGACAAGCGCGAGAGCGTGCAGCGTCAGCTCACGGGCGCGCCGATGATGCGTGATCACCTGTGCGAGGCGTGCAAGGAGTACCACGAGCGCGTCCGGGAGCTGATCGCCGGCGCCGGGGTCGCCTTCACGGACGACGAGAAGCTGGTGCGCGGCCTGGATTACTACACCCGGACCACGTTCGAATTCGTCCACGACGGGCTGGGCTCCCAGTCGGCCGTCGGCGGCGGCGGCCGGTACGACGGGCTGTCAGAGATGATCGGCGGCCCGCCGCTGCCGTCCGTGGGCTGGGCCCTGGGCGTCGACCGCACGCTGCTCGCGCTGCGCGCCGAGGAGGTGGCGCCCGGGGCCCCGGCGTCGGCCGACGTGTTCGCCGTCCCGCTCGGCGAGGACGCGCGGCGCGCGCTGTTCACCCTGGTCACCGCGTTGCGCCGGGCCGGGGTGGCGGCGGACTTCGCGTTCGGCGGCCGGGGTGTGAAGTCGGCGATGAAGTCCGCCAACCGCAGCGGCGCCCGGTTCGCCGTGGTGGCCGGCGACCGGGACCTGGCCGAGGGCGTGGTCCAGGTCAAGGACCTCGCCAGCGGCGAGCAGGCGCCCGTGCCCCTGGTCGACGCCGTGGAGGAACTGCGCCGCAGGGTCGCCGGGAGTTCCCCCACCGGTTGACATCAGCGCCCCGTGAGCGTTGTGTCACTGGTGCAGAATTGGTGAGACACACCCGGACGGAGCGGATTGGCGAAATGGCAGCATCGGCGGTGGACGTGGCCCGTACGGACGGGCCGCCGGCCAGGGACGGCGAGCAGGGCGTGGGCGCGGGGCGCGGCTTCGCGCTGACGCTGGTGATCACCGGCTTCGCCGGCCTGCTGGCGGCCTGGGTCATCATCCTGGACAAGTTCCACTTGCTGGAGGACCCGGACTTCACCCCGGCGTGCAGCCTCAACCCGGTCGTCTCCTGCGGCAGCATCATGGAGAGCGACCAGGCCGAGGTCTTCGGCTTCCCGAACCCGATGCTCGGCATGGTCGCCTACGGCGTGGTGATCGCCATCGGGATGGGGCTGCTGGCCGGCGCCCGGTACCGGCGCTGGTTCTGGCTGGGGCTCCAGGCCGGCACGCTGTTCGGCGTCGGCTTCTGCACCTGGCTCCAGTACCAGTCGCTGTACGAGATCAACGCGCTGTGCCTGTGGTGCTGCCTGGCCTGGGTCGCCACCATCGTCATGTTCTGGTACACGACGCTGCACAACGTGCGGCACGGCTTCCTGCCCGCGCCTGACGGGCTGAAGCGGACGCTGGAGGAGTTCCACTGGCTGATCCCGGCGGTGCACATCGGCGTCATCGGCATGCTGATCCTGACCCGCTGGTGGGACTTCTGGACGAGCTGACCGGCCCCGGCGGGACTGTCGGTCCCGTGGCTTAGGGTCGGTGACGTGGAGCCCGATCTGTTCACCGCCGCCGCCGAGGAGCGTGCGGAGAAGGACCCGTCCGCCCGGCCGCTGGCCGTCCGGATGCGGCCGCGCACCCTGGACGACGTCGTGGGGCAGCGGCACCTGCTGCGCCCCGGGTCGCCCCTTCGCCGCCTGGTCGGAGAGGGGAGCGGCGGCCCGGCGGGGCCCTCCTCGGTCATCCTGTGGGGGCCGCCCGGCACCGGCAAGACGACGCTGGCCTATGTGGTGAGCCAGGCCACGGACAAGCGCTTCGTGGAGCTGTCCGCGATCACCGCCGGGGTCAAGGAGGTCCGCGCCGTCATCGACGGGGCACGCCGCTCCTCCGGCGCGTACGGCAAGGACACTGTCCTGTTCCTCGACGAGATCCACCGTTTCAGCAAGGCCCAGCAGGACTCCCTGCTGCCCGCCGTGGAGAACCGCTGGGTCACCCTCATCGCGGCCACCACCGAGAACCCGCACTTCTCGGTCATCTCCCCGCTGCTGTCCCGGTCCCTGCTGCTGACGCTGGAGTCACTGACCGAGGAGGACCTGCGCGGGCTGCTGCGCCGCGCGGTCGCCGAGGAGCGCGGCCTGGGGGGCGCGGTGTCGCTGCCGGAGGACACCGAGGCGCATCTGCTGCGGATCGCCGGGGGCGACGCGCGGCGGGCGCTGACCGCGCTGGAGGCGGGCGCCGGCGCGGCCCTGGCCAAGGGCGAGAAGGAGATCGGCCTGGCCACGCTGGAGGAGGCCGTGGACCGGGCCGCGGTCCGCTACGACCGGGACGGCGACCAGCACTACGACGTGGCCAGCGCCTTCATCAAGTCCATCCGCGGCTCGGACGTGGACGCCGCGCTGCACTATCTGGCCCGCATGATCGAGGCGGGCGAGGACCCGCGCTTCATCGCGCGGCGGCTGATGATCTCCGCCAGCGAGGACATCGGCATGGCCGACCCGACCGCGCTGTCCACGGCCGTGGCCGCCGCGCAGGCGGTGGCGCTCATCGGCTTCCCGGAGGCCGCCATCACGCTCAGCCACGCCACCATCGCCCTGGCGCTGGCCCCCAAGTCGAACGCGGCCGTGCTCGCCATCGGCGCGGCCCAGGCCGACATCAAGGCGGGGCTGGCGGGCCCCGTGCCGCCGCATCTGCGGGACAGCCACTACCGGGGCGCCGAGAGCCTGGGACACGGCCAGGGCTATCTGTACCCGCACGATCTGCCCGGCGGTATCGCCGCCCAGCAGTACGCCCCGGACGCCGTGCACGGGAAGCGGTACTACCGGCCCACCGGCCACGGCGCCGAGGCGCGGTACGCGGAGATACTTGACCGCGTCCGGCAGCGGCTGTCGGACGGCCGGCGCGACCGGGGCGAATAGCGCCAGGCCGGCCGCTCGGCGGCTCAGGCGCCGGCGGCCTCGAAGAGCTGGCGCATCGCCCGGCGAAGCTGCGCGATGTCGCCCACGGGCTCGGGGAATTCGAAGCGCGCGTCGAAGCAGGCCGGGCCGGCGCGGAAGCGCACGCGCAGGCCGAAGCGGTCCAGGCTCAGCGGGGTCACGGCGTGCCAGCCCGCGCCGCCCTGTTCCGGGCTCCCGCCGCCGGGCGCCGGCGGCACCGCGCAGCCAGCTCCTCGCTCGCCCAACAGCGAGCTGAGCGACCGGAGTTGGGGCTGATGGGCGGCGGCCAGATGCTGGAGCAGCTCGGCCTCGTGCCGGGCCAGCGGGTCGGCGGCGGCCTCGGCCAGTTCGTCGGGCTCGACATGGTCGGCGCCCCACAGATCGTCGGTGTACGCCTCGCCGACCTCCAGGCGCAGCAGCGCCCAGTTGGGGTCCGGCGCCAGGTCCGGGAGGCCGTCCCGCCAGGGCGCGCCGCCGGGGTACCGTTCGGCGAGCAGCCCCAGCGCGGCGGTCCGTTCGCCGCCCGCCGCGGTGGTCAGCCAGCCCGCCACCCAGCCGCGCCCGCGGATCCGGTGGGGCACCGCCACCGGCGCGACATCGGTGATTTCCATCACGGCGGTCACCTCGTCGTCCAAGGCGCGGGCGGCGATCACGGCGGCCCGCGCACCGGCCGGGACCAGCACGAAGACGTCGCCGGAGGGCGCGACGACGCGGAAGTCGGCGGCGCCGGTCCCCGGTTCCTCGGGCTCGGCGCCCGGAATGACCAGCGTGGCGGAGGCGTTCCCGTCCAGCAGGGTGCGTACCCGCTCGGCGGCCGTGGGCTGCCGGGCGTCCTCGCCGGGGCGCGGCTGGCCCTCCTGGCTTCGGTGTCCGGTGCCGGGCACGGGGCTCCCAGGTCGAATCATGCGCACTCCTCAGCTAAGGTAAGGCTCACCTAACTTACACGGAGGTCCGGTCAACGTGAACCAGTCGCGTCCCAAGGTCAAGAAGTCGCGCGCCCTCGGCATCGCGCTCACCCCGAAGGCCGTCAAGTACTTCGAGAAGCGCCCGTACCCGCCAGGCGAGCACGGGCGCGGCCGGAAGCAGAACAGCGACTACAAGGTCCGCCTGCTGGAGAAGCAGCGGCTGCGCGCCCAGTACGACATCAGCGAGCGGCAGATGGTCCGCGCCTACGAGCGCGCCCGCAAGGTCACCGGCAAGACGGGCGAGGCGCTCATCGTCGAGCTGGAGCGGCGGCTGGACGCCCTCGTGCTCCGCTCCGGGCTGGCCCGCACCATCTACCAGGCGCGCCAGATGGTCGTGCACGGCCATATAGCGGTCAACGACCGCAAGGTGGACAAGCCCTCGTTCCGCGTCAGCCCCGAGGACGTCGTGTCCGTGCGCGAGCGGAGCCGCGCCAAGCACCCGTTCCTGGTGGCCCGGGAGGGTGGCTACGCCGGTGCCGGCGAGACCCCGCGCTACCTCCAGGTCAACCTGGAGGCGCTCGCGTTCCGGCTCGACCGCGCCCCCAACCGGAACGAGATCCCGGTCATCTGCGACGAGCAGCTCGTCGTGGAGTACTACGCCCGCTGACCCCCGGGCGACCGGTCCGGCTCCCCGTCGTCCCGGCGGGGAGCGGCGGGGGGCAGCGCGGGCCGTTCCGCCGTGCGGGCGGCCGGCAGGGCCGGTGCCCCGCCGACGCCCCGGCCGCGCAGGGCCCGCGCCACCGCCGCGTCCGTGTCGAGCCGCTCGCCCTCGCGGGTGCACTCCTTGAAACGAGCCGCGCCCAGCCGCCGCCGCAGATGCCGTTCGCACTGGATGTGCGGCGCGTTGAAGTACTCGGAGCCGAACAGCGGCATCCCCACCGACTTCCACAGCCGCCCGGCCGCGCCTTGGAGCACCGCCGCCTGCGCCGGATCTCCCTCGGTGGCCGTGATCCCGGCCAGCAGCTCCAGCGCCAGCACCGTGCCCACCGGGTCGCGGAACGTGTAGTTGACCGGCAGCGACGCCTCCAGCAGCTCCCGGGCCTCCGCCGTGTCGCCCCGGCTCCAGGCCGCGAAGCCCAGCACATAGAGCGCGTAGGTGCGCGCCCACCGCTCCCCGTGCTCCTCGGCCACCTGCCGGACCTCCTCGCACAACGCCACCGCTCCGGCCAGATCGCCCTGGAAGGCGATGGCCATGGCCAGTTCGGCCCGGCACATCAGCACGTTGCTGTTGAGCTCCCCGATCTCCTCGTACCGCTCCAGCGCGGCCCGCAAGAGCTTCTCCGCCCGCTGCGTCTCGTCGCTGATCAGCGCCAGGAGCCCCGAGTGGTGCTGGCTGTAGGCGGCGGCCCGGGCGTTGCCGGTGCGCTCCGCGCCCTCCTGACACTCGTGCAGCGTTGTCATCGCCGCCACCGCGTCGCCCTGGAGCACCGCCACCATGCCCGACACCCACAGCGCCTTGAGCCGGGTCTCCTCGTGGTCCGTCTCCTGCTCCAGCGCCCGGCGCAGCCAGTGCCGCCCCTCGCCCAGCCGTCCGCAGCCGACCCAGCAGAACCACAGCGTCCCGGCCAGGTAGAGCCCGAGCCTGCCGTCCTCCCCGTCCTCCAGGGCGAACTCCAACGCGGCGCGCAGGTTGGGCAGTTCGTCCTCGATCCGGCGCGCCACCTCCGCCTGGCGGGGGCTGAACCACTCCAGCTCGCACCAGGTGACCAGGCCGGTGCACCAGTCGCGGTGCCGCCGCCGCAGCCGGTCCGTGTCGCCGGTCGCCGCCAGCCAGTCGGCGCCATAGGCCCGCAGCGTGTCCAGCATCCGGTACCGCACGCCCGAGGCCCCGTCCTCCCGGGTCACCACCGACTGCGCGACCAGCTCGGTCAGCACGTCGAGCACCTCGTCCGCCGGCAGATCGGGCCCCGAGCAGACGTACTCGGCGGCCTCCAGGTCGAAGTGCCCCGCGAAGACCGACAGCCGCGCCCACAGCAGGCGCTGCGCGGGCGTGCACAGCTCATGGCTCCAGCCGATGGCCGTGCGCAGCGTCTGGTGGTGCGGGGGCGCGCCGCGGCTGCCGCCGACCAGCAACCGGAACCGGTCGTCGAGCCGGTGCAGGGTCTGGTCCAGGGACAGGGTCCGCAGCCGTCCCGCGGCCAGCTCCAGCGCCAGCGGAATGCCGTCAAGGCGGTGACACAGCTCCGCCACGACCTCGTGATTCTCCTCGTTGACGCTGAACCCCGGCAGCACTGCCGCCGCCCGGTCCGCGAACAGCCAGGCCGCCTCGCTCAGCGGCGCCAGCGCGCTGGCCGCCCCCGACCCGGGCGTCGGCGCGGCCAGCGGGGGCAGCGGGTACAGCCGCTCGCCGGCCACCCCCAGGGGGCGGCGCCCGGTGGCCAGCACCCGCAGCCCGGGAGCCCGGCGCAGCAGCTCGTGCACCAACTCCGCGGAGGGCTCCACCAGATGCTCGAAGCCGTCGAGAACGAGCAGCAGCCGCCGGTCGGCCAGCCGCTCGACGAGCACCGTCCGCGGCGGGCGGCCGGTGTGGTCGGTGAGGGCCAGCGCCTCCACGACGGCGTGGTCCAGCAGCTCCGGATCGCGCACGGTGGCCAGCTCGACCAGCCAGACGCCATCGCAGAAGCGTTCCTGCAACTGTCTCGCCGCCTGGATCGCGCACCGCGATTTTCCGACGCCGCCGACCCCGGTCACCGTGACCAGCCGCGCCCCCGTCAACTTGCGGACCAGCACGCCCACTTCCGCGTGCCGCCCGATGAATCTGGTGAGCTCGGCGGGGAGGTTGCCCTGCCTGCGCCCGATCCCTGGATTCTCCCGAGCCGGAGGCTCGGAACCCTGAAAGCCTCGCATGAGACACGCAGCGTACTCGAAGGTATGCAGAACGTACAATTGTGGCCTGCGGCCCTTGGCAGGAGCCGGAGAATGCGGTACGAGCGCGGGCGCCGGGCGCGATAGGGTCGGGATCTGCCGTCGCACGCGGACGGGCCGCCAGCCCAGATGAGCGGCGGCCGATCCCGAAAGCTGTCCGAAAGAACCCATCCGAGGGAAGCGGTGCGTTCGTGTCCGGTGGAGAAGTGGCCGGCCTCCTGGTGGCCGTCTTCTGGGCGATCCTGGTCTCGTTCCTCTCCGTGGCCCTGGTCCGGCTGGCCCAGACGCTCAGGGCCGCGACCAAGCTGGTCACCGGGGTGACCGAGCACGCCGTGCCCCTGCTGGGGGAGGCGTCGCAGACCGTGCGTTCCGCGCAGGCGCAGCTCGACCGGGTGGAGACCATCGCCTCCGACGTCCAGGACGTCGCCGCCAACGCCTCGGCGCTGTCCACGACCGTCGCGTCGACCTTCGGCGGACCGCTGGTGAAGGTCGCGGCGTTCGGCTACGGCGTGCGCAGGGCGCTGCGCCGCCGCGGAGCCCCGCCGCCGCCCGTCGTCGGCCGTACGCTGCCGGCCGCCCGGCGCCGCCCGACCGGAAAGGACTGAACCGGCCATGTTCCGCCGTGCCTTCTGGTTCACCACCGGCGCAGCCGCCGGCGTCTGGGCCACCACCAAGGTCCAGCGCACCCTGCGCGGCCTGGCGCCCGACAGCCTCGCCGTCCGCGCGGCGGGCCGCGCCGCGGCGGCCGGCCACCGCGTGCGCGGCTTGGCGCTCGACGTCCGGGCCGGCATGGCCCAGCGCGAGGGCGAGCTGAACGAGGCGCTGGGCCTCGCGCCCCAGCAGCCCGCACCGGGCGGGGCCCTTCCCCCGCCCGTCCCCCGGGTCGGCATCGGCCCGGCCCGGGACACCACCGCACCGACCGGACCGACCGGAAATGAGGACCACTGATGGAGTCGGCTGAAATCCGCCGCCGCTGGCTGAGCTTCTTCGAGAAGCGCGGGCACACCGTCGTGCCCTCGGCGTCGCTGATCGCGGACGACCCGACGCTGCTGCTGGTCCCCGCGGGCATGGTTCCGTTCAAGCCCTACTTCCTGGGCGAGGCCACGCCGCCCTTCGCGCGCGCCGTCAGCGTGCAGAAGTGCGTGCGCACCCCCGACATCGAGGAAGTCGGCAAGACCACGCGCCACGGCACGTTCTTCCAGATGTGCGGGAACTTCTCGTTCGGCGACTACTTCAAGGAAGGCGCGATCCGTTACGCCTGGGAGCTGCTGACCAGCTCCGTGGCCGACGGCGGCTACGGGCTGGACCCGGAGCGGCTGTGGATCACCGTCTACGAGCAGGACGACGAGGCCGAGCGCATCTGGCGGGAGGTCATCGGCGTGCCCGCCGAGCGCATCCAGCGCCTGGGCATGGGCCCGAACTTCTGGTCCATGGGCGTCCCCGGACCCTGTGGCCCCTGCTCCGAGATCAACTACGACCGCGGCCCGGAGTTCGGCCCCGAGGGCGGCCCCGCCGTCAACGACGAGCGCTACGTGGAGATCTGGAACCTGGTCTTCATGCAGTACGAGCGCGGGCCGGGCGAGGGCAAGGAGGACTTCCCGATCCTCGGGGACCTGCCCGCCCAGAACATCGACACCGGGCTGGGCCTGGAGCGGCTGGCGATGATCCTCCAGGGCGTCCACAACATGTACGAGACGGACACCCTGCGCGTCGTCATCGACAAGGCCGGCGAGCTGACCGGCGTGCGCTACGGCGCCGGTGAGGACTCCGACGTCTCGCTGCGCGTGGTCGCCGACCACATGCGCACCTCCGTCATGCTCATCGGAGACGGCGTCACCCCGGGCAACGAGGGCCGCGGCTATGTGCTGCGCCGGATCATGCGCCGGGCCATCCGCAACATGCGCATCCTCGGCGCCACCGGCCCGGTCGTCGGCGACCTCGTCGACGTCGTGATCGCCACCATGGGGCTCCAGTACCCGGAGCTGCTCACCGAGCGCCGCCGCATCGAGACCGTGGCCCTCGCCGAGGAGGCCGCGTTCCTCAAGACCCTCAAGGCCGGCACCAACATCCTGGACAGCGCCGTCAGCGAGACCCGCGCCGCCGGCGGCACCGTGCTGCCCGGCGACAAGGCGTTCCTGCTCCACGACACCTGGGGCTTCCCGATCGACCTGACCCTGGAGATGGCCGCCGAGCAGGGGCTGTCCGTCGACGAGGCCGGCTTCCGCCGCCTGATGAAGGAGCAGCGGGAGCGGGCCAAGGCCGACGCCCGGGCCAAGAAGCAGGGCCACGCCGACCTGTCCGCCTACCGCGAGGTCGCCGACGCCGCCGGGCCGTCCGAGTTCATCGGGTACACGGACACCGCCGGTGAGGCCACGGTGGTCGGGCTCCTGGTCGACGGCCTGTCCTCGCCGGCCGCGCAGGAGGGTGACGAGGTCGAGATCGTGCTGGACCGCACGCCGTTCTACGCCGAGGGCGGCGGCCAGCTCGCCGACACCGGCCGGATCCGCCTGGACTCCGGCGCCGTCGTCGAGGTCCGCGACGTCCAGCAGCCGGTGCCCGGCGTCACCGTCCACAAGGGCGAGGTGCAGGTCGGCGAGGTGACCGTGGGCGCCGGCGCCCACTGCCACGTCGACGTCCAGCGCCGCCGGGCCATCGCCCGCGCCCACAGCGCCACGCACCTGACGCACCAGGCGCTGCGCGACGCGCTCGGCCCGACGGCCGCCCAGGCCGGTTCGGAGAACTCCCCGGGCCGCTTCCGGTTCGACTTCGGCTCGCCGGCCGCCGTGCCCGGCTCGGTGCTCGCCGACGTCGAGCAGAAGATCAACGAGGTGCTGGCCCGGGAGCTCGATGTCACCGCCGAGGTCATGTCGATGGACGACGCCAGGAAGCAGGGCGCCATCGCCGAGTTCGGCGAGAAGTACGGCGACCGGGTCCGGGTGGTCACCATCGGCGACTACTCCAAGGAGCTGTGCGGCGGCACCCACGTGCACAACACCGCGCAGCTCGGCCTGGTGAAGCTGCTCGGCGAGTCCTCCATCGGCTCCGGGGTGCGCCGCGTCGAGGCCCTGGTGGGCGCCGACGCCTACCGTTTCCTGGCCCGCGAGCACGCCGTCGTCGCCCAGCTCACCGAGCTGGTCAAGGGCCGGCCGGAGGAGCTGCCCGAGCGCATCTCCGGCGTGCTGTCGCGGCTGAAGGAGGCCGAGAAGGAGATCGAGCGGTTCCGCGCCGAGAAGGTCCTCCAGGCCGCCGGCGGCCTGGCCGCGGGCGCCCGCGACATCCGGGGCGTGGCGCTGGCCAGCGGCCGGGTGCCGGACGGCACCACGGCCGAGGACCTGCGGCGGCTGGTGCTGGACGTGCGCGGCCGGATCCCGGGCGACCGGGCCGCCGTCGTCGCCCTGTTCACGGTCGTCAAGGGCCGGCCGCTCACGGTCGTGGCCACCAATGAGGCCGCCCGCGAGCGCGGTCTGAAGGCCGGCGACCTGGTGCGCACCGCCGCCAAGACGCTGGGCGGCGGCGGGGGCGGCAAGCCCGACGTGGCCCAGGGCGGCGGCCAGGACCCGGCCGCCATCGACGAGGCGCTGGCCGCCATCGAGCGTCAGGTCGGTGAAGTGGCCTGATGCGGCGCGGCAGACGGCTCGGCATCGACGTCGGGGAGGCCAGGATCGGGGTCGCCGGCAGCGATCCCGACGGCCTGCTAGCCACCCCGGTGGAGACGGTGCCGGGCCGCGACGCGTCGGCCGCGCACCGGCGGCTGGCCCAACTGGTCGCGGAATACGAGCCGTTGGAGGTCGTGGTCGGGCTCCCGCGCTCCCTTTCCGGGGGCGAGGGCCCGGCCGCGGCGCGGGTGCGCGCGTTCGCCCAGGAGACCGCGCGCCGGATCGCCCCCGTGCCGGTGCGACTTGTGGACGAACGGATGAGCACCGTCAGCGCGGCGCGGGGCATGCGCGCCTCCGGGGTGTCCGCGAAGAAGGGCAGGTCCCGGATCGATCAGGCCGCCGCCGTGGTCATCCTCCAGAGCGCCCTGGACACGGAACGGTCCTCCGGCCGCCCGCCGGGGCAGTGCGTCGAAGTGGTTGTCTGATCGCGATACGGTAACGTTCCGCGCGACAGGGCAGTCGTGCGGACTGCGGGGGACCGGCTGCCGCCTTGCGTGACAAGGGGTTCGATGACTGAGTATGGCCGGGGCTCCGGCTCCGAACCGTGGTACCCCGAGGACCCGCTCCACGGGGACCCGAACTGGTCCGGCGGGTACGACGGCACGGGCGCCCAGCCCGGGGCGTGGGAGGGGCAGTACGGCGCGCAGCAGCAGCCGCACCACCCCGGACAGCACGCTCCGCAGCAGCACCAGGAGCCGCACTACCCGCAGCAGTACGGGGAGCAGGGCGGCTGGGACACCACGGGCCAGTACTACGCGGACCCCTCGTATCCGCAAGCGCAGAGCGGCGCGTACCCCACGGGGGAGTACCAGGACGCGTACGGCACTCAGGAGGCGTACCCGGCGCCCCAGCCGCAGCACCTGGGGCAGGAGCCGCAGCACCACCAGCACCACCAGGAGCAGTACGAGCAGCAGCACCCCGAGCAGTACGAGCAGCAGCAGCGGCACGCACACCCGCAGCAGGGCGGGCACCAGGCCGGGCCGCGCCCCGCGCCGCCGGCGGCCGACGGGCCCGGACCCGATCCGGAGACCGGCTGGGACCCGGGGCCCGATCAGGGGGAGCACGACTTCTTCAGCCGGGACGACGACGATGAGGACGACCGCCGGAGCGGCGGCGCGGCCGGGCGCGCGGGCCGACGCGGCGAGCGTCCCAAGCGGCGGCGCGGCGGCTGCGGTTGCATGGTGGCGGCGCTGATCGTGGTCGGCGGTCTGGGCGGCGTGGCCTACTACGGCTACCAGTTCTACCAGGACCGGTTCGGCCCGGCGCCGGACTACGCGGGCGAGGGCACCGGCGAGGTCCAGGTGGAGATCCCCGAGGGCTCCTCGCTCTCCATGATCGGCAACATCCTGAAGGAGGCGGGCGTCGTCCGCAGCCACGACGCCTTCGTCGAGGCCGCCGGGGAGAACACGTTCCAGGCCGGCGTCTTCAACCTGCGCGAGCAGATGTCGGCGGCGTCGGCCGTGGAACTGCTGCTGGACCCCGCCGCGGTCAACGCGCTGATCATCCCCGAGGGGCGCCGGGCCACCGAGATCTACACCCTGATCGACGAGTACCTGGGGCTGGAGGAGGGCAGCACCGAGGAGGTCGCGGACTCCGCGGACCTCGGGTTGCCCGACTGGGCCGAGGGCAATCCGGAGGGTTTCCTCTTCCCCACCCGTTACGACGTGGGCGCCGACACCACCCCGGAGGAACTGCTGACCGAGATGGTGGACCGGGCCGAGGCCGAGTTCGCCGAGATCGACCTGGAGGGCCAGGCCGCGGAGATCGACCGGACCCCGCGCGAGGTGCTGACGATCGCCTCGCTGATCGAGGCCGAGGCCCAGTCCGACGAGGAGTTCGTCCAGGTGTCCCGGGTGATCTACAACCGCCTGGAGCAGGACATAAAGCTGCAGTTCGACTCCACCATCAACTACGCGTTGGGCCGCTCCACCCTCGACACGAGCATCGAGGACACCCAGCTCGACTCCCCGTACAACACGTATGTGGAGTTCGGGCTGCCGCCCGGGCCCATCGACAACCCCGGGCACGAGGCCGTCGAGGCCGCGCTCAACCCGGCCGACGGCGACTGGCTGTACTTCGTCACGGTCACCGAGGGGGACACCCGCTTCACGGCCGACTACGACGAACACCTCCAGAACGTGGAGGACTTCAACGAAGCGCAGGGGAACGGCTGATGGCGCTCGCGCCGGCGGACCGCCGGGCCGCCGTCCTCGGGTCCCCCATCGAGCACTCGCTCTCCCCGGTGCTGCACCGTGCCGCCTACCGGGCGCTCGGGCTCGACACGTGGTCCTACGGGCGGTTCGAGGTCGACGAGGAGAGCCTGCCCGGCTTCGTCGCCGGCCTTGGCCCGGACTGGGCCGGGCTGTCGCTGACCATGCCGCTCAAGCGCGCCGTGATTCCGCTGCTCGACGAGATCAGCGAGACGGCCGCCTCCGTGGAGGCGGTCAACACCGTGATCTTCGCCCCCGACGGCCGGCGGCTCGGCGACAACACCGACATCCCGGGGATGACCGAGGCCCTGCGGGAGGCCGGCGTGACCCGCGTGCCGAGCGCCGCCGTCCTGGGCGCCGGCGCCACCGCGTCCTCGGCGCTGGCCGCGCTGGCCCGGGTCTGCGAGGGCGAGGTCACCGCGTACGTCCGCAGCCCGGCCCGCGCCGCCGAGATGCGCGGCTGGGGCGAGCGCCTCGGGGTGCCGGTGCTGATCCGTGACTGGTCCGAGGCCGAGCGCGCCCTGGCCGCCCCGCTGGTGATCGCCACCACCCCGGCCGGCGCCACCGATGTCCTGGCCACGGCCGTTCCCGACCGCCCCGGCACCCTGTTCGACGTGCTGTACGACCCGTGGCCCACGGCGCTGGCGGCGGCCTGGGCCGGCCGCGGCGGGGAGGTCATCGGCGGCCTCGACCTCCTGGTGCACCAGGCCGTTCTCCAGGTCGAGGCGATGACCGGCCTGGCCCCGGCCCCGCTGAAGGAGATGCGGGAGGCGGGCCTGGCGGCGCTCGCGGCGCGCTGAGCGGCCCGCGCGGCGCGCTGAGATGACGGAGTCGTCTCGCGCATCGGGCGAGGCACCGGCCGGACGCGGCGGACGTGGGAGGATCGACAGTGAGACACCGCACGGTCGAACGAATCCCTAAGGAGCACCGTTGAGCAGGCTGCGCTGGCTGACAGCGGGAGAGTCGCACGGTCCGGCACTGGTGGCGACGCTGGAGGGGCTGCCCTCCGGGGTGCCGGTCACCACCGACATGGTGGCGGACGCCCTGGCCCGCCGGCGGCTCGGCTATGGCCGCGGGGCCCGGATGAAGTTCGAGCGCGACGAGGTCACCTTCCTCGGGGGCGTCCGGCACGGCCTGACGCTCGGCTCGCCCGTGGCCATCATGGTGGGCAACACCGAGTGGCCCAAGTGGGAGAAGGTCATGGCGGCCGACCCCGTGGATCCGCAGGAGCTGGCCGGCCTGGCGCGCAACGCCCCGCTGACCCGCCCCCGCCCCGGCCACGCCGACCTGGCCGGCATGCAGAAGTACGGGGTGAACGACGCCCGCCCGATCCTGGAGCGCGCCTCCGCCCGGGAGACCGCGGCCCGCGTCGCGCTGGGCACCGTCGCCCGCTCCTACCTCAAGGAGACCACCGGCATCGAGATCGTCTCGCACGTCGTCGAACTGGCGGGCGCCCGCGCCCCCCAGGGATCGCTGCCGCGTCCCGAGGACACCGCCCGGCTCGACGCCGACCCGGTGCGCTGCCTGGACGCGGACGCGAGCAAGGCGATGGTGGCCGAGATCGACCAGGCCCACAAGGACGGCGACACCCTCGGCGGCGTCGTCGAGGTGCTGGCCTACGGCGTGCCCGTGGGCCTCGGCTCGCACGTCCACTGGGACCGCCGGCTCGACGCGCGGCTGGCCGCGGCGCTGATGGGCATCCAGGCCATCAAGGGCGTCGAGGTCGGGGACGGCTTCGGGCTCGCCCGGGTCCCCGGCTCCCAGGCGCACGACGAGATCGTGGCGACCCCGGACGGCATCCGGCGTGCCTCCGGCCGTTCCGGCGGCACCGAGGGGGGCCTGTCCACCGGTGAACTGCTGCGCGTGCGTGCCGCGATGAAGCCCATCGCCACCGTGCCCCGCGCCCTGTCCACCGTGGACATCGCGACCGGCGACACCACCAGCGCCCACCACCAGCGTTCCGACGTCTGCGCCGTGCCGGCCGCGGGCATCGTCGCGGAGGCCATGGTCGCCCTGGTGCTGGCGGACGCCGTGGCGGAGAAGTTCGGCGGGGACAGCGTGACCGAGACCCGGCGCAACGTCACCGGCTTCCTGGACAGCCTGGAGATCCGGTGAGCGGCACCGCGGGGGCCACCGGGCCGGCCGTGGTCCTGGTCGGCCCGCCCGGATCCGGCAAGTCCACCGTGGGCGCCCTGCTCGCCGAGCGGCTCGGGACCACGGTGCGCGACACCGACACAGACATCCAGCGGGCCGCGGGGAAGCCCATCCCGGAGATCTTCGTCGAGGACGGCGAGCCAAGGTTCCGCGAGCTGGAGGCCGCCGCCGTGCGCGCCGCCCTCACCGAGCACGACGGCGTCGTCTCGCTGGGCGGCGGCGCCATCCTCAGCCCCGCCACCCGGGAGCTGCTGGCCGGGCTGCCGGTGGTGTTCCTCGACGTCGCGCTCGCCGAGGCCGTGCGGCGCGTCGGCCTGGACACCCCCCGCCCGCTGCTCGCCGTCAACCCCCGGCAGCGCTGGCGGGTGCTCATGGAGGAGCGCCGCCCCCTGTACACCGAGGTCGCCCGCGCGGTCGTGCAGACCGCCGAGCGCACGCCGGACGAGGTCGCCCAGGCGGTCCTTGACGCATTGGAGCTCGAAACAGCATGACCCACTCCTCCCAGGACATCTCCACGGACGTCCCGACCCGGATCACGGTCGGCGGCAGCGCGGGGACGGAAGCCTACGACGTGCTGGTCGGCCGCCGCCTGCTGGGCGAGCTGCCGGGCCTGATCGGCACGGCCGCCCGGCGCGTCGCCGTGCTGCACCCGGAGGCGCTGGCCGAGACCGGCGAGGTGGTCCGCGAGGACGTCGCCGGCCAGGGGTACGAGACCATCGCCATTCAGTTGCCCAACGCCGAGCAGGCCAAGACGGCCGAGGTCGCGGCCTACTGCTGGAAGGCGCTGGGCCAGAGCGGCTTCACGCGCACCGATGTCATCGTCGCGGTCGGCGGCGGGGCGACCACCGACGTCTCCGGCTTCGTGGCCGCCACCTGGCTGCGCGGGGTGCGCTGGATCGCCGTGCCCACCACCGTGCTGGGCATGGTGGACGCCGCGGTCGGCGGCAAGACCGGGATCAACACCGCCGAGGGCAAGAACCTGGTGGGCGCGTTCCACCCGCCGGCCGGCGTGCTGTGCGACCTGGCCGCCCTCGACTCCCTGCCGGTGCACGACTACGTGTCCGGGCTGGCCGAGATCATCAAGGCCGGGTTCATCGCCGACCCCGTCATCCTCGACCTCATCGAGGCCGACCCCGAGGCCGCGCGCCGCCCCGACGGCCCGCACACCGCCGAGCTCGTCGAACGCGCCATCCGCGTCAAGGCCGAGGTGGTGGCCAGCGACCTCAAGGAGTCCGGGCTGCGCGAGATCCTCAACTACGGGCACACACTGGCGCACGCCATCGAGAAGAACGAGCGCTACACCTGGCGGCACGGCGCCGCCGTCTCGGTCGGGATGGTCTTCGCCGCCGAACTGGGCCGCATCGCCGGCCGGTTGGACGACGCCACCGCGGACCGGCACCGGGCCGTCCTCACCTCGGTCGGACTGCCCGTCACCTACCGCGGCGACCAGTGGCCCCGGCTGCTGGAGACGATGCGCATCGACAAGAAGTCCCGGGGCGACCGGCTGCGTTTCATCGTCCTGGACGGGCTGGCCCGGCCCGCCGTCCTGGAGGGCCCGGACCCGGCGATGCTGCTGGCCGCGCACGCGGAGATCGCCGCATGAGCCGCCCGGTTCTGGTCCTCAACGGCCCCAACCTCGGCCGCCTGGGCTCCCGCGAGCCCGATGTGTACGGCTCGACGTCCTACGCCGGACTGGTCGAACGGTGCACCGCGCTCGGCAAGGAGCTGGACCTCGCGGTCGAGGTCCGGGAGACCAACGACGAGGGCGAGTTGATCCGCTGGCTCCACGAGGCGGCGGACGGCTCGGTCCCCGTGGTCCTCAACCCCGGCGCGTTCACGCACTATTCGTACGGACTGCGGGACGCGGCGGCCCAGCGCTCAGCTCCGCTCATCGAGGTGCATATCTCCAACCCGTACGCCCGGGAGGAGTTTCGTCACACCTCGGTGATCGCGGCCGTGGCCAGCGGCACCGTCGTCGGCTTCGGCATCGGCTCATATCTGCTGGCCCTGCGGGCACTCGCGGAGGAACTGGCCGGCTGAACGGGCGGGCGCGGGCACTTGTCGGCCGCGCCACTCGTTCACCCGATGCGGGGCCGACCGGGTACGGTGTTTCAGGCCCGAAGGGATGCACGAGCCGGGTGCCGTGCGCGGAGAAGACGTAGGTGGGGAGCGGATGCAACAGCCCGGTGGGATGCCCGTGCCGCCTCCGGCGCCGCTCGACGGTGGGACTGCCGGGTACCTCCAACTGCCGCCCGGCGGCTCGGTGCCAGCGCCGGCACCCGCCCCCGGGACCGCGCAGCCGGACGTGTCGCACGCCGGGGTGGCGGTGCTGCTGATCGGGCCGGCCGGGGCGGGCAAGACGACCGTCGCCCGCTTCTGGGCGGAGCGGCGCCCGGTGCCGACCGCGCACATCAGCCTGGACGACGTGCGGGAGTGGGTCCGCTCGGGGTTCGCCGACCCGCGCTCCGGCTGGGACGACCGCTCCGAGGCCCAGTACCGGCTGGCGCGCCGCACCTGTGGCTTCGCCGCGCGGAACTTCCTGGCCAACGGCATCTCCTGCATCCTCGACGACGCCGTCTTCCCCGACCGGCCCGCCGTGGGCCTCGGCGGCTGGAAGCGGCACGTGGGACCGGGCCTGATCCCCGTCGTCCTGCTGCCCGGGCTCGACGTCGTCCTCGAGCGGAACGCCGCCCGCACCGGGACCCGGCGCCTCTCCGACGAGGAGGTGGCGACGATACACGGCCGGATGGCCGGCTGGTACGGCTCCGGCCTGCCCATCATCGACAACTCGCGGCACGACGTCGCCACGACCGCCCGGATGCTCGACGACGCGGTGGCCCACAGCCTCACCAGTCCCGCCCAGTGGTGACCGGGGTCCGCTCGTCCGGACCCGTTCAGGCGGCCGAATGGAGCCGCGGTGCGTAGGCTCGGTCCATGTCCGAGGTACACGCGGCCCGGAGGGCACGGCTGCGGGCCCGCTGCTCGTCAGCGGGCAGCGTGGCCGCCCTCGTCTCCCGGCCGGCCAACGTCCGTTATCTGGCCGGTTCCGCGCCCGCCCAGGCGGTGCTGCTGGTCGGCCACTCCGGCGGTGACGTGCTGGTCGGCCACTGGGACCCGGCGGGCGATCCGGCCGGACCGCGCCCCGCGGACGACGACGGCCTGCGCCGGGTGGCGCTGGAGGGCGACACCGACCCGGCCGTGACGGCCGTCGCGCTCGCCGCGGAGGGCGGCGCCGAGGCCGTCGCCGTCGAGGAGCACCATCTGACGGTCGCCCGGCACCGGGCCCTGGCCGCGGGCGCTCCGGGGTTGCGGCTCACCGACCTGGACTGCGCGGTGGAGCGGCAGCGGCTGGTGAAGGACGAGGACGAGATCGCGGCGCTGCGCGTCGCCGCCGAGATCACCGACCGGGCGCTGGGCGAGCTGCTGGAGTCGATCCTGGTCGGCCGCACCGAGCGCCATCTCGCCCTGGAGCTGGAGCGCCGTCTGGTGGACCACGGCGCGGACGGCCCGGCGTTCCCCACCTCGGTCGCCACCGGCAGCCACTCGGGCCTGGCCGGCCACCGGCCCAGCGACCGCCGGGTGGAGGAGGGCGACTTCCTCACCGTGCGGCTGGGCGCGCGGTTCCGCGGCTACCGCTGCCAGATCGGCCGGACGTTCGTGATCGGCACCAGCCCGGCCGACTGGCAGATCGAGCTGTACGAGGTCGTCTTCGCCGCGCAGCGGGCGGCGCGGGAGGCGCTGGCGCCGGGCACCGAGTACCGGGCGGTGGACCGCGCGGCGCGCGAGGTGCTGGCCGCCGCGGGGCACGGCACGGCGCTCGGACCGGTCACCGGGCACGGCGTCGGGCTGGAAATCGGGGAGGACCCTCGGTTGGCACCCGCGGCCATGGGTAGACTTGGCCCTTGCGTGCCGGTCACCGTCGAGCCAGGGGTGCATCTTCCCGGCCGGGGCGGTGTCCGGATCGACGACACACTCGTCGTCCGCTCACCGGCGGACGGCGGGCCCGAGCTACTCACCATCACGACCAAGGAGCTCCTCGCCCTTTAGGCCCTGCCGTGGGCGGCGCGGGGGGACCGCGGTCACCTCAGTACGCAGTTGGTAGGAGATTCCGCGACCGTGGCCACCACGAACGACCTGAAGAACGGCATGGTGCTGAAGCTCGACGGGGGCCAGTTGTGGTCCGTTGTCGAGTTCCAGCACGTCAAGCCCGGCAAGGGCGGCGCCTTCGTGCGCACCAAGCTCAAGAACGTACTCTCCGGCAAGGTGGTGGACCGGACCTTCAACGCCGGGACCAAGGTCGACACGGCCACCGTGGACCGGCGGGGGATGCAGTTCTCCTACAAGGACGGTGTCGACTTCGTCTTCATGGACACCGAGACGTACGACCAGCTCTACGTCAACCCGGAGACCGTGGGCGACGCGGCCAACTACCTGCTGGAGGGCCAGGACTGCACCGTGGCCATCCACGAGGAGAACCCGCTGTTCGTGGAACTCCCGGCCGCCGTCGAGCTGGTCGTGGAGTACACCGAGCCGGGCGTGCAGGGTGACCGGTCCACCGGTGGCACCAAGCCCGCGCGGCTGGAGACCGGCTACGAGATCGGCGTCCCGCTGTTCATCACGACCGGCGAGAAGATCAAGGTCGACACCCGCTCCGGCGACTACCTTGGCCGGGTGACCAGCTAACCGTGTCTGCTCGCAGCAAGGCCCGTAAACGCGCCCTACAGATTTTCTTCGAGGCCGATCAGCGTGGCGTCCCGACGACGGAGGTCCTTGCTGACTGGGTCCGGCTCGCCCGGACCGACGACCGTCAGCCGCCGGTCAGCGAGTACACCCGCGAGCTGGTCGAGGGCTACGCCGGGCATGCCGAGCGCATCGACGAGCTGATCTCCCAGTACACGGTGAGCTGGCCGCTGGACCGCATGCCGGTCGTGGACCGCAACATCCTGCGGATGGCCACCTTCGAGCTGATCTGGCAGGACGGCACGCCCGACGCGGTGGTGCTGGACGAGGCCGTGCAGCTCGCCAAGGAGTTCTCCACGGACGACTCGCCGGCGTTCGTCAACGGACTGCTCGGCCGGCTGAAGGACCTCAAGCCGACGCTCCGCCGCTGACACCTCCTCCGGCGCGGGCCGGAGCGAGACGCCCCCGGTCCCGGGTCACCCCGGGCCGGGGGCGTGCCACATCAGCCCTCTTCCGCCTGCACCGCACGGCGCGCGTCCGCGCCCAGCACACCCCAGCTGATGAGCTGCTCGGTCAGCACCGAGGGCGACTGGTCGTAGATGACGGCCAGCGTGCGCAGGTCGTCCTGCCGGATCGACAGCACCTTGCCGTTGTAGTCACCGCGCTGACTCTGGATTGTCGCGGTGTAGCGCTGCAGAGGCCCGGCCTTCTCGCTCGGCACGTGCGCGAGGCGCTCCAGGTCGAGCACGAGCTTCGGCGGCGGCTCGGCGGCACCCCCGGGGGTCGAGCCGGGCAGCAGCTCCTGCACCGGGACCCCGTAGAAGTCCGCCAGCTCCGCGAGGCGCTGCACGGTCACGGCTCGGTCGCCGCGCTCGTAGGAGCCGACGACGACCGCCTTCCAGCGGCCCTGCGACTTCTCCTCGACCCCATGGAGCGACAGACCCTGCTGGGTGCGGATGGCGCGGAGCTTGGCCCCGAGCTGTTTGGCGTATTCGCTGGACATGTGTCTCCCCGGAACGGCTACTTCGTAACTCACTGTGAGGTTACGCAGCGTAATATGTCCCGTCAAGCCGGGGCCCGGCAGTCGGCCCCTGACCTGGGAGAATGCGCAGCGTGCCGAGGTCCCTGGTATCGTCGGGCCGGATCTACCAGACGTCCTTTAAGGCCCGTCCCGTGAGGCGGGGAAGGAGGTCCTCTTTCGATGGACTCATCACACCCGGCGCCGGCCCGCTCCGTCCTGGAGGCGCCGGACATTGCGCGGGCACTGACCCGCATCGCCCACGAAATCGTCGAACGCGCCAAGGGCGCCGACGACGTGGTGCTTCTCGGCATTCCGACCCGTGGGGTCTTCCTGGCCCGGCGGCTGGCCGCCAAGCTGCGCGAGATCACCGGCCACCCGGTGCCCGTCGGCTCCCTGGACATCACCATGTACCGGGACGACCTGCGGCTGCGCCCGGCGCGCGCGCTGGCACGCACCGACATCCCCGGTGACGGCATCGACGGCGGGCTCGTCGTACTCGTCGACGACGTGCTGTTCTCCGGCCGCACCATCCGGGCCGCGCTCGACGCGCTCAACGACATCGGCCGGCCGCGCGCCGTGCAGCTCGCGGTCCTCGTCGACCGCGGCCACCGCGAGCTGCCCATCCGGGCCGACTACGTCGGAAAGAACATCCCCACCTCGCTGCGGGAGACGGTCAAGGTGCTGCTCATCGAGGAGGACGGCCGCGACGGCGTGCTGCTCGGCGTGCGCGACCACGCCCCGGCCGGTGAGTGCTAGCGCCCGCCGAGCCCTCCCCGCACGCCAGCACGCTTCCCTTGACCCACGGAAGGCACCAGATGAAGCGCCATCTCATCTCGGCCACCGATCTCACCCGTGACGACGCCGTCCTGGTCCTCGACACCGCCGAGGAGCTCGCCCGCGTCGCCGACCGGCCGATCAAGAAACTGCCGACCCTGCGCGGCCGTACCGTCGTGAACCTCTTCTTCGAGGACTCCACGCGCACCCGCATCTCGTTCGAGGCCGCGGCCAAGCGCCTGTCCGCGGATGTGATCAACTTCTCGGCGAAGGGCTCGTCCGTCTCCAAGGGCGAGTCGCTGAAGGACACCGCGCTCACCCTGGAGGCCATGGGCGCCGACGCGGTCGTGATCCGCCACCACGACTCCGGCGCCCCGCACCGCCTCGCCACCTCCGAGTGGATCGGCGCCTGCGTGGTCAACGCCGGTGACGGCACCCACGAGCACCCCACCCAGGCGCTGCTGGACGCGTTCACCCTGCGCCGCCGCCTGGTCGGTGGCCCGCACGGCGGCGCCGGCGCGGACCTGGCCGGCCGCCGCGTCACGATCGTCGGCGACATCCTGCACAGCCGGGTGGCCCGTTCGAACGTCCATCTGCTCACCACGCTGGGCGCCGAGGTCACCGTTGTCGCGCCGCCCACCCTGCTGCCGATCGGCATCTCCCACTGGCCCTGCGAGGTGTCCTACGACCTCGACGCCGTGCTGGCGAAGTCCGACGCCGTGATGATGCTGCGGGTCCAGCGCGAGCGGATGAACGCCGCCTACTTTCCGACCGAGCGCGAATACGCCCGGCGCTACGGGCTGGACGGCGACCGGATGGCCCGGATGCCCGAGCACGCCATCGTGATGCACCCGGGCCCGATGAACCGCGGCATGGAGATCACCGCCGAGGTCGCCGACTCGTCCCGCTGCACCGCCGTGGAGCAGGTCTCCGGCGGTGTCAGCGTCCGGATGGCCGTCCTGTACCTGCTGCTCGGCGGCGCCGGGCCCGCCGTCACCACCCGCACCCAGGAGAACGGACTGCCAGCATGAGCCAGACCCAGCGGACCCTGATCCGAGGCGCCAGGATCCTCGGCGGGGCGCCCCGGGACGTCCTGATCGACGGCGAGACGATCGCCGAGGCCGGCGCCGGGCTGCCGGCCGACGGCGCGACCGTCGTCGAGGCCGACGGCCGCGTCCTGCTGCCCGGCCTGGTGGACCTGCACACCCACCTGCGCGAGCCGGGCCGGGAGGACTCCGAGACCGTCCTCACCGGCACCCGCGCCGCCGCGGCCGGCGGCTTCACCGCCGTGCACGCCATGGCCAACACCTTCCCCGTCGCCGACACCGCCGGCGTCGTCGAGCAGGTCTGGCGGCTGGGCGCGGAGTCCGGGTACTGCGACGTCCAGCCGGTCGGTGCCGTCACCGTGGGCCTGGGCGGCAAGCAGCTCGCCGAGCTGGGCGCCATGCACGACTCGGCGGCCGGTGTCGTGGTCTTCTCCGACGACGGCAAGTGCGTCGACGACGCCGTGATCATGCGGCGCGCGTTGGAGTACGTGAAGGCGTTCGACGGCGTGATCGCCCAGCACGCCCAGGAGCCCCGGCTCACCGAGGGCGCCCAGATGAACGAGGGCGTCGTCTCCGCCGAGCTGGGCCTGGCCGGCTGGCCCGCCGTCGCCGAGGAGTCGATCATCGCCCGCGACGTGCTGCTGGCCGCGCACGTCGGTTCCCGGGTGCACATCTGCCACCTGAGCACCGCCGGCTCGGTGGAGCTGGTCCGCTGGGCCAAGTCCAAGGGCTGGCAGGTGACCGCCGAGGTCACCCCGCACCACCTGCTGCTGACCGACGACCTGGTGCGTTCCTACGACCCGGTCTACAAGGTCAACCCGCCGCTGCGCACCGAGACCGACGTGCTCGCGCTGCGCGAGGCGCTGGCCGACGGCACCATCGACTGTGTGGCCACCGACCATGCCCCGCACCCGCACGAGGACAAGGACTGCGAGTGGGGCGCCGCGGCCATGGGGATGGTGGGCCTGGAGACCGCGCTCTCCGTCGTCCAGCACACGATGGTGGACACCGGGCTGCTCGACTGGGCCGCGGTCGCCGACCGCATGTCCATCCGGCCGGCCGCCATCGGCCGCCTCACCGGCCAGGGCCGCCCCATCGCCGCCGGCGAGCCGGCGAACCTGACGCTGCTCGACCCCGCCCACCGCGCGGTCGTCGACCCCGCGGCCTTCGCCTCCCGCAGCCGCAACTCCCCCTACCGGGGCCGCGAGCTGCCGGGCCGGGTGACCCACACCTTCCTGCGCGGCCGCGCCACGGTCCGGGACGGTGAGCTCGTATGACGACCACGCTGCTGCACGTCCTGGCCGAGGGCGGGACCGAACGGCGCTCCCAGGAGGTCACCGACTGGGCCGCCCGCATCGGCTGGGTCGTCGGGCTGCTGCTCTTCGTCGCCCTGGTCTACTGGCTGATGCGCGAGGGCTGGAAGTGGCGGGCCACCCTCCAGGGCGACCTGCCCGAGCTGCCCGCCGTGCCCGGCACGGCCGCCGAGCCGCGGCTGCGGTTCGCCGGCCGCTACCACGGCACCACCACCGCGGGTCAGTGGCTGGACCGCATCGTCGCCCATGGCCTCGGCGCCCGGAGCCGCGCCGAGCTGGCCCTGACCGACGAGGGCGTCACCGTGCTGCGCCCGGGCGCGGCCGACTTCCTCATCCCGGCCGACAGCATCCGCGGCGCCCGCCTGGACAAGGGCATCGCCGGCAAGGTCCTCACCGAGGGCGGCCTGCTGGTGATCACTTGGGCGCACGGCGACCGGCTGCTGGACTCCGGCTTCCGCTCGGACGACGCCGCCGGGCACGCCGCCTGGGTCGAGGCGCTCGGCCCGTTCTCCCCGTTCGACGGCTCCACCACCAGCGAGACCCGCAAGGAAGGTGCACGATGACCACCGCCGCAGTGAACGGCGCCACGGCCTCCGCCGTGCTGGTACTGGAGGACGGCCGCGTCTTCGGCGGCCGGGCCTACGGTGCCGTCGGCGAGACCTTCGGCGAGGCGGTGTTCGCCACCGGCATGACCGGTTACCAGGAGACGCTCACCGACCCGTCGTACCACCGGCAGGTGGTCGTGATGACCGCGCCGCACATCGGCAACACCGGCGTCAACGACGAGGACCCCGAGTCACGCCGCATCTGGGTCGCCGGCTACGTCGTCCGCGACCCCGCCCGGGTGCCCTCCAACTGGCGCTCGGTGCGCTCCCTCGACGAGGAGCTGGCCGCGCAGGGCGTCGTCGGCATCAGCGGCGTGGACACCCGCGCCCTCACCCGGCACCTGCGCGAGCGCGGCGCCATGCGCGCGGGCATCTTCTCCGGCGCCGCGCTGAGCGACACGGAGACGCTGCTGACGCGCGTGCGCTCCGCGCCCGTGATGACCGGCGCCGACCTGGCCGCCGAGGTCGCCACCACCGAGCCGTACGTCGTGCCCGCCATCGGGCGCAAGCGGTTCACCGTGGCCGCGGTCGACCTCGGCATCAAGGGCATGACCCCGCAGCGGATGGCCGAGCGCGGCATCGAGGTCCATGTGCTGCCCGCCACCGCCTCCCTGGACGAGGTGTACGCCTCCTCGCCGGACGGCGTCTTCTTCTCCAACGGCCCCGGCGACCCGGCCGCCGCCGACCACCCCGTCGACCTGATGGGCGGCGTGCTGGAGCGCGGCACCCCGCTGTTCGGCATCTGCTTCGGCAACCAGATCCTCGGCCGGGCCCTCGGCTTCGGCACGTTCAAGCTCAAGTACGGCCACCGCGGCATCAACCAGCCGGTGAAGGACCTGGCCACCGGCCGCGTCGAGGTCACCGCGCACAACCACGGCTTCGCCGTGGACGCCCCGCTGGAGGGCGCCACCGAGACACCGCACGGACGGGTGGAGGTCTCCCACGTCTGCCTCAACGACGACGTCGTCGAGGGGCTGCGGCTGCTCGACCGCCCGGCCTTCAGCGTCCAGTACCACCCCGAGGCGGCGGCCGGCCCGCACGACGCCGCCTACCTGTTCGACCGCTTCGCCGCACTGATGGAGGGCCAGCGTGCCTAAGCGCACCGATATCCAGTCCGTCCTGGTCATCGGCTCCGGCCCGATCGTCATCGGCCAGGCCGCCGAGTTCGACTACTCCGGCACCCAGGCGTGCCGCGTGCTCAAGGCCGAGGGGCTGCGCGTCATCCTGGTCAACTCCAACCCGGCGACGATCATGACCGACCCGGAGATCGCCGACGCCACCTATGTGGAGCCGATCACCCCGGAGTTCGTCGAGAAGATCATCGCCAAGGAGCGCCCCGACGCGCTGCTGCCCACCCTGGGCGGCCAGACCGCGCTCAACGCCGCGGTCGCCCTGCACGAGGCTGGCACGCTGGAGGCCTACGGCGTCGAGCTGATCGGCGCCAACATCGCGGCGATCCGCAAGGGCGAGGACCGCGACCAGTTCAAGGAGGTCGTGGCCGCCGTCCGCGAGCGGATCGGGCACGGTGAGTCGGCCCGTTCCGTGATCTGCCACTCCATGGACGACGTCCTGGCGGGCGTCGCCGAGCTCGGCGGGTACCCGGTCGTCGTGCGGCCCTCGTTCACCATGGGCGGCGCGGGCTCCGGCTTCGCGCACGACGAGAACGAACTGCGCCGCATCGCCGGCCAGGGGCTGACCCTGTCGCCGACCACCGAGGTGCTCCTGGAGGAGTCGATCCTCGGCTGGAAGGAGTACGAGCTGGAGCTGATGCGCGACCGGAACGACAACGTGGTGGTCGTCTGCTCCATCGAGAACCTGGACCCGATGGGCGTGCACACCGGGGACTCCATCACCGTCGCGCCCGCGATGACCCTCACCGACCGCGAGTACCAGGTCCTGCGGGACATCGGCATCGCCGTCATCCGCGAGGTCGGCGTGGACACCGGCGGCTGCAACATCCAGTTCGCGGTCAACCCGGACGACGGCCGCGTCATCGTCATCGAGATGAACCCGCGCGTCTCCCGCTCCTCCGCGCTGGCGTCCAAGGCCACCGGCTTCCCGATCGCGAAGATCGCCGCGCGGCTCGCCATCGGCTACACCCTGGACGAGATCCCGAACGACATCACCGAGCAGACCCCCGCGTCCTTCGAGCCCACCCTCGACTATGTGGTGGTCAAGGTGCCGCGGTTCGCGTTCGAGAAGTTCCCCGCCGCGGACCCGTCGCTCACCACCACCATGAAGTCCGTCGGCGAGGCCATGGCCATCGGGCGGAACTTCACCGAGGCGCTCAACAAGGCGCTGCGCTCGCTGGAGAAGAAGGGCTCCCAGTTCGACTTCACCGGCGACCCCGGCGACAAGGACGCGCTGCTGGACCGCGCCCGCGTGCCCACCGACGGCCGGCTCAACACGGTGATGGCCGCCATCCGCGCCGGAGCCACCCCCGATGAGGTCTTCGGGGCCACCCGGATCGACCCCTGGTTCGTCGACCAGCTCTTCCTCATCAAGGAGATCGCCGACGAGCTGGCCGCCGCGGACCTGCTCTCCCCGGACCTGCTCGCCACCGCGAAGCGGCACGGCTTCTCCGACGCCCAGATCGCCGGCATCCGGGGCCTGCGCGAGGACGTCATCCGCGAGGTCAGGCACGCGCTGGGCGTGCGCCCCGTCTACAAGACGGTGGACACCTGCGCCGCCGAATTCGCCGCCCGCACCCCGTACCTGTACTCCTCCTACGACGAGGAGACCGAGGTCACCCCGCGCGAGAAGCCGGCCGTGATCATCCTGGGCTCCGGCCCCAACCGCATCGGCCAGGGCATCGAGTTCGACTACTCCTGCGTCCACGCCTGCTTCGCGCTGAGCGAGGCCGGCTACGAGACCGTGATGGTCAACTGCAACCCGGAGACCGTGTCCACCGACTACGACACCTCCGACCGGCTCTACTTCGAGCCGCTCACCCTGGAGGACGTCCTGGAGATCGTGCACGCCGAGACCCAGGCCGGGCCCGTCGCCGGCGTCCTGGTGCAGCTCGGCGGCCAGACCCCGCTGGGCCTGGCCCAGGCCCTCAAGGACAACGGCGTGCCCATCGTCGGCACCTCGCCCGAGGCGATCGACCTCGCCGAGGAGCGCGGCGCGTTCGGCCGGGTGCTCGCCGAGGCCGGCCTGCCCGCGCCCAAGTACGGCACCGCGTTCTCGTTCGACGAGGCCAAGGCCATCGCCGCGGGCATCGGCTACCCGGTCATGGTCCGGCCCAGCTACGTCCTCGGCGGACGCGGCATGCGCATCGTCTACGACGAGCCCTCGCTGGCCGACTACCTGGTCCACCACGCCGGGCTCATCTCCGAACACCCGGTCCTGATCGACCGGTTCCTCGACGACGCCATCGAGATCGACGTCGACGCGCTCTACGACGGCCACGAGCTCTACCTCGGCGGCGTGATGGAGCACATCGAGGAGGCCGGCATCCACTCCGGCGACTCCGCCTGCGCGCTGCCCCCGATCACCCTGGGCGGATACGACATCAAACGGCTGCGCGCCTCCACCGAGGCCATCGCGCGCGGGGTCGGCGTGCGCGGCCTGATCAACATCCAGTTCGCGCTGGCCGGCGACATCCTCTACGTGCTGGAGGCCAACCCCCGCGCCTCCCGCACCGTCCCGTTCACCTCCAAGGCCACCGCCGTGCCGCTGGCCAAGGCCGCCGCCCGCGTCTCGCTCGGTGCGACGATCGCCGGGCTGCGCGAGGAGGGCCTGCTCCCGGCCCGGGGCGACGGCGGCACCCTGCCGCTCACCGCGCCGATCTCCGTTAAGGAGGCCGTGATGCCGTGGTCCCGCTTCCGCGACGTGCACGGGCGCGGCGTGGACACCGTGCTGGGCCCGGAGATGCGTTCCACCGGCGAAGTCATGGGCATCGACTCGGTGTTCGGCACGGCCTACGCCAAGTCCCAGGCCGGCGCCTACGGCGCGCTGCCCACCAAGGGACGGGCGTTCGTCTCCGTGGCCAACCGCGACAAGCGCGCCATGATCTTCCCGGCCCGCGCGCTGGTGGAGCACGGTTTCGAGCTGCTGGCCACCTCCGGGACCGCCGAGGTTCTCAAGCGCAACGGCATCAACGCCACCGTGGTGCGCAAGCAGGGTGAGGGCCAGGGGCCGAACGGCGAGCCGACCATCGTCCAGCTCATCCACGACGGCCTCGTCGACCTCATCGTCAACACGCCCTACGGCACCAGCGGACGCCTCGACGGCTACGAGATCCGCACCGCCGCGGTGGCCCGCGGCGTGCCCTGCCTGACCACGGTGCAGGCGCTGTCGGCCGCGGTGCAGGGCATCGACGCGCTCAACCGCGGGGAGGTGAGCGTGCGTTCGCTCCAAGACCACGCGCGCGAGCTCACCGCCGCCAGGGAGGGCTGAGCCGCCATGTCTCCCTACGGACTGCTGTTCTCCGGCGTGCTGCGCCGGCTGGACGCGGAGCGGGCGCACCGCCTCGCGTTCGGCCTGATCCGGCTGGCCGCCCGGGTGCCCGGCCTGCGCGCCGTGGTGCGCGCCGCGTTCGCCCCGGCGCACCCGGAGCTGCGCGTCACCGCCCTCGGGCTGGACCTGCCCGGGCCGTTCGGCCTGGCCGCGGGCTTCGACAAGAACGCGGTCGGCGTCGACGGGCTCGCCGCGCTCGGCTTCGACTTCGTCGAGATCGGCACCGTCACCGCCCGGCCCCAGCCGGGGAACCCGCTGCCGCGCCTGTTCCGGCTGCCCCGGGACCGCGCCCTGGTCAACCGCATGGGCTTCAACAACGACGGCTCGGCCGCCGTCGCCGCCCGGCTGGCCCGGACCACCGGCCGGCGCGGCGTGGTGGTGGGCGTCAACATCGGCAAGACCAAGGCCGTCCCCGAATCGGAGTCCGTCGCCGACTACGTCGCCTCCACCGAGCGCCTGGCCCGGCACGCCGACTACCTGGTGGTCAACGTCTCCTCGCCCAACACCCCGGGCCTGCGCGACCTCCAGGCCGCCGAGCGGCTGCGCCCGCTGCTCGCCGCCGTCCGCGCGGCGGCCGACCGCGCCGTTCCCGAGCGCCGCGTGCCGCTGCTGGTCAAGATCGCCCCCGACCTCGCCGACGAGGACATCGACGCCGTCGCCGACCTCGCCGTCGAGGCGGGCCTGGACGGCATCGTCGCGACCAACACCACCATCGCCCGCGACGGCCTGGCCTCCGACCCGGCGGCCGTGGCGGCGGCCGGCGCGGGCGGCCTGTCCGGCGCCCCCCTGCGGGACCGGTCGCTGGCCGTCCTGCGCCGCCTGTACGCCCGCGTCGGCGACCGGCTCACGCTGGTCGGCGTGGGCGGCGTGGAAACCGGGGACGACGTCTGGGAGCGCGTGCTGGCCGGGGCCACCCTCGTGCAGGGCTACAGCGGGTTCATCTACGCCGGCCCGTCCTGGACCCGCTCGGTCCACCGCGATCTGGCCCTGCGGCTGGCCGCCAGTCCGCACACCACGCTCGCCGACGCCGTCGGCGCCGACGCCAGGAAGGAAGAAGCCGCGTGACCGGAGCAGACGCGCCCACCGGCGCCCCCGAGCCCTTCGGCGCCCGGCTGCGCCGCGCCATGGACGAGCGCGGACAGTTGTGCGTCGGCATCGACCCGCACGCCGCGCTGCTCGCCGAGTGGGGCCTGTCCGACGACATCGGCGGCCTGGAGCGCTTCACGCGCACCGTGGTGGACGCCCTCGCCGACCGGGTGGCCGTGCTGAAGCCGCAGTCGGCGTTCTTCGAGCGGTTCGGCTCGCGCGGCATCGCCGTGCTGGAGCGGGCCGTCGCCGACGCCCGCGCGGCCGGCGCCCTGGTGGTGATGGACGCCAAGCGCGGCGACATCGGCTCCACGATGGCCGCCTACGCCGGCGCGTTCCTCGACAAGGGCGCCCCGCTGTTCTCCGACGCGGTCACCCTCAGCCCCTACCTCGGCTACGGCTCGCTGCGCCCGGCGCTCGACCTGGCGCGCGCCGGCGGCGCCGGCGTCTTCGTGCTGGCCCTCACCTCCAACCCCGAGGGCGCGGAGATCCAGCGGGCCACCACCGCCGCGGGCACGCCGCTCGCTCAGACGGTGCTGGACCGTCTCATGGCGGAGAACGCCGGGGCCCGGCCGCTGGGTTCCTTCGGCGCCGTGGTCGGCGCGACGATCGGCGAGGCCGGCGTGGACCTGGACATCAACGGGCCGCTGCTCGCCCCGGGGCTGGGCGCCCAGGGGGCCACCGCGGCGGACCTGCCGCGCGTCTTCGGGGACGCCGTGGGCAACGTACTGCCCAGCGCCAGCAGGGGAGTTCTGCGGCACGGCCCCAATCCGGCGGCACTGCGTGCCGCGGTGGAACGCGAGGTCGGCGAGATCGCCCGATTCATCGGTTCCGGAGGGTAACGGGCCGTGGCCGGGAGGTGGCGACCGAGGGGATATGTCGGACATGTCGCCGACACTCCAAGGCTGACCTGGACTTTTTGTCGATTCTCCCTGACTTATTGCGGCGGTGGCCGCTAGTCTCCGTCGAGAGCGAGCCCCGAGCGCGTTGCTCGTTGCTCCACCGGTGCGGGCCTACTAGGTTCCTCACCGTTCCGTATCCGACAGTTCGACACCCGAGGTGACGTAGGCGTGGCTCTTCCGCCCCTAACCCCTGAACAGCGCGCAGCCGCGCTTGAGAAGGCAGCCGCGGCTCGCCGGGAGCGCGCCGAGGTCAAGAATCGGCTCAAGCACTCCGGCGCCTCGCTGCACGAGGTCATCAAGCAGGGCCAGGAGAACGATGTCATCGGCAAGATGAAGGTCAGTGCGCTGCTGGAGTCGATGCCTGGCGTCGGCAAGGTCCGGGCCCGCCAGATCATGGAGCGGCTCGGTATCTCCGAGAGCCGCCGGGTCCGCGGCCTCGGCACCAACCAGATCGCGGCCCTTGAGCGCGAGTTCGGCACCGGTACCGCCTGAGCCGCTTCCGCCTCTCGTGGACCACGTTGTCGCGGTCGTCACGGGAAGCGGGATAATCGCCGCATGACCGATCGTCCGCGACTGACCGTGCTCTCCGGCCCCTCCGGGGTCGGCAAGAGCACGGTCGTCGCCCATCTGCGAAAAGCCCACCCGGAGGTGTGGCTGTCCGTCTCGGCCACGACGCGCAGGCCGCGCCCCGGCGAGCGGCACGGCGTGCACTACTTCTTCGTGGACGACGAGGAGTTCGACAAGCTGATCGCCAACGGCGAACTGCTCGAATGGGCGGAGTTCGCCGGGCATCGCTACGGGACCCCGCGTCGTGCCGTGCTGGACCACCTCGACGCGGGCGTTCCCGTGCTGCTGGAGATCGACCTCCAGGGCGCCCGGCTGGTGCGCGACTCCATGCCGGACGCCCGGCTGGTATTCCTCGCGCCGCCGAGCTGGGAGGAGCTGGTCCGCCGGCTCACGGGCCGGGGCACCGAGCCGCCCGAGGTGGTGGAACGGCGGCTCGCCGTGGCCAGGACGGAGCTGGCGGCCGAGCCGGAGTTCGACGTCACCCTGGTCAACACCTCGGTCGAGGACGTCGCCGCCGAGCTGCTAGCCTTGATTCGTTGACCATCCGGTTGAAATGCGGTAATTCCCGAGACATCCAGCGGAAGGCAGAGCGTGTCCTCTTCCATCACCACGCCCGAGGGCATCATCAACCCGCCGATCGACGAGCTGCTCGAGGCGACCGACTCGAAGTACAGCCTGGTGATCTACGCCGCCAAGCGCGCGCGCCAGATCAACGCGTACTACTCGCAGCTCGGCGAGGGTCTGCTGGAGTACGTCGGCCCGCTCGTGGACACCCACGTGCACGAGAAGCCGCTCTCCATCGCGCTCCGCGAGATCAACGCGGGCCTGCTGACCTCCGAGGCCGTCGAGGGCCCCACGGAGTAGCGGCCACGGCATCGTGAATCACGGGCCCGGCGGCGCCGAGACCCCCGACGGGGCGGCGCCGCCGGGCCCGTGACCGTTGTGCGGCAGGATGGCCTTCCCCGGTGGGGCACCGAGGAAGCGGCGGGAGACGGAAGGGGACATTCGATGGAGCGGCCCAGGGTCGTCCTCGGCGTGGGCGGCGGGATCGCCGCCTACAAGGCATGCGAGCTGCTGCGGCTGTTCACCGAGTCCGGGCACGAGGTCCGGGTCGTGCCGACCGCCTCCGCCCTCCGTTTCGTCGGCGCCGCCACCTGGGCCGCGCTCTCCGGCGCCCCGGTGGCCACCGAGGTCTGGGAGGATGTCCACGAGGTGCCGCACGTCCGCCTCGGCCAGCGCGCGGACCTCGTCGTCATCGCCCCCGCCACCGCCGACGTGCTGGCGCGGGCGGCCGGCGGCCGGGCCGACGACCTGCTGACCAACGTCCTGCTCACCGCCCGGTGCCCGGTGGTCTTCGTGCCCGCCATGCACACGGAGATGTGGGAGCACCCCGCCACCCGGGAGAACGTCGCCACCCTGCGCCGCCGCGGGTCCCTCGTGCTGGAGCCCGCCGAGGGCCGGCTGACCGGCGCGGACACCGGCAAGGGCCGGCTGCCCGACCCCGACGCGATCTTCGAGGTGTGCCGCCGCGTGCTGGCCACCGGTGCCGGCGCCCTCGTCCCGGACCTCGCGGGGCGGCACGTGGTGGTCACCGCCGGGGGCACCCGCGAGCCGCTGGACCCGGTCCGGTTCCTGGGCAACCGCTCCTCGGGCAAGCAGGGTTACGCCCTGGCCCGCACCGCCGTGGCCCGCGGCGCCCGGGTCACCCTCCTCTCCGCCAACAGCGAGCTGCCCGACCCGGCCGGGGCCGAGGTCCGCCGGGTGGGCACCGCCGAGGAACTGCGGGACGCCGTCCTCAAGGCCGCCGCGGACGCCGACGCGGTGGTGATGGCGGCGGCGGTGGCCGACTTCCGGCCAGCCGACCGCGCCGGGCAGAAGATCAAGAAGGTGGAGGGCCGGGACCCGGAGCCCGTCGTCCTCGTCCGCAACCCGGACATCCTGGCCGAGCTCTCGGCCGGCCGGGCAGCGGGCCAGGTCGTGGTCGGCTTCGCCGCGGAGACCGAGAACGTGCTGGCCAACGGCCAGGCCAAGCTCGCCCGCAAGGGCTGCGACATTCTCGTGGTCAACCAGGTGGGGGAGGACCGCGCCTTCGGGACCGAGGAGAACGAGGCCGTGATCCTGGCGGCGGACGGCGGCGAGACGCCCGTTCCGCACGGCCCCAAGGAGGCGCTGGCCGATCGCGTCTGGGACGCGGTGACGCGGCGCTGGTCCGCGGCGGGTTGAGGCACAAACGTCTCGGAGTGCGGGCCGCCTCTACCCGGAGTGGAGCGGGTCCCGTTACTGTTGTCCTCCTGAAGCCGTGTGGGGCCGGTGATCGCCGGGGTCCACGCGGACCAGAGCCGGATACACTGGCGCCGACCCGGCCCCGACGTGGGCGGTCGCCGGTGATTCAGTCAGCAGCCGCTGCAACCAAGGGAGCGATGTGTCCCGCCGTCTCTTCACCTCGGAGTCCGTGACCGAGGGTCACCCCGACAAGATCGCCGACCAGATCAGCGACACCATTCTCGACGCGCTGCTGAAGGAGGACCCCTCCTCCCGCGTCGCCGTGGAGACCTTGATCACCACGGGCCTGGTCCATGTGGCCGGCGAGGTCACCACCAAGGCCTACGCCCCGGTCGCCACCCTGGTGCGCAACAAGATCCTGGAGATCGGCTACGACTCCTCCAAGAAGGGCTTCGACGGGGCCTCCTGTGGAGTGTCGGTGTCGATCGGCGCGCAGTCGCCGGACATCGCGCAGGGTGTGGACGCCGCGTACGAGGCGCGGGTCGAGGGTGACGACGACGAGCTGGACCGGCAGGGCGCCGGGGACCAGGGCCTGATGTTCGGCTACGCCTGCGACGAGACGCCCGAGCTGATGCCGCTGCCCATCCGGCTCGCCCACCGCCTCTCGCACCGCCTCTCCGAGGTCCGGCGCAACGGCACCATCCCCTATCTGCGCCCGGACGGCAAGACGCAGGTCACCATCGAATACGACGGCGACAAGGCCGCCCGGCTGGACACCGTGGTGGTCTCCAGCCAGCACGCGTCCGACATCGACCTGGACTCTCTTCTGGCGCCCGACATCCGGGAGTTCGTCGTCGAGGCGGAGCTGAAGCTGCTGACGGACGAGGGCATCAAGCTGGATACCGACGGGTACCGGCTGCTGGTCAACCCGACGGGCCGGTTCGAGATCGGCGGTCCCATGGGTGACGCGGGGCTGACCGGCCGGAAGATCATCATCGACACCTACGGCGGGATGGCCCGGCACGGCGGCGGCGCGTTCTCCGGCAAGGACCCCTCCAAGGTGGACCGCTCCGCGGCGTACGCGATGCGCTGGGTGGCGAAGAACGTGGTGGCCGCGGGCCTGGCCCGGCGCTGCGAGGTCCAGGTCGCCTACGCCATTGGGAAGGCGGAGCCGGTCGGTCTCTTCGTGGAGACCTTCGGCACCGCCAGCGTGCCGGTGGAGCGGATCGAGCAGGCCATCACCGAGGTCTTCGACCTGCGCCCGGCCGCGATCATCCGCGACCTGGACCTGCTGCGGCCCATCTACGCCCAGACCGCCGCCTACGGGCACTTCGGCCGCGAGCTGCCGGACTTCACCTGGGAGCGCACCGACCGCGTCGACGCCCTGCGCGCCGCCGCCGGAGCCTGACGGCCGGCGCCCCGGGAGGGGCGCCGGGTGTCCGACCCGTTTGATGTACTGGCCCCGTGGGCGAGGCACAGTCGGGCGGCGAGCGGACCGGTGAGCAGTTGGCGCTGCTCCGGGAGGCCGCGCGCCGCGGGTCCACCGCCCGCGCCAGGCCACGCACCTGGCGCGGCGCGGCGCTTGCCGGGGGGCTGCCGGTGGCCCGGGTCCTCGTCGACAAGGGCCTGGTCCACCTCGACCGTTACTTCGACTACGCCGTGCCCGCGGCCATGGACGCCGAGGCTCAGCCCGGCGTCCGGGTCCGGGTGCGCTTCGGCGCCGGCCAGCGGGAGGGCCGCCGCGAGGGCGGCCGGCTGATCAACGGCTTCATCGTCGAGCGCCGCGCCGACAGCGACTTCCCCGGGGTGCTGGCGCCGCTGGCCCAGGTCCTCTCCACCGAGCGGGTCCTGGACCCCGGGCTGCTGCGGCTGTGCCGCGCCGTCGCCGACCGCTACGCCGGGGCGCTGGCCGACGTCGTCTCCCTCGCGGTGCCGCCCCGGATGGCGCGCGCCGAGCGCGCGCCCTCGCCCGCCCCGGGCGGCGCGCTCCCGGCCCCGGGCCCCGGCGGCTGGGCGCGTTATCCGCACGGCCCGGGATTCCTGGACGCGCTCGCCCGCGGCGCCGCCCCGCGCGCCGTGTGGTCCGCGCTGCCCGGCCCCGGCTGGCCCGAGGAGCTGGCCCGGGCCCTGGCGACCACGCTGGCCGCCGGGCGCGGCGCCCTGGCCGTGCTGCCGGACGGGCGCGCCGCCGCCCGTGTCGACGCCGCGCTCGCCGCGCTCACCGGCCGCGACCACCATGTGCTGCTGACCGCCGACGCCGGCCCCGAGGCGCGGTACCGGCGCTGGCTGGCGATCAGCCGGGGCGCGGTCCGGGGGGTCGTCGGCACCCGTGCGGCCATGTTCGCCCCGGTGCGCGACCTCGGGCTGGCCGCCATCTGGGACGACGGGGACGCCGCCCATCGCGACGACCGCGCCCCGCACCCGCACGCCCGCGAGGTGCTGCTGCTGCGCGCCACCCAGGAGAACGCGGCGGTGCTGATCGGCGGGCACGCGCTGACCGCCGAGGCCGCGCAGCTCGTCGAGTCCGGCTGGGCCCGCCCGCTGGCCGCCGGCCGGGAGACCGTCCGCGCCACCGCGCCGCTGATCCGCACCGTCGGCGACGACGACGAGGCGCGCGACGAGGCGGCCCGTTCCGCCCGGCTGCCCACCCTGGCCTGGGGGGTGCTGCGCGACGGACTGGCCCGGGGCCCGGTGCTCGTTCAGGTGCCCCGCCGGGGATACGCGCCCCGGCTGGCCTGCGCGCGCTGCCGCACCCCCGCCCGCTGTGGGCGCTGCCACGGGCCGCTGGCCTCGGTGGGCGCCGAGGAGACGCTGCGCTGCGGCTGGTGCGGCACCGAGGAGCCCGACTGGCACTGCGCGGAGTGCGGGGGAGCGCGGCTGCGGGCCGTCGTCGTCGGGGCCCGCCGCACCGCCGAGGAGCTGGGCCGCGCGTTCCCCGCCGTGCCCGTCCGGACCTCGGGCCGCGACCACATCCTGGACACCGTCCCGGACCGGCCGGCGCTCGTCGTCAGCACCCCCGGCGCGGAGCCCGTGCCGGAGGGGCCCGGCTACGCGGCCGCGCTGCTGCTGGACGGCTGGGCCCTGCTCGGCCGCCCCGATCTGCGCGCCAGCGAGGAGGCGCTGCGCCGCTGGCTGGACGCCGCCGCGCTGGTCCGCCCGGGGGACGACGGCGGCACCGTCGTCGTGCTCGCCGAGCCGACGCTGCGCCCGGTGCAGTCTCTGGTGCGCTGGGACCCCGCCGGTCACGCGCGCCGCGAGCTGACCGACCGGGCGTCCCTCGGCTTTCCGCCGGTCTCCCGGATGGCGGCCGTCAGCGGCCCGCCCGAGGCGGTCGAGGGACTGCTGCGCGCCGCCGCCCTCCCGGACAGCGCCGAGACCCTGGGCCCGGTGCCGCTGCCCGTCGGCGAGCCGGGCCGCCCCCGCCGCACCGGCGATCCCCCGCCGGGGGAGCGGTGGGAGCGGGCCCTGATCCGGGTGCCGCCCGGCAGCGGCACCGCGCTGGCCGCCGCCCTGAAGACCGCGCAGGCCGCCCGGCTCGCCCGGCGCGAGGGCCCCTGGGCGCGCGTGCGCATCGATCCGCCGGACATCGGCTGACCGGCCGGCGCGGTCAGCCGCTGCGCTGCCCGGGGAACGCGCCCGGCCGGGACTCGCCCTGGCCCGGCGGCGCGGGACGGCCGGTCACCGCGCGGGCCGCCGGCAGGACGGGCGGCGGTGGCCCGGCCGGCTCCGGGTGGGCCACCTCGCGCGCGGCGGGCGGCTGGGCGGCGGCCGTCGGCCGCCGCGTGCCGTAGCGGCGGTGCACGGCCTGCTTGGTGACGCCGAGGGCGGAGCCCACCGCGTCCCACGAGAAGCCGAGGGAGCGGTCGAAGTCCACCGCGGCCGTCACCAGGGCCTCCACACTGTCCCGGAGCTCCTGAGCGAGCCGGACCGTCGGGGCCGGGGCGCGCCCGTACACCACGAAACCGGCCGACGGGCCGGTGCGGCGCGGACGGTAGACGTTGCCGAGCTGTGCGGTCAGCGTGCGCAGCGCGTCCACCTGACGGCGGACCCGCTCGATGTCCCGCACCAGCAGGTGCAGGCTGGCCCGTGCCTGAGCGTCAGGGGTGGCGTGGTCGGCCATGAACAAGCCTCTCGAACCGGCGTCAAGGAAGCGGGCCCGAAATCGGCCCGTAGCGGTCAATCTGCCTTGACCAACGCGCCAGCCACGGTCGGGGTAACGCTGTGGGAGCGCATCGTCAACTCATCGGGGCGCACGGGGAGCTGTACGCCCCTCACGGCGCCCGTCCCCCGGTGAACGTAGACTTGCGAGCCGCTCCCGACACCCGACCGAGAGGTGACACCCGCACGATGAGGCTCGTCTTCGCCGGCACGCCCGAGGTCGCCGTGCCCGCCCTGGACGCCCTGCTCGCCGCCGACCGGCACGAGGTCGTCGCCGTCGTCACCCGGCCCGACGCGCCCGCCGGCCGCGGGCGCCGGCTGGTCGCCAGCCCGGTGGCCGAGCGGGCCGCCGAGGCGGGGATCGAGATCCTGCGGCCCGCCCGCCCGCGCGATCCGGACTTCCTGGCCCGGCTCACCGAGATCGCCCCCGACTGCTGCCCGGTCGTGGCCTATGGCGCGCTGCTGCCCCGGGCCGCCCTGGACATCCCCCGGCACGGCTGGGTGAACCTGCACTTCTCGCTCCTCCCCGCCTGGCGCGGCGCCGCGCCCGTGCAGCACGCGGTGCTGGCCGGCGACGAGGTGACCGGCGCCAGCACGTTCCTCATCGAGGAGGGGCTGGACTCCGGCCCGGTCTACGGCGTGCTGACCGAGCAGATCCGCCCCGACGACACCAGCGGCGACCTGCTCACCCGGCTCGCGCTGGCCGGCGCCGGGCTGCTGGTCGCCACCATGGACGGGATCGAGGACGGCACGCTGGTGCCCCGGCCGCAGCCACCGGAGGGCGTCAGCACGGCGCCGAAGCTCACCGTCGAGGACGCCGCCGTCGACTGGACGGCGCCCGCGCTGCGCGTGCACCGCCAGGTCCGCGCCTGCACGCCCGCGCCCGGCGCCTGGACCGTCTTCCGGGGCGAGCGGCTGAAGCTCCGCCAGACCGCCCTGGCCCCCGACCGCACCGGCCTGGCCGCCGGTGAACTCGCCGCCGGCAAGCAGTCGGTGCACGTCGGGACCGGTTCGCACGCCGTGGAGCTGGTGTGGGTGCAGCCGCAGGGCCGCAAGCCGATGCGGGCCGCCGACTGGGCGCGGGGCGTGCGTGTCGCGCCGGGGGAGCGGCTGGGTGCCTGAGCGCCGTCCCGCCGTAGGCTTGGACAGCACCCGTCCCGTACCACCCGGAGTTGACCAGCACGTGAGCAACCGGCCGCGCCGCCCTGCCAGGCCCTACCGCCGTCCCCGCCGGGACCCGGTCCGGATCCTCGCCTTCGACGCGCTGCGCGCGGTGGACGAGCGCGGCGCCTACGCCAACCTCGTGCTGCCGCCCATGCTGGCCAGGGCCCGGGCGGACGGCACGTTCGACAGCCGCGACGCGGCGCTGGCCACCGAGCTGGTCTACGGCACGCTGCGCCGGCAGGGCACCTATGACGCGGTGCTCGCCGAGTGCGTGGACCGGCCGCTGCGCGAGGTGGACCCGCCCGTGCTGGACGTGCTCTCGCTGGGCGCGCACCAGTTGCTGGGCACCCGCATCCCCAGCCACGCGGCCGTCAGCGCCTCCGTCGAGCTGGCCCGCTGCGTGCTGGGCGACGGGCGCGCCAAGTTCGTGAACGCCGTGCTGCGCCGGGTCGCCGCCCGGGACCTGGACGGCTGGCTGACGCACCTCGCGCCGCCCTACGACGAGGACCCCGAGCGGTATCTGGGCCTGGTGCACGCCCACCCGCGCTGGGTCGTCTCCGCGCTGTGGGACGCGCTGGGCGGCGGCCGGGAGGACATCGAGAGCCTGCTCGCCGCGGACAACGAGCGGCCCCGGGTGACGCTGGCCGCCCGCCCCGGCCGGTCCACCGTGGCCGAGCTCGTGGCGAGCGGTCCAGCCGAGCCGGGCCGCTGGTCGCCCTACGCGGCGCGGCTGGCGGAGGGCGGCGAGCCGGGCGCGCTCGACGCCGTCCGCGAGGGGCGGGCCGGGGTGCAGGACGAGGGCAGCCAACTGGTCGCCCTCGCGCTGGCCAACGCGCCGCTGACCGGCGGCGACACCCGCTGGCTGGACGGCTGCGCCGGCCCCGGCGGCAAGGCCGCGCTGCTCGGCGCGCTCGCGGCGGAACGGGGCGCCGCGCTGGTGGCCGCCGAGAAGCAGCCGCACCGGGCCCGGCTGGTGGCCCGCGCCCTGGCGGACAACCCGGGCCCGGCCCAGGTCGTCGTCGCGGACGGCACCCGCCCTGCCTGGCGGCCGGGCAGCTTCGACCGGGTCCTGGTGGACGTTCCCTGCACCGGGCTGGGCGCGCTGCGCCGCCGCCCGGAGGCCCGCTGGCGGCGCCGCCCGGAGGACCTGGACTCCCTGACCTCCCTGCAACGCGAGCTGTTGCGCGGGGCGTTGGCCGCCGCCCGGCCCGGCGGGGTCGTCGGCTACGCCACCTGCTCGCCGCATCTGGCCGAGACCCGGCTGGTCGTCGCGGACGTGCTGAAGCGGCTGGACGGCATCGGCGCCGAGTGGATCGACGCCCGCCCGCTGCTGCCCGGGGTGCCGGACCTGGGCGACGGCCCGGACATCCAGCTCTGGCCGCATCTGCACGGCACCGACGCGATGTACCTGGCGCTGCTGCGGCGCACCTGACGCCCCGGCGGGGCCGTTGATCGCATGCTGAATACTGGGGGCCATGGCTCAGATCAACCCCAGCATCCTGTCCGCCGACTTCGCCCGCCTCGCCGAGGAGGCCCGGGCCGTCGAGGGTGCCGACTGGCTGCACGTCGACGTCATGGACAACCACTTCGTGCCAAACCTGACGATCGGTCTGCCGGTCGTCGAGTCGCTGCGCAAGGCCACGGACACCCCGCTGGACTGCCACTTGATGATCGAGGACCCGGACCGCTGGGCGCCGGCCTACGCGGAGGCGGGCGCGGGGTCGGTCACGTTCCACGCCGAGGCCGCCGCCGCGCCCGTCCGGCTGGCGCGCGAGATCCGGGCCAAGGGCGCGCGCGCCTCGCTGGCGCTGCGACCGGCCACCCCGATCGAGCCGTACGAGGACCTGCTGCCCGAGCTGGACATGGTGCTGATCATGACCGTGGAGCCGGGCTTCGGCGGGCAGGCGTTCCTGGACATCATGCTGCCCAAGATCCGCCGCACCCGGCAGCTCATCGACCGGCACGGCCTCGCCCTGTGGCTCCAGGTGGACGGCGGCGTCTCGGCGGCCACCATCGAGCGCTGCGCGGAGGCCGGGGCCGACGTGTTCGTCGCCGGATCGGCCGTCTACGGCGCGGAGGACCCGGCCGCCGCCGTCGGCGCGCTGCGCGACCGGGCCGAACGGGCCGCGGCCCGCGCCACATCCCGGTGAACTCCCGCCGTCCATCCGGTTCCCGCGGGGCCGCGGGCGGCGGGATCCGGACCGGCGGCCACGGGGATCTGCGAGGATGAACCGGCAGGACGTGAGCGGGGACACAATGCGTAGAACAGTGAGGTGAGTGCGGTGCCGACCGGGAGGTCAGCCACACGGATGGGGCCCGCCGAGCTGATGCAGGCGGCGGCGATGGCGCGCCGCTTCTACTTGGAAGGAAAGTCGAAGATCCAGATCGCGGACGAGTTCGGGGTGAGCCGCTTCAAGGTCGCCCGCGTCCTGGAGTCCGCGGTGGAGCACGATCTGGTGCGCATCGAGATCCGGGTGCCGGCCGAGCTGGACGCGGAGCGGTCGGACGCGCTGCGGGCGCGGTACGGGCTGCGGCACGTGGTGGTCGCCGAGTCGCCGTCGGACGCGGCCGACGACACCCCGGATCCGGAGCATCTCGGCGAGGTGGGCGCGGAGTTGCTGGGGGAGCTCGTCACGGAGGGGGACGTGCTGGGCCTGGCCTGGGGGCGGTCGACCATCCACATGGCCGCGGCGCTGCGCGAGCTGCCGCCGTGCACGGTGGTCCAGCTCACGGGGGTCTACGACGCGGGCGCGGCCGAGCGCGGCTCGGTCGAGGCGGTCCGCCGCGCGGCGGCGGTGTCCGGGGGCGACGCGCACCCGATCTACGCGCCGATGCTGCTGCCCGACCCGGGCACGGCGGCGGCGCTGCGCCGGCAGCCGGGGATCGCGGCGGCGTTCGAGTACTTCGACAAGGTGACCATCGCCGCGGTCTCGATCGGCACCTGGGAGTCCGGCATCTCGGCCGTGCACGACATGCTCGGCAAGGACGAGCGGGAGCACTATGCCTCGTTCGGGGTGGCGGCCGAGATGTCCGCGCACCTGTTCGCCGCGGACGGCCGCCGTGTCGGGCGGGACCTGGGGGAGCGGTGCATCACGGTCGAGGCCGAGCGGTTGCGCCGCGTTCCCGAGGTGGTCGCCATCGCCGGAGGCCGGCGGAAGGCGGACGCGATCGGCGCGGTGCTGCGGTCCGGGCTGGTCACCAGCCTGGTCACCGACACGGCCGCCGCCGACCGGCTGCTCGCCCAGCCGCCGGGCCGCCGCCCGGCGCTGGACCGCGCCGACCCCGACGAATAAGGCGGCAGACCCTAGCCCGCGGCGGCCCGTTCCGTGACCGGGGTGATGATCTCGTCCGCCGCCCAGCGGGCGACCCCCGGCGGGAACGGCATCGGCAGGCTGAGCACGAGGTGCGTGACGCCCGCGTCGATCAGCTCCAGCACGGTGGCGCGGGTCGCGGCGGGGTCGTCGTAGGAGACGTGGAACTGGGCGGAGCGCGTGATCTCGGCGGGGTCGCGGCCGATGGCGGCGCAGTGCCCGTCGAGGATCCGGGCCCGTTCGCGGATCCGGGCGGCGTCGTTGTGCGGCGGCCCCGGCATGTTCCAGATGTCGGCGTGCTCGGCCACCACGCGCAGCGTCCGGGTGCCCGAGCCGCCGATCAGCAGCGGGGGGCGGCGTTCCGGCCGGGGCACGCAGCGGGCGCCGGTCAGCCGGTAGTACCGGCCGGTGAAGTCCACGGTGTCCTCGGTCCACAGCCGGCGCAGGATCGCGCAGGACTCGGCGAGGCGCGCCACGCCCTCGGCGGGGGAGACCAGGCCCACGCCCAGGGCGGCGTACTCGGCGGCCGGGTCTTTCCCGGGGCCGCCGCCCGCACCACCGGAGGTCCGGCGGGTGCCGCCGACGCCGATGCCCATGGTGAGCCGGCCGCGCGAGATCACGTCGGTGGTCGCCGCGATCTTCGCCAGCAGGGCGGGCGGGCGCAGCACGTTGGCCGTCACCAGCAGGCCGAGCCGCAGCCGCTCCGTTCGCGCGGCGAGGGCGGCCAGCAGCGTCCAACTGTCGTGGGCCTGCCCGTCCGGCGGGCCGAAGACGGGCAGCAGGTGATCCCAGAGCCAGGCGTGCTCGATCCCGGGGATGGCGTCCGCCTCCTGCCAGACCCGCAGGATGTCGTCGTACCCGATGTGGGCGGGGGTGGTCTTGATGCCGAAGCTCAGCCGTCCGTCGTGCGCGTTCATGCCGGTCCCTTTCCGCCGCTCCGCCGCGGCAGCCGCACCCATCGCTACCCGCCCGGCGACCACGCCAAGCGAGTGCGGCGTCACGGTCGGTGAAATGGGGTGCGGGGGCGGCGGCCGGTTCGTCCGGTCGCGCCGGGATCGGCGATAATGACACAGGAGCCGCAGCTCCCCACCGGCCGGATCCGCACAGCAGCAGGTGAGAGAGCGAGCAGCATGAGGTTCCTCAACGATTCCCCGCCGTCGTACGACCTGACCTACGACGACGTCTTCATGGTCCCCAACCGTTCGGCGGTCGTCTCCCGCCAGGACGTGGACCTCGCGACCCCCGACGGCACCGGCACCACCATCCCCCTGATCGTCTCCAACATGACGGCGGTGGCCGGCCGCCGGATGGCCGAGACCGTCGCGCGCCGCGGCGCCATGGCCGTCATCCCGCAGGACATCCCGCTGGACGTCGTCACCGAGGTCATCGGCTGGGTCAAACGGCGCCATCTGGTGCTGGACACCCCCATCGTGCTCGCGCCCACCCAGACGGTGGCCGACGCGCTGGCCCTGCTGCCCAAGCGCGCGCACGGCGCCGGGGTGGTCGTCTCGGCGGAGCGGCCGGTCGGCATCGTCACCGAGGCGGACCTGACCGGCGTCGACCGCTTCACCCAGGTCGGCGAGGTCATGTCCCGCGACCTCGTCGTGCTCGACGCGTCCCAGGACCCCCGGGACGCGTTCACCGCGCTGGACGCCGCGCACCGCAAGATCGCCCCCGCGGTGGACGAGGACGGCCGGCTCGTCGGCATCCTCAGCCGCAAGGGCGCTCTGCGGGCCACGCTCTACACCCCCGCCACCGACGACCGCGGCCGGCTGCGGATCGCGGCGGCCGTGGGGATCAACGGCGATGTGGCCGGCCGCGCCAAGGCCCTGCTCGACGCCGGGGTCGACACCCTCGTCGTGGACACCGCGCACGGCCACCAGGAGTCGATGATCGCCACGCTCCGGGCGGTGCGCGGCCTGGACCCGCGAGTGCCCGTCGTCGCGGGGAACGTCGTCTCCGCCGAGGGCGCCCGGGACCTCATCGAGGCCGGGGCGGACATCGTCAAGGTCGGCGTCGGCCCGGGCGCGATGTGCACCACGCGCATGATGACCGGCGTGGGCCGGCCGCAGTTCTCCGCGGTGCTCGAATGCGCCGCCGAGGCACGGAAGTTCGGCAAGCACGTCTGGGCCGACGGCGGCGTGCGGCACCCCCGGGACGTCGCGATGGCGCTGGCTGCCGGCGCGTCCAACGTGATGATCGGCTCCTGGTTCGCCGGCACCTACGAGTCGCCCGGCGACCTCCAGCAGGCGGCCGACGGCCGGCTGTACAAGGAGAGCTTCGGCATGGCCTCGGCCCGCGCCGTGCGCAAGCGCACCAGCGAGGAGTCGGCCTACGACCGGGCGCGCAAGGGGCTGTTCGAGGAGGGCATCTCGACCTCGCGGATGTTCCTGGACCCGGCCCGGCCGGGCGTGGAGGACCTGATCGACTCGATCGTCGCCGGGGTCCGTTCGGCCTGCACCTACGCGGGCGCGGCGACGCTGGAGGAGTTCGCCGAGCGGGCGATCGTGGGCGTGCAGAGCGCCGCCGGGTACGCGGAGGGCAAGCCGCTGCACGACAGTTGGCAGTAATCCGGGGGCGGTTGGCGGGCTCCGGGCTGTTCCGGCCGGCACCCCGCGTGGTGTGCTGTCCGGCATGAGCGAACGCATGCGTGACGGGTTCCGGGGGACCGGCCCCGGGCCCATTACCCCGGACGGCTGCGCCGTCGAGCGGTGGCTGCGGCTGCCGGTGGGCCGGGAGCCGGACATCATCGAGGCCGCCGTGCCGCCCGGCGCCTCCCTGCTCGAACTCGGCTGCGGCGTCGGCCGGGTGACCCATCCGCTGCTGGCGCGCGGCTTCGCCGTGACCGCGGTCGACGAGTCGCCGGAGATGCTGGCGCATGTGCGCGGCGCCCGCACCGTGTGCTCCCCGGTGGAGACCCTGGAGCTGGGCGAGGAGCGCTTCGATGTGGTGCTGCTCGCGTCGTTCCTGGTGAACAACGGCGATCCCGCGGTCCGCCGGGGCATGCTGCGCACCTGCCGCCGGTATGTCGCCGACGGCGGCTGCGTGCTCATCGAGCGGGAGGGCGACGACTGGCACGTCCGGGTGCCCCGCGAGGCGCGTTCCGCCGACGGCGGACTCGTCCGGGTGGCCACGGCGGAGCCGGTCGGGCCGGACACCTCCGCGATCCGCGTCGAGTACGAGTTCCCGGACGCCGTGTGGACGCAGACCTTCGTGTCCTACCGCTATCGCGGCGACGCGTTCGAACGGGCCCTGGCGGAGGCCGGGCTGGCCGTGGACGCCACGCTGACCGAGGACCTGACCTGGGTCCGGGCGCGGCCGGTGTGACGCGCGTCGCGTTCCGCCGGTCAGTCGTTTTCTCATCGGTCAACTCGCGTAAATGCCATAGGGGTTGAGTATTCCGTTACTCGAACGTAGCTTCATCTTCCGGACCCCACGCGGCAGTTCCCCAACTGCCGCCCGAATTCCGGAGGATGCGCATGCGCACCCGTCATCGGCTCGCCACCGCTGTGTCCGCCTCCGCGCTGGCCCTCGTCGCCGTCTCGGCGACGCCGGCTGTCGCGGCCCCGGCCGACAAGCCGCAGGTGCTGTCCAGTTGGACGCAGACGAGCGCCAGCAGCTACAACGCCTGGCTCAACGCGCGTAACAACCAGTCCGCGTGGAGCGCCTACGACTTCGACTGGAGCACCGACCTGTGCTCGTGGTCCCCGGACAACCCGTTCGGCTTCCCCTTTGAGCTGTCATGCGCGCGACATGACTTCGGGTACCGGAACTACAAGGACATCGGGACCTTCGAGGCCAACAAGGCCCGCCTCGACAGCGCCTTCTACGCGGACCTCCTGCGGGTCTGCGACCGCTACTCGGGCGCGACGGGCGCGGCGTGCGACGCCACGGCGTGGACCTACTACCAGGCCGTGCGCAACTTCGGCTGACACCTCCGGACCCGTGCCGCGGCGCCTGACCAACGCCGCGGCACGTGCTTTCCCGGGGCCTGTCCGGACGGGCTCAGCCCCGGGGTTCGCCGCGCTCCCGGGCGGATGCCCCGGCCGGCGCCGCGCCGCCGGTCGCCACGGGGGTGTCGCGCGGCGGCGCGCCGAGCACCCCGGCGCCCGCCACCAGCACCCCGGTGGCGGCCGTGACGACCGCGAACGCGACGGGGAGCGAGGTGAGTTCGCCGATCGTGCCGATGAGCGTCGGGGCGAAGAGCCCGGTCGTGTAGGTGACAGTGGCGACGCCCGCGATGGCCTGGCTCGGGTTCGGCCCGCTGCGGCCGGCCGCGGCGAAGGCCAGCGGCACGACGACCGCGATGCCCACGCCCAGCAGCGCGAAGCCCGCGATGCCCTGCGCCGGCTCGCGCGCCGTCACCACCAGCAGGCCGCCGGCGACGGCCAGCGCGCCGCTGGTCCGCACGGTCCGCACCGGGCCGAAGCGGCGGACCACCGCGTCGCCGGCCAGCCGCGCCACGGCCATGGTGCAGGCGAACGCCGTGTAGCTGGCGGCGGCCACGGTCTCCGAGGAGCCGGCCACGTCCCGCAGGTAGACGCCCGACCAGTCCGCGCTGGCCCCCTCGGCCAGGATCGCGCACATCCCCACCGCGCCGATCAGCAGCGCCGAACGCGGCGGCAGCGCGAAACGCGGCGGCGGGTCATCGTCCGGCTCGGCCCGCACGTCCAGCAGGTCGCGGCAGGCGACGGGCACGGCCGCGACCAGCGCCAGGGCCATCAGTCCCAGATGCGCCCGGGCGTCCAGGCCCAGATGGACCGCGCCGACGCCGGCCGCCGCGCCGAGCAGCGCGCCCACGCTCCACAGGCCGTGCAGGCCGGACATGATCGACCGCCCGTGGTGCCGTTCGATGTCCACGCCCTGCGCGTTCATCGCGACGTCCGCCATGCCGGCGCCCGCGCCGAACAGCAGGAGGGCCGCGCACAGAACCGGCAGCGAGGGCGCGAGGGCGGGCAGGGCCAGCGCCAGACACCACAGCGTGAGCAGGCCGCGCACGGCGGCGAGCGCGCCGTAACGGTGCATGATCCGGCTGGCCAGGGGCATGGCGATCGAGGCGCCGAGGGCGGGGAACGCCAGCGCCAGGCCGAGCACCGCGGTGCTGAGGTCCAGGTGGTCCTTCAGCCAGGGGATGCGGGCGGCGAAGCTGCCCGCGGCCGCCCCGTGCAGGGCGAAGACGATGCCGATGGACACCCGGGCGCGGCGGGTGCGCGCCGGCCCGGGGAGGGTGGTGTGCTGCGACATGGGACGAGTCGGTTCCTCGTGAGTGATGCGGGAAGGCCGGGGACGGCGGCCGGTGCTTAAATTATCAGGAAGCCTTCCTAATAAAAAGTTCTGCGAGGATTTCCGTATGACCACCGCGCGCACCGCATCGCCGCGTACGGCCCGGGCCATCAACGACCGCATCGCTCTCGAACTCCTCGCGGAGCACGGACCGTTGACGGCGGCCGGGCTGCGCGACCTCACCGGTCTGTCCCGGCCCAGCGTCGCCGACCTGCTCGACCGGCTCAGCCGGGACGGCATGGTCGCCGTCGTGGGCGAGGCGGGGGAGGCGCGCCGCGGGCCGAACGCCCGCCTCTACGGGCTGGTGGCCGAGCGCGCCCACGTGGTGGCCCTGGACGTGCGCACCCAGTCCGTCGCCCTGACCCTCGCCGACCTGACCGGCCGGACCGTCGGCCGGGCCGAGCTGCCCATCGACGACGACCCGGCCGGCAGCGGGTCCGGCGCCGTCACCGCCGTGCTCGACGCGCTGTCCGAGGCCATGCGCGGCGCCGGGGTGACGGCCGTGCACACCGCCGTCATGGGCGCCCCGGGGCTCGCGGACCCGGCCACCGGGGCGCTGCTGCCGGTGAGTTCGCTGCCCCGCTGGCACGCCGCGCTGCTGACGGCGCTACGGGACCGGTTGAACGGCCGGGTCCTGCTGGAGAACGAGGTCAACCTCGCGGGCATCGCCGAGCACCGCCTCGGCGCCGTCCGGGACCGCGACACCTTCGTCCTGCTGTGGCTCGGCCACGGCATCGGCGCCTCCGTGGTGCTGGACGGCACGCTGCGCCGCGGCGCCTCCGGCGGCGCCGGCGAACTGGGCTTCCTGCCGGTGCCGGGCACCGGCGGACTCCCCTCGGCCACCGACTGCGACCGCGGTTTCCACTCGCTGGCCGCCAGCGGCGCGGTCTGTGCGCTGGCCCGGCGGCACGGGCTGCCCGCGGACGAGGCGGACGACGCGCCCGCCGCCGAGGCCGTGGTGCGCGCGGCGGCCGAGGCCGACGACGGGCCCCGCGGCGCGTTCCTGGACGAGCTCGCCGAGCGCGTCGCCGTCGCCATCGCCGCTGTGGTCGCCGTCCTCGACCCCGGCTGCGTGGTGCTCGGCGGCGAGGTCGGCCGGGCCGGCGGACCGGCCCTGGCCGAGCGCGTCGGCCGCCGGCTGCGCGAGCTGTCGCCGCTGGCCACGGAGGTGCGCGCCGCGACGGTCGGCGGCAGCCCGGTGCTCAGCGGCGCGCTGCTCACCGCGCTGGACGCCGTCCGCGACGAACTCTTCGGCCCCGGACGTTAGGCCCTGCCAGTCCGTCAACACCCGTACCGACGGCGGGAGAACGTGCCCGGGGCGCCCGTGTCCGCTCCAGCGCGCGGGGTGTGGGCTCCTGTGAGTCGCCCCACAGCCGGGGCGGGGCCCCGGGACGCCATGGCACACTGGTGGGCGTACCAGTGACGTAGCGCACTCCGGGGTCGGTGAAAGTCCGAACCGGCGGTTATAGTCCGCGACCCGTCCGCTGCCAGCGGCCGGTTGACCAGGTGGAATTCCTGGACCGACGGTTAAAGTCCGGATGGGAGGCAGTGCGCGGCGGAACGGGACCGGTACGGCCCGGCCGTCGGTCCGCCCTCAGGGGCGGTCCGTGAGCGCGAGCCCGCCCGGCCCCACCGTTCCGTCCTGTCTCTTCGAGCCCCGGAGCCGTGCCTTCTCAGGCAGGAGGATCCGGTGGCCCCCCCGACAGCAGCGAGCCACGCCGGCCACGAGGCCGAGGCGATGCGCCGCGCCATCGCGCTGGCGGCCCGCGGACTGGGCACCACCAGCCCCAACCCCGTCGTCGGCTGCGTCATCCTCGACGCCGCCGGCCGCCCCGTGGGCGAGGGCTGGCACGAGCGGGCCGGCGGACCGCACGCCGAGGTCAACGCGCTGGCCGACGCCGGCGCCGCGGCGCGCGGCGGCACCGCCGTGGTCACCCTCGAACCGTGCGACCACACCGGCCGCACCGGCCCCTGCACCCGGGCGCTCATCGCCGCCGGAATCGCCCGCGTCGTCTACGCCGTCGCCGACCCGCACCCCCCGGCCAGCGGCGGCGCGGACACCCTCCGCGCGGCCGGTGTCGACGTCGCCGGCGGCCTGCTCGCCGAGGAGGCCGCCGCAGGCAACGCCGCCTGGCTCACCGCCGTCAGGCTCCGCCGCCCCCATGTGCGCTGGAAGTACGCCGCCACCCTCGACGGCCGCGTCGCCGCCGCCGACGGCACCAGCCGCTGGATCACCTCCGGGCCCGCCCGCGCCGATGTGCACCGGCTGCGCGCCCAGTCCGACGCGGTGCTCGTCGGCGCCGGCACGGCCCGCGCCGACGACCCGCACCTGGCCGTCCGCGGCGTCCCCGGCGACCGCCGGCCGCTGCGCGTCGTCGCCGACACCGGCGCCACCGCCGTGGCGCCCGGCGCCCGCGTGCTCGACGACGCCGCGCCCACCCTGATCGCCGTCGCGCACGACGCCCCGGAGGAACGCGCCGCCGCCCTCGCCCGGCACGCCGAGGTCGTGCGGCTGCCCCGTGCCGCCGACGGCCGGGGCCTGGACATCCCCGCGCTGCTCACCGCGCTCTACGACCGCGGCGTGCGTTCCGTCCTGCTGGAGGGCGGCCCCACGCTCGCCGGCGCGTTCACCGCCGCCGGCGCCGTCGACGAGATCACCGCCTACCTCGCCCCCGCGCTGCTGGGCGCGGGCCCCCACGCGCTGGCCGGCGCAGGAATCACCACCATCGCGCAGGCGTTGCGCCTTCGCGTCACCGAGGTGATCCGCGTCGGGCCCGACATCCGCATCACCGCCGTCCCCGCCAACGCCCCCGAGGAGTTGTGAGTGTTCACCGGAATCATCGAAGAGCTGGGTGAGGTCGTCGCCGTCGAGTACGCCGCCGACTCGGCGCGCCTGCGCCTGCGCGGCGACGTCGTCACCGAGGGCGCCGCCCACGGCGACTCCATCGCCGTCAACGGCGTCTGCCTGACCGTCGTGGCCACCGGCGACGGCGAGTTCACCGCCGACGTCATGGCCGAGACCCTCAAGCGCTCCACCCTCGCCGGCCTCACCCCCGGTTCCCGCGTCAACCTCGAACGCCCCACCCCCGTCGGCGGGCGCCTGGGCGGCCACATCGTCCAGGGCCACGTGGACGGCACCGCGCCCGTGCTCAGCCGCGTCCCCGGCGACCAGTGGGAGAGCGTCGCGTTCGGGCTGCCCCCGGAGCTGTCCCGGTACGTCGTGGAGAAGGGCTCCATCACGGTCGACGGCGTCAGCCTCACCGTGGTCGAGGTGAGCGACGACCGCTTCACCGTGGGCCTCATCCCCACGACGCTGGCCCTCACCACGCTCGGCCACCGGCAGCCCGGCGACCTCGTCAACCTGGAGGTTGACGTCCTCGCCAAGTACGTCGAGCGGCTCCTCGCCCACCGGGAGGGCGCCGATGGGGTGACCGTCCGATGAGCGCGCTGGACCAGCTCAACGCCACCGCGTTCACAGCCTTCGGACAGCATGTGATGTGGTCCGACATGGCGGGGAACCTGGCGGGCCTCGTCGCCCTCGCCCTCGGCTGGCGGCGCTCCATCTTCACCTGGCCCGTCCAGCTCCTCTCCGGCGTCATCCTCGTCGCCGCCTACGCCTCCGCCCAGCTCGGCGGGGGAGTGGGCAAGCAGCTCCTTGTCATCACCGTGGCCGTCTGGGGCTGGCGGCAGTGGCAGCTCGGCGGCCGGCGGACCGCCGACGGCCAGATCGCGGTGCGCTTCGCCACCTGGCCCGAGCGGGCCGCGCTGGTGGCCGGTACCGCCCTGGGCACCCTCGCCGTGGGCGGGCTGTTCACCGCCTTCCCCGACCTGTCCTGGAACCCCTGGCCGGACGCCTACATCTTCGTCGGCACCCTGGCCGCCATGGTGGCGCAGGCCCGCGGCCTGGTGGAGTTCTGGTTCGCCTGGCTGCTGGTGGACATCGTCGGCGTCCCGCTCGCCTTCAGCAGCGGCCTGCCGTTCTCCGGCCTGGTGTACATCGTCTACTTCGTCCTCGTCCTGTGGGGCATGCGCGACTGGTGGCTGCGCTCGCGCACCACCGCGGCCGAGCCCGTTCTGGAAGGAGCAGCAGCGTGACCGTGACGCAGCGCGCCCCCGCGATGCCGAACACCCAGCCCCTGGACCCGGTCCGGCGGGCCATCGACGACATCGCGCTCGGCCGCCCGGTCGTCGTCGTGGACAGCGCCGACCGCGAGAACGAGGGCGACCTCATCGTGGCCGCCGAGTTCATCACCCCCGAGATCGTCGCGTTCATGATGAGCCAGTGCCGCGGCATGATCTGCGTCCCCATGGCGCCCGACGACCTCGACCGGCTGGACCTGCCGCAGATGGTGGAGAAGAACACCGAGTCGATGGCCACCGCGTTCACCGTCTCGGTCGACGCCACCGCCGCGCACGGGGTCACCACCGGCATCTCCGCGGCCGACCGCGCCGCCACGATCCGGCTGCTCGCCGACCGCGCCGCCACCCCCGCCGACTTCGCCCGCCCCGGCCACGTCTTCCCGCTGCGCGCCCGCCCCGGCGGCGTGCTGGTCCGCCCCGGGCACACCGAGGCGGCCGTCGACCTGGCCCGGCTGGCGGGCCTGCGCCCCGCCGCCGTGGTGGTGGAGATCGCCGCCGAGGACGGCACCATGCTGCGGCTGCCCGCGCTGCGGTCGTTCGCCCGCAAGCACAACCTGGCGATCATCTCCATCGAGGACCTCATCGCCTACCGCCGCGCCGCCGACGAAGACGCCGGACCCGCCGTCCGGCGTGAGGCCGAAACCGCCCTGCCCACCGCCCACGGCGACTTCCGCGCCTACGGCTACCGCGACCCCGCCGATGGCGCCGAGCACATCGCCCTGGTGGCCGGCGACCTCGGGGACGGCGAGGACGTCCTGGTCCGGGTCCACTCCGAATGCCTCACCGGCGACGTCTTCGGCTCCCAGCGCTGCGACTGCGGCCCCCAGTTGCGCGCCGCCCTGGAACGGGTCCAGGCCGAGGGGCGCGGCGTGGTCCTCTACCTGCGCGGCCACGAGGGGCGGGGCATCGGACTGCTGTCCAAGCTGCGCGCCTACGAGCTTCAGGAACGCGGACGGGACACCCTGGACGCCAACCTGGAGCTCGGCCTGCCCGCCGACGCCCGGGACTACGCCGCCGGGGCACGCATCCTCGCGGACCTCGGCGTGCGTTCGCTGCGCCTGATGACCAACAACCCCGACAAGACCGCCGCGCTCCGCCGGCACGGACTGCGCGTCACCGGCCGCGAGCCGATGCCCGCGCCGGCCGGCAAGCACAATCTGGGCTATCTGCGGACCAAGCGGGACCGCATGGGCCACGACCTGCCGTGGCTCGACCCCGCGCCCGTCCCGGCCTGCGGCAACCAGTGACCACCCGCACCCGACCGAGACAGAACGAGGAGAAGGACGAGTGAGTGGCAAAGGCGCTCCCGAACTGATGGTGACCGACTGCGCGGACCTGCGGGTCGCGGTGGTCGCCGCCCAATGGCACACCAGGGTGATGGACGGACTGGTCGACGGGGCGATGCGCGCCCTGGAGGAGCTGGGCGTGCCCTCCACCCTGGTGCGCGTGCCCGGCAGCTTCGAGCTGCCGGTCGCCGCCCGGGTCCTGGCCGGCCGCGGCTACGACGCCGTGATCGCCCTCGGTGTCGTCATCCGCGGCGGTACCCCGCACTTCGACTACGTCTGCCAGGGCGTCACCCAGGGCCTCACCCAGGTCGGCGTGGACACCGGCGTCCCCATCGGCTTCGGCGTCCTGACCTGCGACACCGAGGACCAGGCCCTGGACCGGGCCGGGCTCGTGGGGTCCTCGGAGGACAAGGGCCACGAGGCCGTCACGGCGGCGGTGGCCACGGCGGCCGTGCTGCGGGCCGTCCCGGAACCCGCGCGCTGAGCGGTTCCGGGCAGGCCGTAGGGTAAGAGGACCATGGCCAACAAGACATTCGACGAGCTCTTCGCCGAGCTCCAGCAGAAGGCCGCCACCGGCGACCCGCGTACCTCCCGGACCGCGGAGCTGGTGGCCTCCGGCGTGCACGCCATCGGCAAGAAGGTCGTCGAAGAGGCCGCGGAGGTGTGGATGGCCGCCGAGCACGAGGGCGCCGACCGCACCGCCGAGGAGATCTCCCAACTGCTCTACCACCTCCAGGTGATGATGGTCGCCCGGGGGATCTCCCTGGCCGACGTATACGCTCACCTCTGACCCGCACCGCCGCCGTGCGCCGCCCGGCGCGCACACATGAAGAAGGACGCTCACGCCATGCTGCGCATCGCCGTTCCCAACAAGGGTGCCCTCTCCGAGCCGGCGGCGGCGATGCTCCATGAGGCCGGCTACCGGCAGCGCAAGGACCGCCGCGAGCTGGTGCTGATCGACACCGACAACCAGGTCGAGTTCTTCTATCTGCGCCCCCGCGACATCGCGATCTACGTCGGTTCCGGCCGCCTGGACATCGGCATCACCGGGCGGGATCTGCTGCTGGACTCGGGCGCCGTCGCCGAGGAGATCATGCAGCTCGGCTTCGCCGCCTCCACGCTGCGGTACGCAACCCGCCCGGACTCCGTCACCGACGTCAGCGAGTTCGGCGGCCTGACGGTGGCGACCTCCTTCGCCGGCGTCGTCGCCAAGCACCTCGCCGACAACGGCGTGGACGCCTCCGTCGTGCACCTGGACGGCGCGGTGGAGACGGCCATCCAGCTCGGCGTGGCCGAGGTCATCGCCGATGTCGTGGAGACCGGCACCACCCTGCGGAACGCCGGCCTGGAAATCATCGGCGAGCCGATCCTGGAGTCCGAGGCGGTCGTCATCCGCCGCCCCGGCGACACCTCCCAGGAGACCAAGGTCCAGCAGTTCCTGCGCCGCCTCCAGGGCGTCCTGGTCGCCCGCCGCTACGTGATGATGGACTACGACATCCGCGCGGAGCTCGTGGACAAGGCCGTCGCGCTGACCCCCGGCCTGGAATCGCCCACGGTCTCCCCGCTGCACGACCGGGGCTGGGTCGCCGTCCGGTCGATGGTCCCCGTCCAGGACGCCCAGCGCGTCATGGACGAGCTGTACGACATGGGCGCCCGCGCGATCCTGACCACCGGCATCCACGCCGCCCGGCTGTGACCGAGTCCGCCGTCCGCCCGCCGGACCTGCCCGTCACGTTCCGCCCGGTAGTCACCCGCGTCGTGCTGCTGACCACCGGGGCGGCCGTCTTCGGCGTGCTGGCGCTGATCGCCGCGCTGCTGCCGACGAGCGGCGCCGCCGCCTGGCGCCCCGGGGAACGGATCGCGGTCGCCACCTCGGGCCTGATCGTGTGGGCCGTGCTGGCGCTGCTCAGCCGCCCCCGGGTGACGGCCGACCGGGACGGCCTGACCGTCGTCAACCTCACCACCACCCGCCGGCTCGCCTGGGCCGAGATCGTGCGCGTCACCCTCCGCCCCGGCGATCCCTGGGTCACCCTGGACCTCGCCGACGGCACGGTGCTGGCCGTGATGGCCATCCAGCCGGGCGTCTCCCGGCGCCGGGCCATGGCCGACGCCCGCGCCCTGCGCGCCCTCGCCGAGACGTGCGGCACCGCCCCCGCCGACCGATAGGGCCCGCGCCGGGGGCGGTCACGCCAGCGGCGGCAGCTCGTCGTCCCCGGCCCGCGGCCGGCCCCGGCTGGACAGCACCTCGCCGTACGCCTGCATGAGATCCGGCAGCCGCAGCGTGGACAGCTCCTGCCGGGTCGGCGCGGTGGCCGACTCCGACAGCCGCATGTCCCGGAACGCGCAGGACGACTCGTACAGCGTCCGCAGGAACCGGCCGTTGCCCAGCTCGTCGATCCAGCCCTCGGCCACCACGTGCTCGCCGATGCTGCGCAGCTCCTCCAGCGCCTCCGCGTCCCAGGAGTCGCCGTGCTCGGCCGCCAGCAGCTCGCCGATCGCCGTCAGTTCCGCCGGCTGGTAGCTCGGGAACTCCACCCGGGCCGAGAACCGGGAGCCCAGCCCGGGGTTGGCGGCCAGCAGCCGGTCCATCCCCGCCGGATAGCCGGCCAGGATCACCACCAGGTGCTCGCGGCTGTCCTCCGCCCGCTTCAGCAGCACCTGAAGGGCCTCGTCCCCGTACGCGTCGCCCTTGCTGTAGCCGGAGTGCACCAGGCTGTACGCCTCGTCGATGAACAGCACGCCGCCCAGCGCGGAGTCGATGAGCCGGTTCGCCTTGACCGCCGTCTGCCCCAGGAACTCCCCGACCAGATCCGCCCGTTGCGCCTCGACCAGCCGGTCGTGGCTGAGCACGCCCAGCGCGTGGAAGACCCGCCCCAGGATCCGTGCCACCGTCGTCTTCCCGGTCCCCGACGGTCCGGAGAACACGAAGTGCCGCTTCGGCGGCTGCACCGGCAGCCCCTGCCCGGACCGCAGCCGCGCCATCCGCAACTGCGCGGACATCGCCCGCACCTGCTCCTTCACCGGCTCCAGGCCGACCATGCGGTCCAGCTCCGCCAGCGTCCGCGCCAGCAGCGCCGGATCCGGCGCTGGCGGCAGCCCGCGCACCACCGCCGGGAGCGGCGCGTGGCCGCCGGCCGACGGCACCCCGCCCGGCCGCTCCCCGCCCGCGGGCGACGCCGGGGACGGCAGCCGACGTCCCGGATACCCGGCCGCGGACGCCTCCTCGCCCGGCCCGCCCGCCGGATCCCTCGGCAGCGGCCCGTCCTCCGCCGACGGCGCGGCCACGTGCCCGGACTCCGGGTCCTCCGCGGCCAGCGCCGTCAGCCGCACCGCGGTGTCCATGAACTCCGGATCCACCCCGTGCACCGCGCGGTAGAGCGGAATGGCGGCCGCGCTGCGCCCGCTGCCCTCCCGCGCCCGCGCCAGCCAGTAGCGCAGCTCCTTGCGCTGCGGCTGTTCGCTGCGGCAGCGCATGAGCGCCGCGGTCAGCAGCGGCTCCGCCTGGTCGAACATCTCCAGCCGCACCCGGGCCATCCCCGCGAACAGCCCGGCCTCCACGCCGAGATGGGGGTCGTCCGTGAGCGTGGCGGTGAACCGGAACAGCCCCTCCCAGTCCTTGGAGAGGTAGCAGCGGCAGGCGTGCAGGAACCGCGCGTACGGGTCGGACTCCGGCGCCGGGCACTCGGCCAGCGCCCGGTCCAGCTCGGCCATCCGGCGGCCGTCCAGCAGATGGGACGCGTGCGCGAGTAGCAGGTCCCGCTCCGTCTCCAGCACCGGCTGCACCCACCAGCCCAGCCAGTACCAGGAGCTCAACGGGCGGCCGTGCCGGGCCCGTTGCTCCCCGAATCGGGCACGGTTGCGGTACATCTGGCGCAGCGCGGCGGGCACGTCTGTGCGCAGCGCGTGCAGCCCGAGCCAGGCGTCCGCCATCCCGGGGTCCTCGCGGACCGCGGCCCGGAACTCCTCCTCAGCCTCGGGGTAGGCCGCCGCCGTATAGGCGTCCACCCCGCGCAGCCACGCCAGATCGGCCCCGGTGGGCGGACCGGGCGCGGCATGCGTGCCAGAACTCATGAAGACCCCCACAACGGGCTCCCGTTGCCTGCCCCCGACGCCCGGAGGGCCTCATTCGCAGGCAACGTAACGTCCACCCCTCGGTATCATCAGGATATCCGCAAAGGGCTTTGACGGATCTTCACGGAAGTGTCGTCGTTCCGCTTCCTCCCACTCCCGCCAGAACGCGGCCAGTTGGGGCCCGTCCCGGCGCCGCCCGCGTTCCCAGGCGACCTCCTCCGGCACCGCCAGCCAGACCAGCAGCGCCAGGTGCGGGCGCAGCGCGCGGCGGCCCGCCCCGACCCCCTCCAGGAGCACGACGGGCGCCGGATCCAGCACCTCCTCCCCGGCGAACGCCCGCTTTTCCCAGTCGTAAACGGGATAGCGGGCCGGGCGCCCGGCGGCCAGCGGGCGCAGCACCCGCGTGGTCAGCGGCTCCAGCCAGCCGAAGAACGCCTCGTGGCTGGCGAAGTCGTCCAGCCGCACCACCGGCGCCCCGCCCAGCGCCTGCGACAGCTTGCCGGCCAGCGTGCTCTTGCCCGAGCCGGCGTGCCCGTCGATCGCCACCAGCCGCACCTGGCCGCAACTGGGCGGCAGGGCCCGCACCCGGTCCGGCAGTCCGGCGAGCCCCTCGCGGGCTCCCTCATCGGCCCCTTCGTCGGCAGTGTGGATCATCGCGGCCAGCGTAACGGCGCCACAGGTCGACACCAATAATGTTTCCGCGCGTTCCCGGTCCCTTACTGGTCGTGAGGACCCCGACCGGAGATAGTGGTGCCCTGCCGCACCTCAGCGCCCCGACCGGGAGGCCCACCGTGCCCACGACGCCCCGCCGCACCGTCCTCGCCGCCGCCGTCGCCGCCGCGGTCGGCACCTCCGCCTCGCTCACCTCCTCCGCCACCGCGTCCGGCGGCTCGCGCCGGCGCCCCGCGGCGGCCGACTCCACCATCGAGTACCGCGGCTGGACCACCGCGACCCAGTGGCGCGGTGGCACCGCCAGCGGCGTCACCGTCCTGACCGGTGCCCGGCCCGGGGTGAGGTTCGCGGCCCCGGCGGGGACCGTGGACTACACCGACCCGCACACCGGCACCACCCGGTCCTGGGAGTACGCGACCTGGCTCTCCCCGGTCCACCGGGCGGCCACCCCGGCGGGCGAGCTGATCGCCTCCTGGAACGCGGACACGCCCGCCGGCACCTGGCTGCGCGTCGAGATGCTGGGCACCTACACGGACGGCACCGACACCCCCTGGTACACCCTGGGCGTCTGGGCCGCGGGCGACGAGGACATCCGCCGCACCTCGGTGGACGGCCAGACGGACGGCAAGAGCACCGTGTGGACGGACACCTTCGCCATCGACGACCTGGCCGCCGGCCCGCGGCTGGCCTCCTACCGGCTGCGGCTGACGCTCTACCGCGCGCCGGGCGGCGCCGCCCCGACCGTGTGGCGGCTGGGCGCCATGACGTCCGACGTGCCGGACCGCTTCGAGGTCCCGGCGAGCACGCCGGGCGTGGCCGCGGGCATCGAGCTGCCCGTGCCGTCCTACTCGCAGAACGTGCACATCGGCCGCTACCCGGAGTACGACAACGGGGGCGAGGCGTGGTGCAGCCCCACCTCGTCCCAGATGATCGTCGAGTCCTGGGGCCATCGGCTCACCCCCGAGCAACTCGCCTGGGTGAACCCGGAGTTCGACGACCCGCAGGTCTGCCACGCGGCCCGCTTCACCTATGACTACCAGTACGCCGGCTGCGGCAACTGGCCGTTCAACGCCGCGTACGCCGCCACCTTCCCGGGCCTCCAGGCGGTGGTCACCCGCGTCGCCGACCTGGGCGACGCCGAGCGGCTGATCGCCGCGGGCATCCCGCTGATCACGTCCCAGTCGTTCTACGAGGCCGAGCTCGACGGCGCCGGCTACGGCACCTCGGGCCATCTGATGACGGTGGTCGGCTTCACCGAGGCCGGTGACGTCATCGCCAACGACCCGGCCAGCAGCGACAATTCGGCCGTCCGGCGGGTCTACCCGCGCCGGCAGTTCGAGAACATCTGGCTGCGGACCAAGCGATACGACGCCTCGGGCCGGGTCCGCAGCGGCACGGGAGGTGTCTGCTACCTCTACTTCCCGGCCACGCCCACCGCCGCCCAGCGAGCAGCCCTCGCCTGTGTCGGGATCGGCTGAGGAACGCGCCCCGCGCGCCCCCGGCACCCGAGCCCGATGCGTACGGACCACCCGCGCGCCGCGCACGAGTACGGGCCGGGGCGCGTGGGTAGTGCCGGGGCGTGAGGCGCCGCGTGCCGTCGGCGCCCGTGGGGAGGGAGGCACAATGCCGGGAATTCTCCGGGGAGTTGTGGACGCCGGGGCGGGCCGGCGCCCGGTGCCGGTCCGGGCCGGGGGCCGCTGACATGCCACGCGGAATCCGGGCGGTACGAGCGGCGGTCCTGGCCGTTCTCGCGGTCGCCGTGCTGGCCACGCTCCCCTCGGCCGGGGCCACGCCCGGCCGGGGCGTGACGGCCGAGACCCTGGCCGAGGGCACGTCCGAGGCCGGGCTGGCCATCCGGACCACGGGCCGCACCGATGTGACGGTCCGCGTGATCACCATCGCCCCGGGCGGCTCCACCGGCTTGCACCACCACCCCGGCCCGCTGATCGCCGTGGTGGAGTCCGGCACCCTCACCCGGACGCTGGACGACTGCTCGGTGGAGGTGTCCACGCTTGGTGACACGGTCCTGGAGCCCGCCGGGCGGCGCCACGTCCACCTCGGGCGGAACCTGGGTACCGAGCCCGTCGTGCTGTACGCCACCTACTTCGTGCCCGAGGGAAGCCCCCTATCGGTGGACGCCGCCGACCCAGGCTGCGGCACCTGACCCATCCCGAACACGACACCCGGGCCGCCGCGATCCGGCGGTCCCGGTGCGACCTGCCATCACCCCCTGGAGGAAACGCGATGACCGCCCCCGACGCCGTTCCGCACGTGCGGCGTTCCCTGCCCACCCGGGAAGCGCACGACCTGCTCGCCCTGGTCCGCGAGCTGATCCGGCGCGAGATCCGGCCCCGGGCCGCCGAGGAGGAGGCCGCCGCGGTCTTCCCCCGTGACCTCTTCCGGCAGTTGTCCGCCGCCGGGCTGCTGTCGCTGCCCTACCCCGGGGAGTACGGCGGCGGGGACCAGCCCTACGAGGTCTACCTCCAGGTGCTGGAGGAACTCGCCGCCGCCCGGCTGACCGTCGGCCTGGGCGTCAGCGTCCACACCCTGGCCTGCCACGCGCTGGCCGGCTTCGGCACCAAGGAGCAGCGCGGCGAGCACCTGCCGGACATGCTCGGCGGCGGACTCCTCGGCGCCTACTGCCTGTCCGAGCCCGGCTCCGGGTCGGACGCCGCCTCGCTGCGCACCCGCGCGGTGCGGGACGGCGACGACTGGGTGCTGACCGGGACCAAGGCGTGGATCACGCACGGCGGCGTCGCCGACTTCTACACCGTCATGGCCCGCACGGGCGAGGAGGGACCGCGGGGCATCACGGCGTTCCTGGTGCCCGCCGACGCGCCCGGGCTCAGCGCCGCCGCGCCCGAGCGCAAGATGGGCATGGGCGGATCCCCGACGGCCCAGGTGCGGCTCGACGGCGTGCGCGTTCCCGACGCGCGCCGGCTCGGAGAGGAGGGGCGCGGCTTCGGCATCGCGCTGGCCGCCCTGGACGGCGGCCGGCTCGGGATCGCCGCCTGCGCGATCGGGGTCGCCCAGGCGGCGCTGCACGAGGCACTGGCGTTCACCGCCGCGCGCGAGCAGTTCGGCCGCCCGGTCGCCGAGTTCCAGGGGCCGCGTTTCATGCTCGCCGACATGGCCACCCAGATCGAGGCCGGCCGCGCGCTCTACCTGGCCGCCGCCCGGCTGCGGGACGCGGGCGAGCCGTTCTCCGGCGAGGCGGCGATGGCCAAGCTGTTCTGCACGGACACCGCCATGCGCGTCACCATCGACGCGGTCCAACTGCTGGGCGGCTACGGCTACACGGCCGACTTCCCGGCCGAGCGCTATCTGCGCGAGGCGAAGATGCTGCAGATCGTCGAGGGCACCAACCAGATCCAGCGGATGGTGGTCGCCCGCCACCTGGTGGGGGCGTAGGTCCCTCCGTCCCGTATGGAACGGCGCCGGCGCTCAGGCCGCCTGGCGCAGCGTGGTGGCGGCGGTGGTGGTGACGTGCGAAAAGGGCTGGAGGCGCCAGTCCAGGCCCTCTGGGAGGGCGGCCAGCGAGACGCTCTCCCGGCCGGCCGGCGCCGCCGGCACGACCGCCGCCTTGTCGCCGGCCACCACGCGGCCGGAGCCGGGGCACAGGGTCAGCCCGAACGGGTTCCACGGAGTCGAGCACAGCGCGTGCTGCGGCATCGCCTCGCCCGGGTCGGCGAGGGCGACGGGCCGGGCGCAGTCGGGGCAGATGACCCGGACCAGGTCCGCAAAGGGCTCCTCGTCGGCGACCCCCGAGGTCTCGTCGTCGAACTCCGGTGCGAAATCGCCGGGTTCGGAACGCTTTGGTGGCTTCACGGTGCGCATGGATCCCCCTAGGAGGCACAGTGGTGTTGGCCACAGCAAGCACTTCCCGCCCCGATCAGCGAATAATCGTGAAGCCGAACCGGACGCGGAATGGCTTTTGTGTCGTTCGTCACATAACTGTTGTGGAACTGTGGCCGCCCGTGCCCGCCCGGCTGCGGGCGGCATCCCCACCCGGGTGCCATTCCGGGTAGGTTACGCGGCGTGGAGGAACTGGACCGGCGCATCGTGGAACTGCTCGTCAAGGACGGGCGGATGAGCTACACCGACCTGGGCAGGGCCACCGGGCTCTCCACCTCGGCCGTGCACCAGCGCGTGCGCCGCCTGGAACAGCGCGGCATCATCCGCGGCTACGCCGCCATCGTCGCCCCCGACGCCGTCGGCCTGCCGCTCACCGCGTTCATCTCGGTCAAGCCCTTCGACCCCAGCGCCCCGGACGACATCGCCGACCGGCTCGCGGGCGTGCCCGAGATCGAGGCCTGCCACAGCGTCGCGGGGGACGAGAACTACATCCTGAAGGTCCGCGTCGCCACGCCCGCCGAGCTGGAGAACCTGCTGGCCCGCATCCGCTCGCTGGCCGGCGTCTCCACCCGCACCACCGTCGTGCTGTCCACCCCCTACGAGGCGCGCCCGCCGCGCGTGTAGACCCCGCGGTCGGCCGCGGGGCGCCGGGCCGGAAGACTGGGGCCATGACCCAACGCACCACCCCCGGCGAGAGGCCCCGCACCGTTCTGCTGCGCCGCGGCGAGGTCCACAGCCCCGCCGACCCCTTCGCCACGGCCATGGCCGTGGCGGGCGACCGCGTCGCCTGGGTCGGCTCGGAAGCCGCCGCCGACTCGCTGGCCGCGTCCGCCGACGAGATCGTCGACCTCGACGGGGCGCTCGTTACCCCGGCGTTCACGGACGCGCATGTGCACACGACCGCCACGGGGCTCACCCTGACCGGCCTCGACCTCGCCCCGGCCCGTTCGCTCGCCGAGGCCCTCGCCCTCGTCGCCGCCCACGCCGCCGCGGCCCCGGCCGGCGGCGTGCTCATCGGCCACGGCTGGGACACCACCGACTGGCCGGAGGGCCGCCCGCCGACCCGCGCCGAGCTCGACCGGGCCGCCGCCGGCCGCCCGCTCTACCTCACCCGCGTCGACGCGCACTCGGCGCTCGCCACCACGGCCCTGCTCGACCGGGTGCCCGGCGTCGCCGGGCTGTCCGGCCACGACCCCGCCGGGCCGCTCACCGGCGACGCCCACCACGCCGTGCGCCGCGCCGCCGACGCCACCGTCTCCCCCCGCCAGCGGGCCGACGCCCAGCGCGCGGCGCTGCGCCGGGCCGCGGCCCTGGGCATCGGCGCGGTGCACGAGTGCGCGGGCCCGGACATCTCCAGCGAGGAGGACCTGACCGGCCTGCTCGCGCTCGCCGAGGCGGAGCCCGGCCCCCGGGTCTTCGGCTACTGGGCCGGACTCGTCACATCCGCGAAGGAGGCGCGACAGGTGCGCGAGCTCGGCGCCATCGGCGCGGCCGGCGACCTCTTCGCCGACGGCTCCCTCGGCTCCCACACCGCGCACCTGCACCAGCCCTACGCCGACGCCGGCCACACCGGCACGGCGCACCTCACCGCGCACGACATCGCCGCCCATGTGACCGCCTGCACCGAGGCCGGGCTCCAGGCCGGGTTCCACGCCATCGGCGACGCCGCGGTCACGGCCGTCACCGAGGGCGTCGCGGCCGCCGCCGACCGCCTCGGTACCGAGCGGGTCCGGGCGCTGCGCCACCGCGTCGAGCACGCCGAGATGCTCACCCCGGAGACGATCGACGCCTTCGCCGCGCTGGCCCTGACCGCCTCCGTCCAGCCCGCCTTCGACGCGGCCTGGGGCGGCGAGGACGGCATGTACGCCCGGCGACTGGGCCCTTCCCGGGCCCGCACCCTCAACCCGTTCGCCGCCCTGCTGCGCGCCGGGGTGCCGCTCGCCTTCGGCTCCGACGCCCCCGTCACCCGCTTCGACCCCTGGGGCACGCTGCGGGCCGCGGCGTTCCACCGCACCTTCGAGCACCGCGTCTCCGTGCGCGCCGCCTTCACGGCCCACACCCGCGGCGGCTGGCGCGCCGTCGGCCGCGACGACGCGGGCGTGCTGGTCCCCGGCGCCCCGGCCGACTACGCCGTGTGGCGCACCGGCGAACTGCTCGTCCAGGCGCCCGACAACCGCATCGCCCGCTGGTCCACCGACCCGCGCTCGGGCACGCCCGGCCTGCCCGACCTGGCCCCCGGCGCCCCGCTGCCCGAGTGTCTGCGGACGGTGGTGGGCGGCCGGACGGTGTACGACCGGCTGAACGAGTGATCCGCCCGGCGGCCATACCGCCGAACGACGTGTGCTGTGCCTGTCGGGCTCCCGCCACCACGGAGCACTGACCTGCCGGTTTGACGGAAAGATCCTGGTCAGACCGCTGTTGACAGGCGGCGGTCGTCGAAGGGTAGGTTCGGCCGGGTCCACCCGAGGGACGTCCGGCCGACGCGCCTCCGCGCAGTCGTGGAACGCTGCTGGGCCACAGAGGGCGGGGTGCCACGAGCCGGCGCTTCGCCAGCGGGAGCCAGGTCCAGTGCCTGCGGCACGGGGGCGGAAGGTGCCGTCCGGTCGGCGGGTGCGACCCGGGACGGGGCCCGGACGCTCAGTAGACAACGGCTTCGGTCGACCCGCAGCCAGCGGGTCCCGGGTCGGACCGAAGGGCGCCGGGTCCCGATCCGCAGCCCCCGCGTCGCCGCCTCACGCCGCGTTCGAGGTACGGTCGTTCATCATCGCCCGCTTTCCAGAGAGGCCACGACCGTGCCATCGGGCCCCGAGACGACCACGGCCAGCGATACCGGTGACGCACGCCCGGACACGCCCGCGCCGGCCGACGAACCACCGGTGACCGCCCCCGCCCCGGCCCGCCGCCCCGGGCGGCTCGCGCGGCTGGCCGCCCAGGGGCGGCGGCACTGGCGCGTGAGCCTGGTGGCCGCCGGCGCCGGACTGGCCCTGGCCGCCGCGTTCCCGCCCTACGACATCTGGCCGCTGTCGATCGTCGCGGTCGCCGTGCTCTCCGTGCTCGCCCACGGCCGGACCGCGCGGCAGGGCGCCTGGCTCGGCTTCGCGCTGGGCCTGCCGTTCTTCGTCGGCCTGCTCAAGTGGCTGCACGTCATCGGCTGGGACACCGTCGTCGGGCTCTCCCTGGTGGAGGCGCTGTTCTTCGTGCCGCTGGGCGCCGGGCTCGCGGTCACCTCGCGGCTGCCCGGATGGCCGCTGTGGGCGGCCTGTCTGTGGGTCGCGCAGGAATGGGCGCGGGACCGGGTGCCGCTGGGCGGGTTCCCCTGGGGGCGGCTCGCCTTCGCCAACACCAGCACCCCGTTCACGCCGCTGGCCGCCCTCGGCGGCGCGCCGCTGGTCACCTTCGCGGTCGCCCTCGCCGGCACACTGCTTGCCTTCGCCGCGCTGCGCCTGTGGCCGCTGTGGCGCGAGCGGGCGGCGCGACCGGCGCGGGCCGCCGTCGTCCCGGCCGCCGGGGCGCTCGGCCTGGCCGCGGCCGTGGCCGTGGCGGGCTACGCGGTGCCGGTGCCCACCGACGCCGACGATACCGTCTCCGTCGCGGTGGTGCAGGGCAACGTGCAGCAGGCCGGCATGGACTTCCTCGGCCGCCCGATGATGATCCTCAACAACCACGTCGAGGCGACGCTTGAGCTGGCCGACGACATCGACGCCGGCCAGGTGGACCGCCCCGACCTGGTGCTCTGGCCGGAGAACGCCTCGGACCTCGATCCCTACCGCGACCCGGAGGCGGCGGCCGCGATCGAACGGGCCGTGCGCGCCGTCGGGGTGCCGATCCTGGTGGGCGCGCTGGTCGACCACCCCACCAAGGACGGCTACGTGGAGAACCAGGGCATCGTCTGGGATCCGGAGACCGGCCCCGGGGAGTCGTACACCAAGCAGCACCCCGTGCCGTTCGGCGAGTACGTGCCCTTCCGCGACCAGCTCAGCGCCGTCATCAGCCGCCTGGAGCGGGTACCCCGGGACTTCTACCCGGGCGAGGAGCCCGGCGTGCTGGACGTCGGCCCGGCCCGGCTGGGCGACGTCATCTGCTTCGAGGTGGCCTACGACGGCATCGTCCGGGACACCGTGAACGCCGGGGCCCGCGCGCTGGTCGTCCAGACGAACAACGCCACCTACGGCAACACCGGCCAGCCCGAGCAGCAGCTCGCCATGTCCCAACTGCGTGCCGTGGAGCACGGCCGGGCCGTCGTCACCGCCGCGACCAGCGGCATCAGCGCCATCGTCGCGCCGGACGGCACCATCGAACAGCGCACCGAGGAGTTCACCCAGGACGTTCTCGTCGGTGAGCTGCCCCTGCGGGACGGGAGGACCGTGGCGGACCGGGTGGGCGCCGCGCCCGAGTGGGCGCTCGCGGGCCTGGGGCTGCTGGTGTGGGCGGGGGTGGCGGTGCGGGACCGCCGGGCCCGCCCGGAGCGGAAGGAGACGCCCGCGTGACCGACCGCCCGTCGCTCGACAAGGACCCGCCCGGCCGGGTCCTGGTGATCATCCCGACCTACAACGAGGCGGACAACCTCACCCCGCTCGTCGGCCGGCTGCGGGCCGCCGTGCCGCGCTGCCACATCCTGGTGGCCGACGACAACAGCCCCGACGGCACCGGCAAGATCGCGGACGAGATCTCCGACGGCGACGACCAGGTGCACGTGCTGCACCGGCCCGGCAAGGAGGGCCTCGGCGCCGCGTATGTGGCCGGGTTCCGCTGGGGGCTGGAGCGCGGCTACGACGTGCTGGTGGAGATGGACGGCGACGGCTCGCACCGCCCGGAGGAACTGCCCCGGCTGCTGACCGCGCTGCGGGACGCCGACCTCGTGCTCGGCTCGCGGTGGATCCCCGGCGGGCGCATCGTCAACTGGCCCAAGTACCGCGAACTGCTCTCCCGGGGCGGCAGCGCCTACTCCCGGCTGCTGCTGGGGCTGCCGGCCCGCGACGTCACCGGCGGGTTCCGGGCGTTCCGCGCGCATGTGCTGGACCCCGGGCTGCTGGCCGACGTGGAGTCCCAGGGCTACTGCTTCCAGGTGGACCTGCTCCACCGCACCCTGCGGGCCGGGCATCGCGTCGTGGAGGTGCCCATCACCTTCGTGGAGCGCGAGCACGGGGACAGCAAGATGAGCCGGGACATCGTGATCGAGGCGCTCTGGCGGGTGACCGCGTGGGGCGTGGCGGCCCGCCTCGGCAAACTCACCGGTACCAGGCACACTTGAGACATGACGAGTGGCAGTCCCGACCCGTACCGGAGTCGGCCCCGGGGCGGAGTGCGAGCCCCCCGGCCACGGCGTGGCGTCCGTGCGCTGTTCCCGCTGCTGGTCGCGGCCTGGGCGCTGCTGGAGATCTGGCTGCTGATGCTGCTGGGCGACGCGGCGGGCGGCGCGACCGTTTTCCTGGTGCTGTGCGCCGGGTTCGTGCTCGGCGCCGTGGTGATCAAGCAGGCCGGGCGCCGGGCGTGGCAGCGGCTGGCCGAGAGCCTCCAGGCGGGGCCCGCGCCCTCACGTGAACGCCCCGCCCGCGGCGGGAACGGGCTGACGATGCTCGGCGGACTGCTCCTCATGGTGCCGGGACTCGTCTCGGACGCCCTCGGGCTGCTGTGCGTCTTCCCGCCGACTGCCGCGCTGCTGCGGCGGGCCGGGGCCCGGTATGTCACGCGCCGCGCGGGACCGCTGGGCGCCGCGTTCGAGGAGGCCAGGGCCGCCCGCGACCAGATGCGCATGCGCCGCCCGGACGGGCGGGTGGTGCCCGGCGAGGTCATCCGGGACGAGGCCGGCGAGGACGGAAACGGCGACCGGGACGACAAGAGCGGCCCGCGACCCTAACGGGCCACGGGCCGTCCTCCCGGGTGCGCCCGACGCGCGGGCGCGCCATTGTCGCGCACAAACAAAGGGGCCGGGTCACCTCACGTGACCCGAGCCCTCGGTTCCCCGGTCGTCGCCGAAGCGGTGCCTATGCCGTCTTGCGGCTGTCGCGCGGATGCACCGCGATGTTCATCGCGCCGGAGCGCAGTACCGCCAGCCGCTCGGCGAGGACTTCCTCAAGCTCCTCGCGCGTCCGGCGCTCCATCAGCATGTCCCAATGGGTGCGGGCGGGCTTGCCCTTCTTCTCCTCGGGGCCCTCGCCGTCCACCAGCAGGGCCTGGGAGCCGCAGACCTTGCATTCCCACTCCGGCGGGATCTCGGCCTCCACCGAGAACGGCATCTCGAACCGATGCCCGTTCCGGCATGCGTACTCCACCGCCTGACGCGGCGCGAGGTCAATGCCGCGGTCCGTCTCGTAGCTGGTCACCACGAGCCGCGTGCCGCGTAGAGCTCGCTCACTCATGAATCGTGCCTCCCGGGCTTGTCGCCCACAGGACAGGTGTCGCTGTCGTCATCAATCAGGTCAACGTCCGGTCGGCGGTGAAGATTCCCGTTGCAGGTCATGCGTCGCCCGTCGTACCGCCCCTTTTAGTACCCACCGGCGTCCGGTTTGTCACATCTGACAGGAGATGTCACCCGGCGTCCGCACAGGATGGCTCGGGGTGACGGTCCATCCGGCGGGACCAAGCGCGTAGAATACCCCGCCGTCGCCGGTGGTCGAAATCCATTCCGGATTTCGCCTTCCTCATCGTGGATGAAGCGGCCTCATCGTGGATGAAGGGGGCCCCATCGTGGACGAGGGCGGCTCCATCGTGGCCGGAGGCAGCGCGAACATCCGCAGGAAGAACTGGGCCAGCGGCCCGATCGCCAGCGCGTACACGACCGTGCCCACCCCGGCCGCGCCGCCCAGCAGCACGCCCACCGTGAGCACCGTCACCTCGATCCCGGTGCGGACCAGGCGCAGGGATCTGCCGGTCACCCGGTGCAGCGCCGTCATCAGCCCGTCCCGCGGCCCGGCGCCGAACCGGGCCGAGATGTAGAGCCCCGTCGCCACCCCGTTGAGCACCACGGCGCCCAGCAGCAGCGGTATCTGCGCCAACGGCGCACCCACTCGGGGAACCAGCGCCAGGGTGGCGTCCATCGACAGCCCGACCAGAGCCACGTTCGAGAGCGTGCCCAGCCCCGGGCGTTCGCGCAGCGGGATCCACAGCAGCAGCACCAGTGCGCCCGTGATGTTCACCACCATCCCGATGGACAGCCCGACGTGCTCGGCGATCCCCTGGTGGAACACGTCCCACGGGTCGAGCCCGAGCCCGGCGCGGACCAGCAGGGCGGCGCTCGCTCCGTACAGCAGCAGCCCGGCGTACAACTGGACGAGCCGCCGCGGCAGCCGGTTCATGAGGACTCCTCTCTGGCGCAAGTGGCCTGACACGTGCCACCCTGTGGCTCTCGAAGGGCGCAATCCCAGGGCCAATTGGCGAAGGGTGGACTGTTTTCCATGCCTCAGTGGACCTCTACCGTGGGTGCGCATCAGCTCGCCCGGCTGCTCGGCTCCCAGGCCCGGAGCGGCCCGGCGGCCGGTGGCCCGCGCGTGCCGGCCTACCGCGCGCTGGCCGACGGCGTGCGGCTGCTGGTGCTGGAGGGACGGGTCCCGGTCGCCGCCCGGCTGCCCGCCGAGCGCGAGCTCGCCGGCGCCCTGGCCGTCAGCCGCACCACCGTGGCCGCCGCGTTCGAGGCGCTGCGCGCCGACGGCTTCCTGGAGTCCCGGCGCGGCTCCGGGAGCTGGACCGCCGTGCCCGCCGGCCGGCCGCTGCCCGGCCGCGCCATGGAGCCCCTGCCGCCCGAGGCGGCGGGCTCCATGCTCGACCTCGGCTGCGCCGCGCTCCCCGCCCCCGAGCCCTGGCTCACCCGCGCCTGCCGGGCGGCGCTGGACGCGCTGCCGCCCTCCGCCCGCACCCATGGCGACTTCCCGGCCGGGCTGCCCGAGCTGCGGCAGGCCCTCGCCGACCGGTACACCGCGCGGGGCGTGCCCACCATGCCCGAGCAGATCATGATCACCACCGGCGCGATGGGCGCCGTCGCGGCCATCTGCCGGCTCTTCGCGCCGCCGGGCGAACGGGTCGCCGTGGAGCACCCCTCCTACGCCAACGTGCTCCAGCTCATGCGCGAGGCCGGCGCCCGGCTGGTGCCGGTGCCGATGGGCCCGGGGCTCTCCGGCTGGGACCTGCCCGCGTGGCGCCGGGTGCTGAAGGAGGCGTCGCCGCGCATCGCCTATGTGATGGCCGACTTCCACAACCCCACCGGGGCGCTGGCCGGCGACGAGCAGCGCCGGGAGCTCGTCGCCGCCGCCCGCGCCGCCGGCACCGTCCTGGTGGTCGACGAGACCATGAGCGACCTCGCCCTGGACCTCGCGCCGGGGGAGGAACCGCCCACGCCCGTGTCCGCCTTCGACCACGGCGGGGCGGGCGTCGTCACCGTCGGATCCGCCAGCAAGACCTTCTGGGCGGGCCTGCGCATCGGCTGGGTGCGGGCCGCCCCCGAGGTGATCCGCCGCCTGACCGCCGGCCGCGCCTACGCCGACCTGGGCAGCCCCGTGCTCGAACAGCTCGCCCTGAGCTGGCTGATGACCTCGGGCGGCTGGCGGGAGGCCACCGAGCAGCGGCGCGCGGAGGTCCGCGACAGCCGGGCCGCCGTCGTGGCGGCGCTGCGGGAGCACCTGCCCGATTGGGAGTTCAGCGTGCCCGGCGGCGGGCTGACCCTCTGGGTGCGCACCGGCGGCCTGTCCGGGTCCCGGATCGCCGAGGCCGGCGAACGCCTCGGCGTGCGGGTGCCGTCCGGGCCGCGCTTCGGTCTGGACGGCGCGTTCGAGGGCTACCTGCGGGTCCCGTTCACGGTGAGCGGCCCGGTCGCCGTCGAGGCCGCGGCCCGGCTGGCCACCGCCGCCCGGCTGGTCGCGGACGGGCTCGCCGGCGGCGTCGAGGCGCCCCTCGCGCACATCGCCTGACGTCCCGGATTTCTTCGCCTACTTGGCGTCGGCGTAGCACTCCACCACGGCCGCGGTGAACGGGAAGCGGACCGGCGTCGGACCGAACGCCAGGCGGCCCGCGGACTCGCCGGCCGCCCGCACGGCCTCGGTCACCGCCTCGGCCTCCTCGGCCGGACAGTGCACGATCACCTCGTCGTGCTGGAAGAACACCAGCTCGGCCCGCATCCCGTGCAGCATCGCCCGCAGCCCGGCGAGCATCAGCAGTGCCCACTCGGCGGCGCTGCCCTGCACCACGAAGTTCCGCGTGAAGCGGCCCCGGGCCCGCGCCGACGGCGTGCCGCCCGGCGCCGGCGGCTCCCCCTCCCCGTCCCACTCCCGGTCCTCCGCGCCGCCCGGGGGACAGGTGCGGCCCAGCCAGGTCCGCACCAGCCGCCCCTCCTCGCCGGCCCGGGCCGCCTCGTCCACATAGGCCACCGCCAGCGGGAACCGGCGCCGCAGATCCGCCAGATGCCGCAGGCCGTCCCCGGAGGTCTGGCCGTAGACCGCGCCGAGCAGCGCCAGCTTGGCCGCCGCCCGGTCCCCGGAGAACGCGCGGTGCGACAGCGCCGCGTACAGATCGCCGGCGCCGCCCGCCACCGTCATCAGCCCCGGGTCCCGCGAAATCGCCGCCAGCACCCGCGGCTCCAGTTGGTCGGCGTCGGCCACCACCAGCCGCCAGCCCGGGTCGGCCACCACCGCCCGGCGCACCGCCCGCGGGATCTGGAGGGCGCCGCCGCCGTTGGTGGTCCAGCGGCCGGAGGCCGCGCCGCCCGGGACGTACTCCGTGCGGAACCGGCCGTCCCGCACCCACGACCGCAGCCAGGACCAGCCGTGCGCCGTGTGGATCCGGTACAGCCGCTTGTACTCCAGCAGCGGCTCCACCGCCGGGTGGTCGATCTCCCGCAACTCCCAGGCCCGGGTGGAGGACAGCTTGATCCCGGCCCTGGCGAACGCCCGGATGATGTCCGCCGGCAGATCCGGCCGCACCCGCACGCCCTCGCCGAAGGCCACCGACACCCGCTCCGCCAGCTCGGCCAGCCGCCGGGGCGGCGCCCCGCCCGGATACCGCTCCCCGAGCAGCTCGCCCAGCACCCGGCGGTGGATGTCCGCCCGCCAGGGCAGCCCCGCCCGGCCCATCTCGGCCGCCACCAGCGTCCCGGCCGACTCCGCCGCCAGCAGCAGCCGCATCCGCTCCGGGCGCACGGCCGCCGCCGCCCGCACGAGCTGACCCGCGTACACCTCCAGCAGCGCGGCCAGTGGATCCGCCTCCGCGGGCAACGGCACCGGCCCCGCCGCGAAGAGCGACGGCTGCGCCGAGTCCGCCGCGGCCGGCGGCGGATCGTCCGGCTCCGGCAGGCCGCGCAGCCGGGCGAAGGCCGCGCTCAGCGACCGCGGCCGGCCGTACCGCCCCTCGTGCCCCAGCAGCAGCGCCTCCGCCGCCTCCACGTCATAGCACCGCTCCACCCGCAGACCGGCCGCCAGCACCTCCGGATACACCGCCGCCGTCGACCGCCACACCCACCGCGCCACCCGGGGCCGGGCGCGCACCGCCTCGGCCGCCCCCGGCTCGCGCACGATGGGCCCGGCCGCCCGCCCCCGCTCGTCCAGCGGGCACACCCGGACCGAGCCGTCGGCGTACTCCGCCAGCGCCCACCGGCCGCCCTCCGGCCGTTCCTCGCTCATGCGGCCGAGTCTGGCAGCCGCCACTGACAACTCCCCGGCCGTACTCCGCGCGGAGCAGCCGCGAAGCCGCTGCCCGTACGACGCGCCGGCCCCCGGCCGTCCAGCAGGCTCGACACAGCGGACGCCGGCACCGGCGGAAGACCGGGGCCGACGGAGAAGCGAAGAAGCGACGAGAGAAGACACGAAGGAGAGGGAGGGACCGCCATGGAGACCCTGGCGCACACCTTTCGGGACGACGGGCCCGGGCCGTGGATCCTGCTGTTCCCGCTGTTCTGGGCCGTTGTCCTGATCGGCGGCGGCTGGCTGCTGCGCCGCACCGTGTGGCGCGGCCGGGGCGGGCCGGGCCACGACACCCCGGTCGCCCTGCTCGGCCGGCGCTTCGCCGCCGGCGAGATCGACGCCGAGGAGTACCGCGGCCGGCTGGCCGTGCTCACCGAGAACCGGCGCGGCGCCTGAGCCGCGCCCGACGTCCGCCTCAGGCGTGCGCGGCCCACGGATGACGGACCGCGTGCGCCTCCGGCGGCGCCGGAGGATAGGGCACCGGCAGCGTGCACCACACGATCCGGCCCCGCTCGTCCTGATGGGCCCGCACCCCGCCGCCGCCCCGGACCGCGGCCAGGGCCGGCGCCTGATGGGCGCGCTGCCCGTGGTCGCGGACCGAGACCACGATCCTGTCCCACAGCAGCAGCACCTCCACCGTGCAGCGCCGCTCCGCCCCCGCGTGGCGCCCCACGTCGGCCAGCAGCCGCCGGACGCCCGCCCCCACCGCGTCGGCGAGCTGTGGCAGCCGCCAGTGCCGCAGTTGCGCGGCCGCGCGTCGGCACGCCTGGCCGGCCCCGGAGGGAACGGCGGGGAACTCCACGGCGCGCCGCTGGCACGGGGTATCGGAATGAATCGTCACGAGGGGGCTCACCGCTTCCGTGCGACGGACCGACGAGGGAAGGGTCCGGGTGGGGCCAGCCTCCCCCTCAAGGCCCCCGCGCGCATCAGGTGTTGGGCCGGTCGGGCGTCCCGCCGTCGCCCGCGATCACCAGCTCCGCCAGGTGCTCGGCGATCTCCTCCCGGTCCGGCCCGGGCAGCCCCGAGTCCGTCACCAGGGTGTCCACCTCGTCCAGGGTCGCGAACGAACTCAGCCCCGTCGTCCCCCACTTGGTGTGGTCGGCGACCACCACCACCCGCCGCGCCGAACGGATGAAGTGCCGGTTCGTCTCGGCCTCCGCCAGGTTCGGCGTGGACAGCCCCGCCTCCACCGAGATGCCGTGCACCCCGAGGAACAGCACGTCGAAGTGGAGCGACGCGATCGCCGCGTCGGCCACCGGACCCACCAGCGCGTCCGACGGCGTCCGCACCCCGCCCGTCAGCACCACCGTCGGCGCGTGCGCCGGGGCCGGTCCGCCCTCGGCGGCCTGCCGCGCGTGGTGGAACACGTCGGCCACCCGCACCGAGTTGGTGACGATGGTCAGATCGGGCACCTCCAGCAACTGATGCGCGACCGCGAACGTCGTGGTGCCTCCGGACAGTGCCACCGCGCTGCCCGGCGTGGCCAGGGCCGCCGCCGCCCGGGCGATGTCGCTCTTGGCGGACAGCTCCAGCGACGACTTGGCCTCGAAGCCCGGCTCGTGGGTGCGCCCCTCCGCCACCGGCACCGCGCCGCCGTGCACCTTCTCCAGGGCACCCTGCCGCGCGAGCACGTCCAGGTCCCGGCGCACGGTCATGTCGGACACCTGGAGCATGCGCGTCAACTCGCTGACGCGGATGCCGCCCCGGCGGCGCACCTCGTCCAGGATGAGGGCACGCCGCTGCCCGGCCAGCAGGTTCTGGTTGTCGCTCACGCCGTCTCCCTCCAATGCTGCACATGCCATCCTCCCATGCCCCAACATGGCCTCGGCCGAGGCGGTTCGGGGCCCGGCCGCGCGGAGAGAAGCAGGGCAGGGCAGCGGACGGAACGGGGGATCCTCGATGACCACGGAGGGCATCGCACGCGCGGCGGACGGGGCGGAGCCGGAACCCGGGGCGCCGCCGCCGGAGCCCGCGGTCGAACTGCTGGTGCACGGCGTCGGCGGCACCACGCCCGAGGAGATGCTGGAGGACACCCGCACCACGCGGATCACCGGGGACGGCACCGCCTCCGTCCACCGGCGCACCGACGACCTGGCCGAACGGCCCTGGGACGGCACGACCGGCCCGGTCCGCGAGGCGTACTACTGGTGCAACCTCACCTCCGGGAACGGCGCCCGCGCCCTGTGGCTGCTGCTCCTGCCCTTCATGATCGTGAATCTGGCGCACTGGATGCGGCCCGCCGCCGGGGGCCCGCGGCGCGTTCACCGGCTCTACGACACCCTGGTGCGGCTGGTCGCGCTGTCGCTCACGGTGCTGCTGGTGGCCGGGGCCTGCGCCGTCGCCCTTGACCTGGTCGCCTGGCAGTGCGCGGGCTCCGAGGCGTGCGCCCGGAACGCGTCCTGGCTGGGGCCGTTCGCCCCGGGCGAGGGCTGGTGGGCCCAGCCCGGCCGCCGGCTGGCGCTGGCCGGCGCGGTGCCCCTGGCGCTGATCGGGCTGTTGTGGTGGCTGTCCCACCGCACCTGGAGTTCGTACGAGTCCGCCTCCCCGCCGCCGCGCCCGCGCCCGGATGCCGGGGAGCACGCCGCGCTCGCCCTGCCCGGCTTCTGGTACGGCCGCGGCCTTGTCGCCCGGCTGCGCGCGGCCCACACCGCGGCCGGGCTGCTGGTCGTCGCCGCCGCGCTGCTCAGCGCCACCGGGCCGTACGACCGCGGCCCCGACGGGAGCGCCGCGCTGGCCGTCCTCGGCTGGCTGCTGACGGCGCTGACCCTGGGCGGCTGCGCGGTGCTCGCCGGGCAGCAGTTCCGGCACGGCCGGACCGAGGAGGAGCCGGACGAAGGGCCCGTGCCCCCGTTCACCCGCGCGCTGCCCGCGGCGGCGCTGGCGCTGGTGGCGCTCACGGTCCTGCACACGGCCTGGAGCCGGCCGGACTGGGCCACCACCGGCCGCCATCCGGCCGGCACCGCCGTCTTCCCGGTCCTGATCGTCGTCCAGGGCGCGCTGACCGTCGGCGTCGCGCTCGCCGCGTACTGGCTGCACCGGCACGCCCGGAGCGCGGACCGCGGCGCGCTGGCCGGCCTCGGCGGCGCCTGCGTGGCGCTGCTGGCCTGCGGCCTCGGCGGGGTCTTCACCGGTGGCGTGGCCCAGCGCGTCGCCGACTGGCTGGACCCCTCGGCCGCGCCCGGCGAGCCCGGCGCCATCATCGCCGGACCCCCGGTCGTGCTGAGCTGGGAGGCGTCCGCCATCCCCGTGCTGCTGGCGGTGCTGCTCGGCCTCGCGGTGGCCGGGCTGGTGCACGTGTGCCGCGCCACGCGCCGGCTGGCCCCGCACATCCGCGACCGGTACGGCGACGAGAACTGCGCGCCCCTCCCGGACCGCAGCAGGCGCATCGCCTCGGCCATCTCGCTGGCCTCGCTGACGGACTCCGCGCCGCGCCTGGTCGGCTGGATCAGCGGCTCCTGCCTGGTCCTCGGCCTGACCGCGGTCGCGGGCTCGCTGACCGGCGACTCGCCCGCCCGCGCGGCGCGCGACGCCACCGCCGCGCTGTCCTGGACCGCCGACGCCTGCCAGGAGCTGGGCTCGTGGCTGATGGGGATAGGCGTCGTCCTGCTGCTGGCCATGGGCCGGCGCGCCTACCGGGACGCCGCCGCCCGCCGGACCATCGGCATCCTCTGGGACGTCGGCACGTTCTGGCCGCGCGCCGCCCATCCGTTCGCCCCGCCCTGCTACGCCGAGCGCGCCGTGCCCGACCTGTCCTGGCGGATGGGCACCTGGATCGACGCGACCGGCGGGCGGCTGGTGATCTCCGGCCATTCCCAGGGCAGCGTGCTGGCCGCCGCCGCGGTGTGGCAGCTCGACGCGGCCACCCGCAGCCGGATCGCGCTCCTCACTCATGGCTCGCCGTTGGCCCGGCTGTACGGGCGCTGGTTCCCCGCGTTCTTCGGACCGCGGGCGCTGGCCTCCCTGCACCAGGACATGCCCTGCTGGCGGAACCTGTGGCGAGCCACCGACCCGATCGGCGGCCCGGTCGGGGTCACCGGCCCCGAGGGCCCGCCCGTGGACCTCGGCCCGCTGCCGGACCCGCTGCACTACGGACGCAATCTGCGGCGTCCCCTGCCCGAGCCGATCCTCGGCCACAGCGACTACGACGAGGACCCGGCGTTCGCGGCGGAACGCGCCGAGCTGTTCCACCGCCTGACCCGCGGCCCGGTGGAACTGCCCACCCAGCCGGCCGCCCCCGCGCGTGAGAGCTAACCCAGCCCCGGCAGGTCCTCGGGGTGCAGCAGCGTCAGCTCCTCCGTGCTGGGCTCGGCCAGCCGCGCCACCCGGCCGGCGTGCCGTTCCACCATGGCCTCGAACGTCTGGCGGGCCGATCTGCCGTTGCCGAACGAGGGGCCGCGGTCCAGCGTCGTGAAGTACTTCAGCAGCGCCTCCCGGGCGCCCTCGCCGAGGTCGTACTCCTGCTCGCGCGCCTGCTGTTCAACGATGCTCAGCAGCTCCTCGGGCGAGTAGTCGCCGAACGTGATGGTGCGCGAGAAGCGCGAGGCGACGCCCGGGTTCACCGCGAGGAAGCGCTCCATCTCGGCGGTGTAGCCGGCGACGATCACCACGACCGCCTCCCGGTGGTCCTCCATCAGCTTCACCAGGGTGTCGATGGCCTCCCGGCCGAAGTCGCGCCCCGCGTCCTCGGGGGAGAGGGCGTACGCCTCGTCGATGAACAGCACGCCGCCACGGGCCCGTTCGAACGCCTCCTGGGTGCGGATCGCCGTGGAGCCGATGTGCTCGCCGACCAGGTCGACCCGGGAGACCTCGACGAGGTGGCCGCGCTCCAGCACGTCCAGCGACGCCAGGATCTCGCCGTACAGCCGGGCCACGGTGGTCTTGCCGGTGCCGGGGGAGCCGGTGAACACCAGATGGCGGCGGACCGAGGCGGCCTTGAGGCCGGCCTGCTGCCGCCGCCGCCCCACCTCGATCATGTCGATCAGCGCCCGCACCTCGCGCTTGACCGTGCCCAGGCCCACCAGGGACTCCAGCTCCGCCAGCACCTCCTCGGAGGGCCGGCCGGCCCGGGCGGCGGGCTCCGCCGCGGCGCCCTCTCCGGCCGCGGGCTCCGGCGTCGAGCGCTCGGGCGTGGCCCGGGGCGTCGCCGTGTCGGTCGCCTTCAGCCGCACGTCCGCGCCGGGCGCGGACGTCTCGTCGCTCTGGCAGTCGGTGAGCACCGGGCTGTCCTCGGCGAAGACGTAGCCGCCGCGCGCGCAGCGCTCGGTGCGGCAGTGGTCCAGCTCGCTGCGGCAGCCGTCGATGATGTGGAAGCCGTAGCCGCCGGAGCCCGTGATCCGGCAGCGGGAGAACCGCCCGCGGCCCCCCGCCGACACGTACACGCCGGCCTCGGCCGGGCCGCTCACCGTGCAGTCGGCCACCTCCGGGCTGGCCTCCTTGGTGACGATGACGCCGGTCCTGGCCCCCTCGATGGTGCAGCCGGTCACCGTGCCGCCGCTGCCCGGGTCGCGGAACCAGGCGCCCGTGCCCACCCCCTGGATGCGGCAGGCGTCCAGCCGGGCGGTCGCGCCGTCGCTGACGGACACCGCCGAGCCGCGCACGTCCTCGATCCGGCTGTCCACCACGTCCGCGCGCGAGCCGGAGTCCAGCACGAACAGCGCGTCCGGCACGTGGTGCACCCGGCAGGAGTCCAGCACGGCCGTGGCGCCGTCGCTGACCCAGACCGCCGGATAGTCCCCGGTGGACTCGTGGATCTCGCAGTCGTGCGCGTCGGCGTGCGTGCCCGGGTCCCACACCGACAGGCCGTTGCGGCCGAAGCCGGTGATCGTCGTGCGCACCAGCGTCAGCACTGAACGCGACCGCAGATCAAGGGCGTTCTCCGGGATGTCGGCCACCCGGCTGTCGGTCAGCGTGAGCACCGCCTCCGAGTCGAGCGTGATGCCGTCGCCCGACGTCCCGGCGACCGTGCAGTCCGTCAGGTGGGCCGTCGCCCGGTCGGCCAGCAGCACGCCCGCGCCGCGCACCTCCGTGATCCCGCACTCCACCGCGTCCACCGCGCTGCCGTCCCCTGTGACCGACAGCCCCGCCCCGCCCGAGGCCCGGATCCGGCAGCGCTCCAGGCGCAGATGGGCCGGGCCGCGCACCGTGACGCCGGGCTGGCCGGACTCGACGACCTCGCACTCCTCGAACAGGCCGCCCGCGCCGTCGGCCACGCTGATGCCCGAGCCCGTCGGGTTGCTGATGGTGCACCGGCGCACGGTCGGCCGGGCGCCGCCGCGCACCTCTATGCCGGACGCCGACGCGGAACGCACCTGGAGGGCGGCGAGTTCGGGGGTGCTGTTCTCGATGAGCACCGCGGGGGCCGCCGTGTCCTGGCCCTCGACGCGCAACTGGGACACCGTGGCCGAGCCGCGCACGGTCAGCGGAACGCCCTCCGGCGGCGCGATCCGCGCCGGGCCGCCCCGGTCGTCCGACGGGCCGCGCACGGTGACCGCCTGCTCGATCACCAGGTTCTCGCGGTAGGTGCCCGGGCCGAGCACCAGCACATCGCCGTCGGCGGCGGCGGCCAGGGCCTCGGTCACCGTGCCGTACACGGCGGTCCGGCGCCGCCAGCGTGCTGTTCCGGTGTGCGTCACCTGGACCGAGCCCTTAGTCATGGAACCGATGTGCCCCAACCTCGTGCGATGAGTCAGCGCGCTATCACGCGTACTTGGCCGCTCCACCGTAGCGCGCCGTGGACCGATGGAATGACTGCATCAAAGCCGTGGGCGTGCGCCCCGCCTGTGCAACCACGCTCCGGTTGTGCGCCCGAGCGCCCCCCAACCCTATGCCGTGACGGAATGTGTCCCGGCGCACACCCACGGTATGTCTTTGCAGGAACGCTTCGCCGCGGTACCCAGCAAATGGCCGCGGGAATCCAGCGGTTGGCCCCTCGTATGAGTGATTGCCCTCCATCTGCGCGTGCGTCTAGCTTCGTTCGCGGGATCCCCCGAATGGCCTGAAGATCGAGCGCAGAATGGTGGTATCGCGCATGACCACTTCCACTGAACCGACCGAGGGAAATGGAGCCTCGCACCCCCGGCTCAGCCTCGACACAACTGCCGCGCGAAATCTTGCGACAACCACCAAGACGCCGCCGCAAATGCAGGCGATCACCTCGCGGTGGCTGCTCAAAGTACTTCCCTGGGTGCAGGTTTCCGGCGGTACGTTCCGGGTGAACCGCCGCCTTACCCATACCGTGGGGAACGGGCGCGTGGAATTCGTCTCGACCGGTGCCGATGTGCGGGTGATCCCCGCCGAGCTGGGGGAGTTGCCCGCGCTGGCCGGGTTCGAGGACGACGGCGTCCTCCAGGAGCTGGCCGGCGCCTGTGCGCAGCGCGACTTCGCCCCCGGCGACGTGATCGTCGAGGCCGGCGCCCCGGCGGACCGCGTGGTGCTGATCGCCCACGGCAAGCTGAGCCGGCGCGGGCCCGGCGCCTACGACTCCGAGAGCGACCACGGCGTCCTGGCGGACGGCGACTTCTACGGCGACTTCTCGCTCACCGACGAGGAGCCCGGCACCTGGGAGTACGGCCTCAAGGCCCTCACCAGCGGCACGGTGCTCACGCTCACCAGGTCGGCCTTCGAGGAGATCGCCGCCCGCTCCGAGGCGCTGACCGGCCATCTCGCCGCCTTCCGCGCCGCCGTGCCCGCCCAGCGCAACGCGCACGGCGAGTCGGCCATCGCGCTGGCGTCGGGCCACGTGGGGGAGCCGGTGCTGCCGGGCACGTTCGTGGACTACGAGGCGTCGCCCCGGGAGTACGAGCTGAGCGTCGCGCAGACCGTGCTGCGGGTGCACACCCGCGTCGCGGATCTGTACAACGAGCCGATGAACCAGGTCGAGGAGCAACTGCGCCTGACCGTCGAGGCGTTGCGCGAACGCCAGGAGCACGAGCTGGTGAACAACCGGGAGTTCGGCCTGCTGCACAACGCCGACCTCCGCCAGCGCGTGCACACCCGCGGCGGCCCGCCCACCCCCGACGACCTCGACGAGCTGCTGGCCACCGTCTGGAAGAACCCCAGCGTCATCCTGGCCCACCCGCGGGCGATCGCCGCGTTCGGCCGCGAGTGCAGCGCCCGCGGCATCTACCCGGACAGTGTGAATATCGACGGCCACGCCGTGCCCGCCTGGCGGGGAGTGCCCGTGCTGCCCTGCGACAAGATTCCGATCAGCTCCACGGGCACCAGCTCCGTTCTCGCGCTGCGCACCGGGGAAAAGGCCCAGGGAGTGGTGGGACTGCACCGCACCGGAATTCCAGACGAATACCAGCCCAGCCTGTCCGTTCGTTTCATGGGTATCAACGAGCAGGCCGTCATCTCCTATCTCGTCAGTGCCTACTATTCGGTCGCCGTGCTCGTCCCGGACGCCCTCGGCATTCTCGAGGACGTCGAGATCGGACACTGACCCAGCGCGGGCCGCCGCACGCCCCGAACGCGGGGGCGTGCGGCGGAATGGCCCGTCGTTCCGTCCGCAAGGCAACCGCAACGGAAGGCGCTCCACGTGACCTCGCCCGTCAACCAGACCCGCACCAGCCTCGACACCTCCGCCGCCAGGAAACTGGCGAGCACCCTCAAGACCCCACCGCAGATGCAGGCCATCTCCCCGCGGTGGCTGCTCAAGGTGCTGCCCTGGGTGGAGGTCTCCGGCGGCACGTTCCGGGTGAACCGCCGGCTGACCCACACCCTCGGCAACGGCCGCGTCGAGTTCGTCGCCACCGGCGCCGACGTCCGCGTCATCCCCGCCGAGCTCACCGAACTGCCCGCCCTGCACGGCCTCGACGACCCCGAGGCGCTCCAGGCACTGGCCGACGCCTGCGTCCAGCGCGAGTACGCCGCCGGCGACACCATCGCCGAACTCGGCCGCCCGGTCGAGGAGATCGTGCTCATCGCCCACGGCAAGGTCCGCAAGCTGGGCCCCGGCGCCTACGACGGCGAGACCACCCTGGGCGTGCTGGCCGACGGCGACTTCGCCGGCGACGGCGCGCTGACCGGCGAGCCCGGCGACTGGCCGCACGGCCTGGTGGCCGTCACCCGCACCACCGTCCTCGCGCTGCCGCTGGCCGGGGTCACCGCGGTCGCCGACCGGTCGCCCGGCCTGCGCACCCACCTGGCCGAGGCCAGCGCCCGCCCCGCCCCCGCCGTCAACAAACGCGGGGAGGCCGACATCGCGCTGGCGTCCGGCCACGCTGGGGAGCCGGCGCTGCCCGGCACGTTCGTGGACTACGAGGCGTCGCCCCGGGAGTACGAGCTGAGCGTCGCGCAGACCGTGCTGCGCGTCCACACCCGCGTGGCCGACCTCTACAGCGAGCCGATGAACCAGGTCGAGGAGCAACTGCGCCTGACCACCCAGGCGTTGCGCGAACGCCAGGAGTACGAGCTGGTGAACAACCGGGAGTTCGGGCTGCTGCACAACGCCGACTTCCGCCAGCGCGTGCGCACCCGCGGCGGCCCGCCCACACCCGCCGATCTCGACGAACTGATCTCCCGGCGCCGCAAGACCCAGTTCCTCCTGGCCCATCCCCGGACCATCGCCGCGATCGGCCGCGAGTGCAGCGCCCGCGGCGTCTACCCGGACAGCGCGACCCTCGACGGGCACACCGTCACCGCCTGGCGGGGCATCCCGCTGCTGCCGTGCGACAAGATCCCCGTGACCGCCACCGGCACCAGCTCCGTGCTGGCCATGCGCACCGGCCAGGAGAACCAGGGCGTGGTCGGCCTCCGGCAGACCGGCATCCCCGAGGAGTACGAGCCCGGCCTGAACGTCCGCTTCATGGGCATCAACGAACAGGCCGTGATCTCGTATCTGGTCAGCACGTACTTCTCCGCGGCCGTCCTGGTCCCCGACGCCCTCGGTGTCCTGGAGGACGTGGAGATCTGAAACGGCCCGGCCGCCTCCCCGGGCGAACCGGCCGGGCGGTGACCTAGTGGCCGGCCCCCTGCTCCGACCAGTAGCCCGGCGACGGGTACTGGTGCTGGTTGCCCTGCTGCGGCTGGGGCTGCCCCGGATACGGGCCCTGCCCCGGGTACGCCTGGGGCTGCATCGGACGCGGCGCGGCGGGGCGGGGGGCCGCCGGGCGCATCTGCTGGGGCATCGGCGCCTGCGGCGCGGGATACGGCCGGGGCGCGGTGGCCTGCTGCGGCACATACGGCCCGGGCCCCTGCGGGGAGGCGGCGGCGGGCAGTTGGTGCCGGACGGGCGTCGCCTGGTAGCCGGGGTGGCCGCCCTGCTGCTGCGGGTGGCCGCCCGGCTGGGGGTGCGAGGGCGCCGAGGGGAGCGCCGGCAGGGCGGGCAGCGCCGGCTGGGCGTGCTGGTAGGCCGGCGTCTCATAGGCGGCCGGCACCCGGATCGGCGCTATCTGCGGGGTTCCCCGCTCGGCCACCAGCCTGTCGTAGATGGGGGTGTCGGGGAACGACGGTGAGGAGTAGCCACCGCCGTAGGGGCGCGGGGAGGTCATGCTCCATAAGTTAAGCCCACCATGTGCTCGTTGGGGAGAGCGATTAGAAGGTCATTTCGCGTGGTTGGGCTGCCCTCGGGTGACCAATTCGAAGGAATTCCGGGAAATTCGGGAAAAAACATCGATGCCCCCCTCGTGATGTTGTATCAGGGGCCTGTCAAGGGCTCCACCGGCCGGGATGGCATAGTGGGCTGTGCCCGCAGATCAGGTGGCGGGATGTTTGCCGTCCGACGGAGGACCCTACGATGCTCAAAGGTTCGAATGTCCCGGTGCCCGCCCGGTCGGTCCGTGTCGAGATCGGCTGGAACACCGCCGCCGGGGTTCCCGACGTGGACGCCTCGGCCCTTCTGCTGGCCGGCGGCCGGGTGCGTTCCGACGCGGACTTCGTCTTCTACAACCAGCCGCGGCACACCTCCGGTGCCGTGCGGCACGAGGGCAAGCAGCCGCAGGGCGCCGCGGTGACCGACCGCCTGGCCGTCGACCTGGACGCGGTCGAGCCGGGCATCGAGACCGTCACGCTGGCCGCCTCCGCCGACGGCGGCACGTTCGGCCAGGTGCCGGGCCTGCACATCCGCCTGCTGGACGCCGGCAGCGGCGCCGAGATCGCCCGTTTCGACAGCCAGGACGCGACCACCGAGACGGCGTTCGTGCTGGGCGAGCTCTACCGCCGGCAGGGCGCCTGGAAGTTCCGTGCCGTCGGCCAGGGTTACGACTCGGGCCTGGCCGGGCTCGCCACCGACTTCGGCATCAGCGTGGACGAGGAGCCGCCCCCGCCGCCCGCCGCCCCCGCGCCCCCGCCCGCCGCGCCGGCGCCGCCGGCCGCGGTGCCCCCGCCTCCGCCGCCCGCCCCGCCCGGCCCCGCCGCGCAGGTGCCGCCGCCGGCCAGCGCGCCCCCGCCGCCGCCCGCCGCCGCGCCGCCCTCCCCGGTCCGGCTGAGCAAGATCACGCTCACCAAGGAGTCCCCGGCGATCTCGCTCGCCAAGCAGGGCGCCACCTCCGGCTTCATGCGGGTCAACCTCAACTGGGAGCAGCGCGCCCCCCAGAAGCAGGGCGGCGGCTGGCGCGAGCGGCTCAACAAGGCCATGGGCGGCGGTCTCGACCTCGACCTGTGCGCGCTGTTCGAGCTGACCGACGGCCGCAAGGGCGTCGTCCAGGCCCTGGGCAACGCGTTCGGCTCGCTGCACCAGGCGCCCTGGATCCACCTCGACGGCGACGACCGCACCGGCGCCGTGGCCCGCGGCGAGAACCTCAGCATCAACCTCGACCACGCCCGCGACCTCAAGCGCGTCGTCATCTTCGTGACCATCTACTCGGGCGCCAACAGCTTCCAGAACATCGCCGCCACGGTCACGCTCACCCCCGAACAGGGCGCCCCCGTCGAGTTCTTCCTCGACGAGTGCACCGTGCCCTCCCCGGTCTGCGCGCTGGCCATGCTCACCAACGAGAACGGCGCGCTGACCGTGCACCGCGAGGCCCGCTACCTCATCCCCGAGCGCGGCGTCAGCCCGCAGCGCACCGTCGACTACGCGTACGGCTTCGGCATGCAGTGGACCCCGGGCCGGAAGTGAGGATCGCGCTCGTCGACTCCGGCATCGGGCTGCTGGCCGCCGCCGCGGCGCTGCGGCGGCTGCGGCCCGACGCCTCCCTCGTGCTGTCCGCCGACCCCGACGGCATGCCCTGGGGCCCGCGCACGCCCGAGGACATCGCCGCCCGGGCGCTGCGCTGCGCCCGGGCCGCCGCCGCGATGCGGCCCGACGCCCTCGTCGTCGCCTGCAACACCGCGTCCGTGCACGCCCTGGCCGCGCTCCGCGCCGAGCTGGAGCCCGGCATCCCCGTGATCGGTACCGTCCCCGCGATCAAGCCGGCCGCCGCCTCGGGCGGGGCGTTCGCCGTCTGGGCCACCCCGGCCACCACCGGCAGCCCCTATCAGCGGCGTCTGATCGAGGAGTTCGCGGCCGGCGCGCGGGCCGTCGAGGTGCCCTGCCACGGGCTCGCCGACGCCGTCGAGCGCGCCGACGAGGCCGCCATCGCGGCGGCTGTCAAAGCGGCGGCCGAGCTGACGCCGCCCGACACCACGGCGGTCGTCCTCGGCTGCACCCACTACGAACTGGTCGCCGCCCGGATCCGCGCCCATCTCGGCGCGGTGACCGGCGCGCCGGTCACGCTGTTCGGCTCGGCCGAGGCCGTCGCGGCCCAGGCGCTGCGCCGCGTCGGGGCCCCGGCCGGGGCCGACGCGCCCGCCTCCGGCGGCCTGACGGTGTTCGCCAGCGGCGAGCGCGCGTCCCTGCCGGCCGCCGCCCTGGCCTACGCGGAGGGACGTTTCCTCGCGGCACCCCGCGTTTAGAGTGGGGCTCATGAGTACTCCCGGCTTCATCCGTGAGCTGCGCGCCAGCATCGGCCACCGGCTCCTGTTCCTCCCCGGCGTCAGCGCCGTCGTCTTCGACGAGGCGGACCGCGTTCTGCTCGGCCGGCGGGCCGACGACGGCGGGTGGTCGATCATCGGCGGCATCCCGGAGCCGGGCGAGCAGCCCGCCGACGCCGCCGTGCGCGAGGTATTCGAGGAGACGGCGGTGCGCTGCGTCCCCGAACGGGTGGTTCTCGTGCAGACCCTGGAGCCGACGCAGTACCCCAACGGCGACAACTGCCAGTACGTCGACATCTGTCTGCGCTGCCGGGCGGTCGGCGGCGAGGCCCGGGTCAACGACGACGAGTCGCTGGAGGTGGGCTGGTTCTCCCTGGACGCCCTGCCGCCGCTGCGGGAGTTCGCGCTGACCCGGATCAAGCTCGCCACCGCCGAGGGGCAGACCTGGTTCGAGCCGGCCCGCGAGGCGCCGACGGGGCAGTGACCCGGGCCCGGCGTCACATCTTCCGGTAGGTGTACGCCTCCGCGGCCGCCTCCGCGACCGCGGTCAGCCCGGCGCCCGTCGAGGCGGTCACCAGCGCGGCGACCGCGCCCTCCACGAAGGGCGCGTCCACCAGCCGGGTGTCCTGCGGCAGTTCGTCGTTCTCCGCCAGCATCGCCTGCACCGTGAGCACGGCGCTGCCCAGATCGGCGAGCACCGCGATCCCCGCGCCCCGGTCCGCCCGCCGCGCGGCATCGGCGATCAGCTCCGCGCTGGTGCCCAGGCCCCCGTCCGGGGTGCCGCCCGCGGCGGCCACCGGGGCCAGCTCCCCGCCGCCGGCGAGCCCGGCGGCCAGCCGCGCCACCGACTCGGCCACCTCCTTGCTGTGCGAGACCAGCACGATCCCCACCAGGGCCCGCTCAGCCACCGGCGCTCACCTCGTCCAGCGCCTGGAACAGCAGCGCCGAGGACGCGGCCCCGGGGTCCATGTGCCCCACGGACCGCTCGCCCAGATAGCTGGCGCGGCCCTTGCGCGCCCGCAGCGGCACGGTCGCCTCCGCGCCCTGGCCCGCCGCGTGCCCGGCCCGCGCCGTGTCGGGCAGCGCCTCGACCGCCGGCCGCAGCGCGTCCAGCATCGTCTTGTCGCCCGGCGCCGCGCCGCCCAACTGGGCCACCGCGTCCACGCCCGCGGTCAGCGCCTCCCGCAGCTCCTCGCCGCCGACCTGTTCCGCGTCGCCCAGGGCCTTGCCCGCGCGCCGCAGCAGCGTGCCGTACAACGGGCCCGCCGCGCCGCCCACCGTGGAGACCAGCGTCCGGCCGGCCAGCAGGAGCACCGCGCCCGGGGTGGCGGGCCGGTCCTTGTCCAGGGCGGCGACGACCGCGGCCATGCCCCGGCGCATGTTGCTGCCGTGGTCGGCGTCGCCGATGGCGGAGTCCAGTTGGGTCAGCCGGTCCGCGTCCCGTTCGACGGCCCCGGCCGCCGTGGTGAGCCAGCGCCGGAAGAATTCGGCGTCCATCTCGGCCACCTCGTGCTCCTCTCAGCGGCCCCACCGCAGCCCGGGCGTGCTCACCGGCGCGTCCCACAGCCGCAGCAGCTCCTCGTCGGCCTCGCACAGCGTCACCGAACAGCCCGCCATGTCCAGCGACGTCACATAGTTGCCGACGAGCGTACGCGCCACCGCGACGCGCCGCTCGCCCAGGACCCGCTGCACCTCGGCGTTGAAGCCGTACAGCTCCAGCAGCGGCGTCGCCCCCATGCCGTTCACCAGGACGAGCACCGGACCGTTCGGCGGCCGGTCCTCCAGCAGTGCGTCCACCGCGAAGTCGGCGATCTCCCCGGACGTCATGATCCGGCGCCGCTCGCGGCCCGGCTCGCCGTGGATGCCGATGCCCAGCTCCAGCTCGTTCACCGGCAGGTCGAAGGTCGGGCTGCCCTTCGCCGGGGTGGTGGGCGCGGAGAGGGCGACGCCGAAGCTGCGCGAGACGTCCGCGACCCGCCGGGCGATCGCGGCCACCCGGTCCAGCGGCGCGCCCTCCTCGGCGGCGGCACCGGCCAGCTTCTCCACGAACAGGGTGCCGCCCGTGCCGCGCCGCCCCGCCGTGTAGAGGCTGTCGGTGACCGCCACGTCGTCCTGCACCAGGACCTTGGCGACCTGGATGCCCTCGTCCTCGGCCAGTTCGGCGGCCATGTCGAAGTTGAGCACGTCGCCCGTGTAGTTCTTCACGATGAACAGCACGCCCGCGCCGCTGTCCACGGCCGCCGCCGCCCGCACCATCTGGTCCGGCACGGGCGAGGTGAACACCTCGCCGGGACAGGCGGCGTCCAGCATCCCCGGACCCACGAACCCGCCGTGCAGCGGCTCGTGCCCGGAGCCGCCCCCGGACACCAGCCCGACCTTGCCCGCCACGGGCGCGTCCCGCCGGACGATGACCCGGTTCTCGACATCGACCACCAGCTCGGGATGCGCCTGCGCCATCCCGCGCAGCGCGTCCGCGACGACCCGTTCGGCGACGTTGATCAGCATCTTCACAGGGTGTCCTCCTGACTCCCGCGTCCCGCCCGCGGTACGACGCCCACCGGCCGCGCCGAGCGGACCTTGACCGGGCACCAGCGTACGGATCTTGCCCGTTTCCGACAGCACCCCGGACACGGACGTCTCCGGTGTGCCGCCGGGAGCGTCATGGGGCCCGGTGGCGCAGCAGGGCCGTGGCGATGGCGACCTGGCTCGGCTCCAGCGCGTTCTTGCCGTCCTCGATGTCCCACAGCGCGTTCTGGAGCACACGGCCCAGGGTCCAGCCGGTGGCCCGCCGCCGGTCCAGACCGAGCGCGTCGGTGAGCAGGTCGAAGCGGCGCAGCACCGCGCGGGAGATGTCGCCGGACGCGGTCACCTCGGCCCACCGGTCGTCCAGCGCCGGGAGCAGGTCGAAGCCCGGGTCGCCGGCGAGGGGTTCGGGATCGATGGCCAGCCACGGTTCGCGCTCCCCGGCCAGCACGTTGCCGCTGTGCAGGTCCCAGTGCAGCAGGCGGTCGCCGGGTTCGCCGAGCAGTTCGGCGACGGCGGACGCGCAGGTCCGCATGAGCCGGCGCTCGGCCGGGTCGCGCAGTCCCGGCACGGCGCCCGGCGTCTGCTCGACCATTTCGGCGGCGATGCCGGCCAGGTGCCGCAGCCCGGGCGGCGCGGGCACCGCGACCAGGCGGGCCAGCAGCCCGGCCAGGATCTCCAGGGCGGCGGTGGGGTCGGGAACCGCCGACAGCGGGCGGGCGGCGTCCAGCCGTTCCAGCAACTGGGTGCTGGTGTCCGGGTCGTGGTCGAGCAGGCGCACGATGCCGTCGCCGTTCCAAGCGCGCAGACCGGTGGCGACCCCGGCGTTGTCCTCGGTGGCGGGCTGGAGCTTGAGCGCGGCGGGCGTGCCGTCCGCGCGGCGCACGGGCAGCACCAGCGAGGCCATGCCGTTCCCGGTGGGGCCGTCCGGCCGCAGCTCCCAGCGGTCCAGGAACTCCGCGACCAGCGTGGGCAACGCGGCCAGCCAGGCGCGGCCGGACGCGTTGCCGGGCCGGCCGTGCGACGCGACCAGGGCGTCGGGGATGTCGATGCGGATGGGCGTGCGCATGGTTGATGACTCCTTCGTGGGCTTCCGGATTCGACGCGGCGGCGATACGAAGGAGTTGAGGCGGTGCCCGGGCGCCGGGCAGGCGTCAATTCATGCCGCCACCCTACGCCGGCGCCCGGCGCGACCGGGGCCGGGAGTGCCGTCCGGCCGCCTCCGCCCCGGCCAGTTGCGAGATCAGCGTCCGCCGGGCCCGCGCCACCCGGGAGCGCACGGTGCCGATCGGGCAGCCAATGGCCGCCGCCGCCTCCGCGTGGGGCAGGCCCAGGATCTGGGTGAGCGCGAAGGCCGCCCCCCGGTCCGCTGGCAGCGCGGCGAGCAGGTCGTTCAGCGCGACGCCCTCCTCGAATCCGGGGGCGCGCCCGTGCGGCGTGCTCTCCGCGGCGGACAGCCAGTCGGCGGTGTCGGCCGGCCGGGGCCGCGACCGCTCGTAGCGGAAGCGGTCGGCGACCGTCCGCCGGGCGATTGTCAGCAGCCAGGTGCGGGCCGAGGAGCGGCCCTCGAAGCCCGGCAGGCTGCGCAGCGCCCGCAGGAGCGTCTCCTGCACCAGGTCCTCGGCGCTCTGCGCGTCTCCGCTCAACCGGAGGAGACAGCGGTGGAGTTCGCCCTGCACGGCGCGGACGAACAGGTCGGCGGCGCGCCGGTCGCCGCCGCGCGCGGCCAGGGCCCAGGCGGTCACGGTCGCGTCGTCGCGCGCCCCCGGATCGGCCCCGGGAACGGTCGGGCGGAAGGAAGTCATGGTCGAGTTGCCTTTCGCGTGGGCCGGGCAGCCCTCGCGTAAGGGCCGCACGGTGCTGGGGAAAGGCCGGGACCAGGGGGAGGAGCGCGTTTCGTTCAGGCGGGGCGGACCCGGCCGTGGCGCCGTGCTGTCGCGCGGACAGCGAGGCGGCCGGGCTGGCCCCGGGACCCGATCGAGCGGACGAGCAGGAGCCGGCGCGGCTTCGCGCCGTCGGTGGGCGGCCGTGGCGCGGCCGGCGGCTCCGGCGCGGACGCGGGCGCGGACGGCGCGCGCAGGACCGGGACCAGAACGTGCCGCGCCGCCCAGCGCAGCAGCCGGAACACCGCCCGTTCGCCCCACCACAGCCACACGGCGCTCAGCGGTGCCGCCGCGGCGTGGGCGGCGATCATCCCGCCCACGCCCCCGGGCATCGGATGCGCCGCCGCGCCGGAGGCGGTCGTCCCGGCGTCCGGGATGCCCAACGGCACGTGGCCGCCCGGGTGTTGATGGGCATGGCCGGCAACGGGCAGCCCGGACGGCGAACGGGCGCCCGCCGCCTGGCCCAGGGAGAAGAGCAGATGCAGCAGCGCCTGCGTCACCAGCGCCGCGCCCATCACCGCGACCGGCCCGCGCCGGTGCCCCGCCAGGGCCCGGGCCCCGCCGCCGGTGGCGGCCAGGGCGGCCAGAAGTGCCCAGCCGGGCACGGGAGTCGCCGACATCGTGACGTGGCCGAAGGCGGCGAGGAACACGCAGAGCGCGGAGAACACGGCGGCCCGTGTCCCTCGCAGCACTCCGCGCGCTTCCATGACGGGACCATGGTGGCACCGGCTCCGTGGCGGGACGACGGTCCGGACACGGCTTTCCCCGCCGCCGTCAGCCGCGGCGGCCCGTCGGGAACTCCCGCGCCCGGCCGTACGACTTCCCCGGCATGGGCATGGCGCGACCGGACGCGGACCGCGCGGCGGGCGACCGCCGCCGCGTTCTCATCGTGGCCTACCACGATGTGCAGATCCTCGACATCGCCTGTCCCGCCGGGGCGCTGGAGATCGCCAACGGGTACGGTGCCACGCCGCCCTACGCTGTGGAGGTGGCCACCCTCGACGGGCGGGCCGCGCGCAGTTCGGCGGGGATCGGGCTCGGGGCGACGCGGCGGCTGCCGGCGGTGACCGGGCGGCTGGACACGCTGCTCGTCGCGGGCGGCACCGGCTGCGAAACCGCCGCGGCCGACCAGGAGTTGCTGACCCATGTGCGGCGGCTGGCCGCGCGCAGCCGGCGCGTGGCGTCGGTGTGCACCGGAGCCCATGTGCTCGCCGCGGCCGGGCTGCTGGACGACCGACGGGTGACCACGCACTGGCGGTACGGGGAACGGCTCGCCGCCCGGCACCCGGCGCTCGCGGTGGACCCCGGGCCGCTCTACATCCGCGACGGCAACGTGTACACCTCCGCGGGCGTCACCAGCGCGCTCGACCTGACGCTGGCCCTCATCGAGGACGACCACGGCGCGGCGCTGGCCCGTTCGGCGGCCCGCGAACTGGTCACCTATCTGCACCGGCCCGGTGACCAGGCGCAGATCAGCCTGTTCCTCTCCGCCCCCGCCCCGGAGGACCGGCTCGTGCGGGACCTGGCGCGTTTCATCGACGGCCACCTCGCCGGGGACCTGAGCCCCCGCGCGCTGGCCGCGCGGGCCGGGGTCAGCCCACGCCATCTGGCGCGGCTGTTCACCGCGCACCTCGGGACGACGCCGGCCCGCGCCGTGCGCGCGGCCCGGGCGCGGGCCGCCGCCCACCTGGTGCGGTCCAGCGGGCTGCCGCTGGCCGCCATCGCCCGCCGCTGCGGCTTCGGCTCGGCGGAGACGCTGCGGCAGGCGCTGCGGGACCACTATGGAGTCACCGGGGACAGGATGCGCAGGATGGCGGACATGCCGGCCCCGCACGCCCCCGGGCGGCGGCAGACTCCGGCCCCATGACGCACACGACGGAGAACGCGGACGCGACGGAGATCACGGACACCGCGGACGGGACGACGCGCCGCAGGGTGCTCGGCGCCTCGCTGGCCACCGCGGCGCTCGCCGGAACGGGCCTGGCCACGGCCGGCGCCGCGCGCGCCGAGCGCCCCGCCGGGGCCGGGCCGAGCGTCGGCATCCTGCTGTACGACGGCTTCAGCCTGCTGGACCCCACCGGCCCGGCCGAGGTGCTGTCCCGGCTGCCGGACGCGACGGTGACCATGATCGGCGAGGCGCGGGGCCCGGTCCGCACCGACACCGGGGACACGGCGGTGCTGGCCGAGCGCGCCATCGCCGAGGTGAGCCGGCTGGACGTGCTGCTGGTGCCGGGCGGGGGCGAGCGCGGCACCACCGGCGCCATGGCGAACCCGGCGCTGCTGAGCTGGATCCGCGCGGTCCACCGGCACACGGCGTGGACCACCTCGGTCTGCACCGGGTCGCTGATCCTGGCCGCCGCCGGGCTGCTGGAGGGCCGCCGGGCGACCACGCACTGGGCGTCGGCGGAGTATCTGGAGAACGAACTCGGCGTCCCCTATGTGCCCGCGCGCTACGTCCCCTCCGGGCGGATCGTCACCGCCGCCGGGGTCTCCGCGGGCGTGGACATGGCGCTGTATCTGGCGGCCCGGATCGCCGGGGAGACCGTGGCCCGGGGGATCCAGCTCGCGATCGAGTACGACCCAACGCCGCCGTTCGACTCCGGGAACGCGGCGGAGGCCGGTCCCGAACTCCGCGCGCTGGCCCTGCGGTTGATCGCGGAGTCCGGGACCTGAGACGGTGGCGCGGCCGGCCCGGCGGGGAACGGACCGGGCCGGGCGCGCGTCTTCGGTCAGTGGACGCGGTGCCGCACTGAGGAGGCCGACCCTTGCCGAAGACCCTGCACGTCTCGAAGACCGCGGACGGGGCGTTCCGCTCCATCGCCGCCGCGCTGGAGGCCGCCGCGGCGGACGGCGGGGCGCGGATCCTGCTCGACGCGGGGGAGTACGCCGAGACCCTGGTCATCCGCGGCGAGATCGAACTGGTCGCGCCGCCCGGGGAGAACGGCGCCGCCGCCCGCGTCGTCGCCACCGGCGGCATCACCGCCGAGTGCGACGGCACGGTGACCTTCCGCAATCTCACGCTGGTCAACTACGGCGGCACCGTGCTGAAGTGCGCCGGCGGCACCCTCGCGCTGCGGAACTGCGAGGTGCACGGCCAGGGCACAGGCGCCGTCGGCGTGCTCGCGGAGCGGGGGACGGAGCTGGCCATCCACGCCTGCGCCGTCCGCTCCGCCGAGGTCACCCTCAGCGGCGCCTCGGCCACCGTCACCGACTCCCGCTTCACCGCCTCCCGGGACAGCGCCATCGCCGTGATGCGCGGCTCCTCCGCGCGGATCAGCGGCTGCACCATCAGCGACACCGCGGCGCACGCCGTCCGCGTCAACGGATCCACCGCCCACGTCGAGCAGTGCGACGTCAGCCGCGCCGGCTTCTCCGCCCTGTCCGCCGTCTCCGACAGCACGCTCACGGCCGTCGACTGCACGGTCCACGACGTGCACAAAGAGGGCATCGTCTTCCGCAGCGCCGGCGGCACCGTGCGGCGCTGCCGCGTCGAGGGCGCCGAGCGGGGCATCTGGATCAACGACGACGCCCGGGCCACCGTCTCGGACACGGCGTTCGCCGACTGCCGGATCGCCGGCATCGCCGTCGACACCCGCGCCACCGCCCGGCTCGAGGACTGCGTGGTCACCTCGCCCGGCAGGTACGGCATCTCCGTCGGCGAGGACGCCCGGCCGACGGGCGAGCGGATCGAGGTCACCGGCGGGGAGTTCGGCGTCTGGACGGCCGGCGGGCGCGGCCGGTTCACCGGGCTGACGCTGCGCGGGAACGACATCGCGATCCGGCTCGACAAGCGCTCCTACGCGCGATTCGAGGAGCTGACGGTCGAGGACTGCGGGCTCGGCGTCGAGGCGTTCCAGGACGAGACGTCGGTCGAGATCGTCGACGCGTCGATCGCCGGGCCCCGGCGCGGCGGCGTCTCCCTGGCCGGCCAGGCGCGCCTGACCGCCGAGCGGTGCACCGTCTCGGACGCCCGGGAGACGGCCGTGCGCCTGGCCGGGGGCAGCGCCGCCACCGCGAAGGACTGCACGGTCAGCGGCGGCGCCGCGCACGGCGTCGTCGTCGCCGACACCGCCCGCCTCGACGCGGTGGGCCTCACCGTCGCCGGCTGCGCCGAGACCGGGGTGTGGGGCCGCGACTCCGCGCGGGTGGCGTTGCGCGACAGCGAGCTGAGCGGCAGCGCCAAGGGCGATCTGCGCGTCGAGGACAGCGCGACCGAGCAGGTCGAGGACTCCGCGGTCGGCACCGCCCACGGAGCGGCGCTGCGCCGCGCGAACCGGCTGGTCACCGGCGTGGCCGGCGCCGGGCGGCGCGGCGACGGACCCGCCCGGCCCGCTCCCGCGCCCGCCGACAGCAAGCCCCTGACCGAGCTTTCCGAGCTGATCGGGCTGGCCCCGGTGAAGCGGCAGGTGCGCTCCCAGATCAATATGATCCGGCTGGCCCAGCACCGGGCGGCGGCCGGCCTGCCGGCCCCCGAGCTGAGCCGGCACCTGGTGTTCTCCGGCCCGCCCGGCACCGGGAAGACCACCGTGGCCCGGCTCTACGGGCAGATCCTCGCCTCCCTCGGCGTGCTCGCCAACGGCGAGGTGCACGAGGTGACCCGCAGCCAGATGGTGGGCCAGTACCTCGGCTCCACCGCGCAGCGGACCCGGGAGGAGTTCACCAAGGCCGTCGGCGGGGTCCTGTTCATCGACGAGGCGTACTCGCTGGCCCGGACGTTCGGCGTCAACTCGGACTTCGGCCAGGAGGCCATCGACGAACTGGTCACCCTCATGGAGACCCGCCGCGAGGACGTGGTCGTGATCGCCGCCGGCTACACCGACGAGATGAACACCTTCCTGGAGGCCAACCCCGGGCTGCGCTCGCGCTTCTCGCGCACCATCGAATTCCCGCCCTACAGCCCGGAGGAGCTGGTGCGCATCACCGAACTCATGGCGCGCAAGGGGCACTTCACGCTCGACGAGGAGCTGCCGGGCCTGCTGCGGGCGCACTTCGACCGGCTGGCCGCGGCCGGGAAGGCGAGCAACGCCCGGGAGGCCCGCACGCTGTTCGAGGCGATGGTGGAGCAGCAGGCGGAGCGGCTGTCCGCCGTGGCCGAGCCCACCGTGGAGCAGCTCATGCTGCTGCTGTCCGCCGACTTCCCCGAGGGCACCGCCGGCGGGTAACGGCCGAACCGTCGCCGCAACGTTGGGCACGGTGCTTTCCTATTGTCGGCCTAGGCGCCGAACGCCCCTTGTGCCCCCTTCCGGGCGCGGTCCGCCGCTGCTCAGACTTGTGCCTCGGCGGCCCGGCGAGGCACCGGGCCGCGGACGGCTGACAGACGAAAGAGGACACGGCCATGGCAGAGAACGAGACCACGACCGAACCGCAGACGTACGAGGCCCCGGCGCTGGTGGAGCTCGGCGCGTTCGCCGAGGTGACCGCCGGCACCAGCGGCAATTCCTTCGAATTCCTCGGCCTCCAGACCGGCACCACCCCGGCCTGACGAGGCCCCTGATGACCGACGAGGCGTGGTTCGTCGTGCTCCCCGACGCCGCCGGGGGCCCGGCCGTGGCCCGAGCCCTGGAGGCCGGATGCGTCCGGGTCCTCACTCACGCCTCGGGCCGGCCGTGGGTGGTGGGGCGCTGGCCCGGCAGCGCCCTGACCGCCGCCGCGGCCGGCCGCACCCGGCTGGCGCTGCTCGGCCAGGGCGCGCCGGGCGCCGAGGCGCTGCGGCGGGCCCTGGCGGGCGTGCGCGACCCGGGCGACCTGGACGCCCTGGCCGCCGGCCTGCCCGGCAGCGTCCATCTGCTCGCCTCGTTCGACGGCCTGGTCCGGGCGCAGGGCACCGTCTCCGGGGTGCGGGCCGTCTTCCACACCACCGTGCACGGCATGGCCGTGGCGGGCGACCGGCCCGCGACGCTCGCCGCGCTCGTCGGCGCGGGCGTGGACGACGAGGCGCTGGCGCTGCGCCTGCTGCCCGGCCTGTCCTCGCCCCTGCGTGAACGGCCCGTGTGGCGCGGCGTGTTCCAGGTCCCCGAGGACTCCTGGCTGTCGCTCGGCCCGGCCGGCGCCGCCCGCGTCACGCGCTGGTGGCGGCCACCGGCCGTGGCGCTGACCCGGGAGCAGGGCGCCCCCGGCGTGCGGGCCGCCCTCACCGAGGCGGTGCGCGCCCGCGTCGGGCGGCTCCCCGACGGCCGCCTCGCCAGCTCCGATCTCTCCGGCGGCACCGACTCGGGCACGATCACCTGCCTGGCCGCCGCCGCGCGCCCCGCCCCCCTGCTCACCGTGCGCGCCCCCCAGCGCGACCCGGGCGGGGAGGACGCGGCGTTCGCCCGGCGGCTGTCCGGCCGGCTCCCCGGCGCCGAGCACCTGCTGCTGGACGACCGGCGCGCGCCCGCCATGTTCGGTGACCTGGCGGACCCGGCCGGCCTCGTCCTGGCGGACGAGCCGCCGATCTGGGTGCGCAGCGGGGCCTGGTTCCGTCACCTCATGCGGGCGGTGGCCGGCCGCGGCTCGGTGCTGCACCTCACCGGCCACGGCGGCGACCAGCTTTTCGCCCCCCACCCCGCCTATCTGCACACCCTGCTGCGCTCCCACCCCCTGACCGCCCTGCGGCACGCCCGCGGCCGCCGCGCCCTGGGCCGCTGGTCCGCGCTCGCCACCTGCCGCGCCCTGGCCGACTCCCGCTCGTTCCCCGCCCATCTCGCCCATCTCGCCCGGCACTTGACCGACCCCCCGCCCGCCCCGCGCCACCCCGGCCTGGGCTGGACGCCTCCGCTGCGCATGCCCGGCTGGGCCACCCCCGACGCGCTGGCCACCGTCCGGGCCCGGCTGCGCGGCGCCGCCGACGAGGAAACGGCGCCGCTGGGCCCGGACCGCGCGACGCACGGCGCCCTGGACGGCGTGCGGTACGGCGGCGCCGAGGTCCGGTACGCGGCCGGGCTCGCCCTCGCGCACGGCGTCGAGCTCGCCGCGCCCTTCCTGGACGACCGGGTCATCGAGGCCGCCCTCGCCGTCTCCCCGCACCACCTCGGCGCGCCCGACCGCTACAAGCCGCTGCTCGCCGAGGCCATGCGCGGCCTGGTCCCGGAGGACCTGCTGGGCCGCACGACCAAGGGCGACTACGGCGAGGACGCCTGGACCGGGCTGCGCCGCCACCGGTCCGCGCTGGCCGGGCTGTTCGACGGCTCGGAGCTGGCGCGCCGCGGCCTGGTCGACGACGTCGCGGTGCGCGCCGCGCTGCGCGCCGACCACCCCACCATCGCGCCGCTCATCCTCCTGGAACGCACCCTCGCCTGCGAGATGTGGCTGCGCGCCCTGCCGGGCCCGCGGCCCACGCCCGCAGCCGTCACGGAAGGAGCGCTGTGACCTTCGCCCTGCGACCGCATGTGACCCTCACCTCCACCGACCGCGGCACCGTGCTGTTCGACCTGCGCCACGGTCGTTACTTCCAGCTCAACGCCAGCGGCGCGCTGATCGTGCGCAGCCTCCTCGGCGGAGCCACCCCGCGCCGCGCGGCCGAACTGCTCAGCGAGCGCTACGGCGTGCCCGCCGACCGCACCGCCGCCGATGTCTCGGCGCTGCTCGCGACCCTCGCCGAGAAGAAGCTGGCCACCACATGAGCGGCCCACGCGGTGACCGAGAAGCGCACCGGGAGGCACCGTGAGCATGGTCAACGCGCTGGACCGGGGCCGGCCGCTGCCCGCGCGCCGACGGCTGGCCGCCCGGCTGGCCGTCGCCGCGGCCCGGGTGCTGGCCGCCCTGCCACCGCGCCGCATCCACACCGTCCTCATCCTGATCCGCACCGGCGCCACGCCCGCCACCCCCGCGCAGGCCCGGGCGGCGCGCGAGGCCGTCGTCACGGTCAGCGTCCGCTGCGCCGGCCAGGGCTGTCTCCAACGATCCCTGGCCACCGCGCTGTTGTGCCGTCTCGGCGGCACCTGGCCGACCTGGCGCACCGGCGTGCGCATGGGCCCCTTCCGCGCCCACGCCTGGGTCGAGGCCGACGGCATCCCCATCGGCGAGCGGGAGCCGGCCGGCTACTTCACGCCCACCCTGACCGTTCCCCCGCGCTCCCGCCGGGCCGCTCGCTGATGCCCCCCGGGGGCCGGGCACCGCTGGCTACACTGACGCCCGTGACTGCGCAGAGCGATGAGGCGGGACGGGTGGTGCGGGGGCGGGCCACGCTGAAGGACGTCGCGCACCGTGCCGGGGTGTCGGTGCCGACCGTCTCGCGCGTCATCGCGGGCAACTACCCGGTGGCCACCGCCACGCGCAGACGCGTCGAGAAGGCCCTGCGGGAGCTCGACTACGTGGCCAACACCCATGCCAGGGCGCTGCGCGGGCACGGGGCGCGCACGGTCGCGTTCGTGCTGAACGATGTGCGCGGCCCCTCGTTCGCACAGGTCGCCCACGGGATCGAGGAGGAGGCGTCGCGCCGGGGCCGGCTGTGCCTGGTGTGCGTCAGCGGCGGCGATCCGGGCCGGGAGCTCGACGCCGTGCACGCGATGCGCCAGCAGGGCGCGGAGGCCGTGATCCTCATCGGCGGGGTGAAGGACGACGAGCCGTACCGGCGGCAGATGTCGGCCATCGCCCAGTCGCTGGACCAGTCCGGCTCGCGCCTGGTGCTGTGCGGCCGCCCGTCGCTGGGGGAGTCCGTGCCCGCCACCGTGGTCCAGTACGACAACGAGGAGGGCGCGTACGCCATAACGGGCCGACTCCTGGCGGCCGGACACCGCCGGGTGCTCCTCTTCGGCGGCGACGCTGCCCTCACCACGACCGCCCAGCGCATCGCCGGATACCGCCGGGCGCTGAAGGACTTCGGCGCCGCGTTCGACGACTCGCTGATCGAGAAGGCCGCCTTCGACCGCGGCAAGGCGTATGTGGCCATGCGTGAACGGCTGGGCCGGGCCCGGGACTTCACCGCGGTGTTCGCGCTCACCGACGCGGTCGCCGCGGGCGCGCTCCGCGCGCTCACCGAGGCCGGCCTCGCCGTGCCGGAGGATGTCTCGCTGGTCGGCTTCGACGATGTGCCGCCCGCCGAGGACCTGCGGCCCCGGCTCACCACGGTGCACGTGCCGTACGAGGAGATGGGCCGGGCGGCGGTGCGGCTTGCGCTGGACCGCCGCGAGGGCACCACGACCGGCGCGGAGCAGCGCATCGTCCTGGGCACCCATGTCGTCGTCCGGGACTCGGTCGCCCGGCCACCGACCGTCGGCTGAACGACCGGCCGTTCAGCCGACGGCGGGATCTTCCGGGACGAGGGTCAGTCGAACGTCCAGGTGGCGCTGCCGAGGACCGCGGCGTGCTCCAGCACGTCCTCCAGCGGGTCGTCGATCTGCCCCGTGTTGACGAGCCCGACGCGCGGCCCGATGTTCGTGGTGCCCGAGTAGTGCTCGTCGGCCTCGGCCGTCCCGGCGCCGAGTGCCGCCGCGCCCAGCGCGGCCGCCGTCAGGATCGGCCAGCGTGCCCACTTCCCCATGCCGTGCACCTTCCGTCTTCCTGCTTCGCTCGCGGACCGAGCCGTTCGGTCCGTTAATCCGCCGGGGAGATAAAAGGTTTCGGTTTCCTTGGTTCGTATGACTGTGCGTCAGGTGATGATGCGATGGGCTTTCGCATGTCGCCCGCTCGGCCGAATGCCCCCCGCGGGGCCGCCCGTCATCCGAGGAACGCCGCGATGGCCGCCACGAACCGGTCGGCGTCGTCCAGCCACGGGAAGTGCCCGGCCCCGGGCTGCACGACGAGCCGGGCGTGGGGGAACAGCCCGGCCAGCTCGGTCATCGCGGGAGGCGGCGAGTTGAGGTCGAACTCCCCGGCGAGCACGAGCACCGGCGACGCGAACCGGGCGAGCGCCGCCCGGGTGGTGTCCGGGTCGAAGGCGCCCTCGGCGCCGAAGACGGCCGCGGCCTCGTCGTTCTTCCGCCCCTCCTCCGCGGCCCGGTGGGCCCGGGCCGCCTTGTCCCAGCGGCCGTAGAAGAACGGTGCGATGGCCTGCCAGGACTCGTCCGTCGCCCGCCCGGCGACGACCGCCTCCAGGGCCGCGAACGCCGCCGGGAACCACGGCTCGTCCCGGCGGAGCAGCGCCGTCTCGCGCCGGGTCTCTCCCGGCACCGTGATGCCGACGGCCATGACGCTCGGCGTGATCAGCGCGAGCCTGCCGACGCGTTCCGGGTGGCGCTCCGCATAGCGCGCGGCCACGTTCGCGCCGGCGGAGTGCGCGAGTACATCCATCCGGTCCAGGCCGAGTTGTTCGCGCAGTGCCTCCACGTCGTCGACGAGCCGGTCGCAGCGGTAGGAGGCCGGGTCCGCCGCCGGCGCCGACCTGCCGGTCCCGCGGGCGTCCGGCAGGATGAGCCGTCGGTGCGCGGACAGGCCGCCGAGGTCGCCGAGGTACGAGGTGTCCTCCATCGGCCCGCCGGGCAGACAGACCAGCGGAGGGCCGTCCCCGGAGACGGTGTAGGCGAGCGTGGTGCCGTCGTGCGCGGCGAAGGTGGGCATGGCCCCGACCCTGGCAGCGGCGTCCGGGCCGGGGCAACCCGGTTTCCCGTGGGCCGGTCGTGCCGGCCGGCGCCGCACCGGAGCGGGGCGCATCTCCGACTGAATAGAGACGAATTGGTTATTTTGTGCCGTGTTGTCGGACCCCCTGGATAACGTACGCGCGTGACTTCCGACGCGCAGCACAGTCAGACGGCCCTCGCCGCGGCCGCCGCCCGTGCGGCCCATCTCCTCGTCGACGGCCGCCCGTTCCTCTTCGTGGACGACCTGGCGGAGGCCCTGCTCGGCGAGGACGCGGCCGAACACCTCGCCCAGCACCGCAAGCACGGCGGCCACCCGGTCCTGTGGCAGGCCCGCGCGCAGGTCGCCTGCCGCAGCCGCTACGCCGAGGACCGCCTCGGGGCCGCCGTCGCCCGGGGAGTGGAGCAGTACGTGATACTCGGCGCCGGGCTCGACACGTTCGCCCACCGCTCCCCACTGGCCCGCCGCCTCCGGGTGTTCGAGGTGGACCGGCCGGCGACCCTGCGCTGGAAGCGGCGGCTGCTGGAGCGGGCCGGCATCGCCGTCCCCGACGGCGTGACCCCGGTGCCGGCGGAGCTGGCGACGGCCGGGCGCTGCGCGCGGCCAGCTTCGACCCCGGCCGGCCCACGTTCGTGAGCTGGCTCGGCGCCACCGTGTATCTCGACCGGGCGGCCATCGTCCGCACCCTGGCCGAGGTGAGCCGGCTGGCCCCCGGCGCCGAGCTGGTGCTCGACCACCTGCTGCCCGCGCGGCTGCGCGACCCGGCCGGGCGGGCGCACGCCGACCTGGTGGGGCCGCTGGCCGCCGGGGCGGGGGAGCCGTGGCTGACGTTCCTCGGCCCGGGCGCCATGTCGGCGCTGCTGCGCCGCGGCGGCTTCCGGACCCTGGAGCACGCCACCCAGTTCGACGCGGTCGACCCTGCCCTGTGGCAGGACCGCGTCGACCCGCTGCGGCCGGTGACGCTCGCCGCGTTCATCCGGGCGCGCGCCCTGCCCCGGGCGGCGGACCAGTGAGCCGCCGGGCGCGGCTCACTCCGGCCTAGGGCCTGTCTGATAATTCGCGTCGGATCAGCGCACGTCGTCTGGTGCCGTGCATCGCAAGGCGGAGTATCGCAGCTCGTACTTGGCCGTACTCGCGCGATGCGACAACGGAGCGAGGTGCGGTGCCAGGCGGCGGGCGCCCGGCGGGAATTGTCAGACAGGCCCTAGCCCGTAGACCCGGGCCGCGGTGGCGCCGAACACCGCCGTCCGCTCGTCCGGGCTCAGTCCGGCCGTGAGCTCCACCGCCGCCTCGACGACCTCGGCGTAGTCCGCGGCGGCCAAGCACACCGGCCAGTCCGAGCCGAACATGAGCCGGTCCGGGCCGAACGCCTCCAGCACGGTCTCGGCATACGGCCGCAGATCCCGCACCGTCCAGTGGTCGGGGTCCGCCTCGGTGACCATGCCGGACAGCTTGCACACCACATTGGGCTCGGCCGCCAGCCGCCGGACCAGCCCGGCCCAGGGCTCCCGTTCGCCCGTCGCTATCGGCGGCTTCGCCAGATGGTCCAGAACGAACGTCAGCCCGGGCAGCGCGCGGACGGTCTCGATCGCGGCGGGCAGTTGGCCGGGCAGCACGAGCAGGTCGTAGACCAGCCCCGCGTCGGCCACCGCGGCCAGCCCGGCCCGCACGTCCGGCCGGCACAGCCAGCGGGGATCCGCCTCGCCCTGCACCAGATGCCGCACCCCGGCCAGGAGTTCGCCGCCGGGCCCGGCGCGCAGGCCGGCCAGTTGCCCGGCCACGGCGGCGCCGCGCGTCAGGTCCGCCCAGCCGACGACGCCGGCCACCAGCTCGCTCCGGTCGGCCAGCGCCAGGAAGTCCGCCGTTTCTTCGGCATCCGCCAGCACCTGCACCAGCACCGTCCGCGTGACGCCCGCCGCGGCGGCCGGGCCGGCCAGCTCGGCCGGCGTGAACGTGCGGTGCAGCGGCCCCAGTCGGGGCCCGGTGAGCCAGGGCTGCGGCCGGCGGGCCAGGTCCCAGACGTGATGGTGCGCGTCCACGCGGCTCATGCGGTGGCCTCCCAGGTGTCGAGCTCCGCCCACAGCGCCTCGGGCACCTCCAGCGACGCGGCCGCGGCGTTCGCCTCGACCTCCGCGGCGCTGCGCGCCCCGACGATCACCCCGGTCACCGCCGGGTGCCGCAGCGGGAATTGCAGCGCGGCGGCGGCCAGCGGGACGCCGTGCGCCGCGCACAGTTCGGCCAGCTCCCGCGCCCGCCGCAGCACCTCGGGGGAGGCCGGCGCGTAGTCGAACGCGGCACCCGGCCGCGGATCGGCCAGCACGCCGCTGTTGAACACCCCGCCGACCAGCACCCCCACGCCCCGCTCGGCGCAGCGCGGCAGCAGCTCCCGCCCCGCCTCGCGGTCCAGCAGCGAGTAACGGCCCGCCACCAGCACGCAGTCGATGTCGGTCTCGGCGACGAACCGGCCGAGCATGGCGCACTGGTTCATGCCCACGCCGATCGCCCGGATCGCGCCCTCCGCGCGCAGCCGCGCCAGCGCGGGATACGCCTCCCGGACGGCGGACTCCCAGTGGTCGTCGGGGTCGTGGATCAGCACCAGGTCGAACGCGTCGAGCCCGGACCGTTCCAGGCTGTCGGCCAGCGAACGGCGCACGCCCGCCTCGCTGTAGTCCCACACCCGGACCCGGGCCGGCGCGCCGTGGAACCCGTCGGTGCCGTCCACCGCCGGGCCCGGCCGCAGCAGCCGGCCGACCTTGGTGGACACGACGGCCTCGGCGCGCGGCCGGCCGGCGAGGAAGGCGCCCAGCCGCTCCTCCGCCAGCCCGGCGCCGTAGTGCGGGGCGGTGTCGAAGTAACGGATCCCGGCGTCCCAGGCGGCGGCCAGCGCATCGGCCGCCTGCTCGTCGTCCACGGCCGAGAACAGGCCGCCCAGCGGGCCGGTGCCGAAGCCGAGGCGGCCCACCCGCAGGCCGGAGCCGCCCAGTTCGGCGGTGTCCGGGGCGTTCACGCCCGGCTCCGCGCGGCGTGGGGGCGGCCGGGGACCGCGGGGCGCCGGGCGCCCGGGGGTTCCGCTCGAAGGGGTCGAAGGAAACGCATGGCTCTCCCGATGGGTGAAGAGGGGCGGGGCGGACGGGCCGGGGTCACTCCGGCCGGAGGTGGTCGCGCAGCCAGCTCTCCGTGCCGCTGACGTGCACCAGGGCGGCGGCCTGCGCCAGGGGCGCGTCCCGGTCGCACAGCGCCGCGTAGATCGTCTCGTGCTCGGCGACGGTGCGGCCGGCCGCGTCCTGGTCGACCAGGCCGCGCCAGACGCGCACCCGCAGCGTGTCGCTGGAGATGCCCTCCAGCAGCGAGACCAGCGTCTCGTTGCCGGTGGCGGCCAGCACGGCGCGGTGGAACGCGGCGTCGTGCTCGGTCAGCAGCTCGGCGTTGTCGCGCGCCGCGCGCATCGCGTCCAGCCGGCGCCGCACCTCGGCGAGCTGCTCCGCCGTGATCCGCGTGGCGGCAAGCCCGGTGGCGACCGGCTCGAACAACCGCCGCACCTCGGTCAGTTGCAACAAGGTCTCGCCCCGCAGCATCTCCACCGCCGCGCCGAGCCCGGCCAGCAGGAGCCGCGGCTCCAGGCTCGTCACATAGGTGCCGTCGCCCCGCCGGATCTCCAGCACCCGGGCGACGACCAGCGCCTTGACGGCCTCCCGCATCAGATTCCGCGACAGCCCCAGCTCGGCCGCCAGTTGCTGCTCGGGCGGCAGCTTGGCCCCCGGCGGCAGGTCCCCGGACTGGATCAGCTCCCTGATGCGGGCGATGGCCTTGTCTGTCAGTGACATTGCGGATAGACCTCGTCGGTGGAGTGCGGCAGGGGGACCCTAACAGAGAGATCCCATGTCTCGGGAGGAAAATCCCCGATTCCGTGGGCGCTATGGACGAATTGGCGGCCGGGAACTATACATTCATCCCATGTCCAAGCGAGATGTGTCCTCCTCCGGGCGGCTGCCGTGGCCGAGCTGATCAGTTCCGTGGACGTGGTCGACGTCCGTTTCCCGACCTCGCGCGAGCTCGACGGCTCCGACGCGATGAACCCCGAGCCCGACTACTCGGCCACCTATGTGACCGTCCGCACCTCGGACGGCGCCGAGGGGTTCGGCCTGGCGTTCACCATCGGCCGGGGCAACGAGATCGAGGCGGCGGCCGTCGAGGCGCTGGCGCCGCTGGTGACCGGGCTGCCGGTCAACGACGTGCTGGCCGACCTCGGCGCGTTCTCCCGGCGGCTGACCGGCGAGGGGCAACTGCGCTGGCTCGGCCCGCACAAGGGCGTGATTCACATGGCGGCGGGCGCCGTGGTCAACGCGGTCTGGGACCTGTACGCGCGCCGCGAGGGCAAGCCCGTGTGGGAGCTGCTGTCCGGGATGTCCCCCGAACAGCTCGTCGCGCTGGTCGACTTCCGCTATCTGCGGGACGCGCTGACCCCCGAGGAGGCGCTGGACATCCTGACCGCCGCCGAGCCGGGCCGCGCCGAGCGCCGCGCGCGCCTGCTGGCGGACGGCTACCCCGCCTACACCACCACGCCCGGCTGGCTCGGCTACACCGACGACAAGCTGGTGCGGCTGTCCCGGGAGGCCGTGGCCGAGGGGTTCACCCAGATCAAGCTGAAGGTCGGCACCGACCCGGAGGCCGACCTGCGCCGCGTGCGGCTGGCCCGGGAGGCCGTGGGCCCCGGCGTGCGGATCGCCGTCGACGCCAACCAGGCGTGGGGCGTGGAGCAGGCCATCGAATGGCTGGCGCCGCTCGCGCCGTTCGAGCCCTACTGGATCGAGGAGCCGACCTCGCCCGACGACATCCTCGGGCACGCGGCGATCCGCCGCGCCGTGGCGCCCGTCAAGGTGGCCACCGGCGAACACTGCCACAACCAGGTGATGTTCAAGCAGCTCCTCCAGGCCGGCGCCATCGACATCCTCCAGCTCGACGCCGCACGCGTGGCCGGCGTCACCGAGAACGTGGCGATCCTGCTGCTGGCCGCGAAGTTCGGGGTGCCGGTCTGCCCGCACGCCGGCGGCGTCGGGCTGTGCGAGATGGTGCAGCACCTGGCGATGTTCGACTACGTCGCGGTCAGCGGCAGCACGGAGGACCGCGTCATCGAGTATGTCGACCACCTGCACGGGCACTTCACCGACCCCGTCACGCTGCGCGCCGGCCGTTACCTCGCCCCCCGCGCCCCCGGGCTGAGTGCCGAGATGCACCCCGCGTCCATCGCCCGGTACCGCTACCCCGACGGACCCGCCTGGAGCGAGGAGTCATGACGACCGCACCCGAATTCGCCGGCCTGGCCGCCCTTGTCACCGGCGGCGCCTCGGGAATCGGCCTGGCCACCGCCACGCTCCTCGCCGAACGCGGCGCCCGCGTCGCCTGCCTCGACCTCAACCCCGGCGTTCCCGCCCCGCTCACCGGCATCCGCGCGGATGTCGCCGACGACGACAGCGTCCGCGCCGCCGTCGAGGAGGCCGCGGAGACCCTGGGCGGCCTGGACATCGTGGTCAACAACGCGGGCATCGGCGCCCAGGGCCGCATCGAGGACAACCCCGACGAGGAATGGCGTCGCGTCTTCGAGGTGAACGTCTTCGGCATGGTCCGCGTGACCCGCGCCGCCCTGCCCCATCTGCGCCGCTCCGCGCACGCCGCGATCGTCAACACCTGCTCGATCGCCGCCACCGCCGGACTGCCCAACCGCGCCCTGTACTCCGCGACCAAGGGCGCCGTGCTGTCCCTGACTCGGGCCGCGGCCGCCGACCTCGTCGGGGAGGGGATCCGGGTGAACTGCGTCAACCCGGGCACCGCCGACACCCCCTGGATCGGCCGCCTGCTCGCCGCCGCCCCCGACCCCGCCGCCGAACGCGCCGCGCTGGAGGCGCGCCAGCCCACCGGCCGCCTCGTCGCCCCCGAGGAGGTCGCGGCGGCCATCGCCCACCTGGCCAGTCCTCTGTCGGGCGCCACCACCGGCACCGACCTCGCGGTCGACGGCGGCATGCACGGCCTGCGGCTCCGCCCGCGCTGACCCGGCGCCGTCCCGTTCCGTCCCGTTCCGTCCGGCGTCTCGCCGAGACGGGACGGGGCCGGGAAGCTAGGCCGTGCCCCCCATCAGCCCGGCCAGCAGCGGCAGTTGGTCCGGGTCGGCGAGTGCCGAGCCCACCGCGACGCCGCGGCAGCCCGCCGCCAGGAACGCGCCCGCGTTGCGCGCGTCCAGCCCGCCCGTCGCCACGAACTCCACATCCGGGAACGGGCCGCGCTGGGCCCGGATCCAGTCCGCCCCCAACTGCGCGGCCGGGAACGCCTTCAGCCAGTGCAGCCCCAGCGCCCGCGCCCGGCTGATCTCCGTCGCGGTGGCCACCCCCGGCAGATGCGGCAGCTCCCGGTCCGCGCAGGCCGCGGCGACCTCGGGCAGCAGACCCGGCGCGACGGTGAACGCGGCGCCCGCCAGCGCCACTTCGCGCACCTGCTCCACCGAGGTGACCGTGCCCGCGCCGACGACCTTGCCCCGCTCCCGGGCCGCGGCGACGGCCGCCGTCAGCGAGGGCACCGCCGACGGATCCTGCACCGGGACCTCGACCAGGTCGATGCCCAGCTCCCAGGCCCGATGGCACATCTCCACCGTGCGCCCGGGGTCGTACCCGCGGAAGATGCCCATCACGGGGCCGGCCGCGAAGGCCCGTTCGAAGAAGTCGGTCATGGCGTTCCTCCTGTGTGCGCCGCCCCGTCCGTCTCGGGCGGGACATCTCCGCCCCACCCCAGCTCCCGCGAGATCCGCCCGGCCGCCGCCCGCAGTTCGGGCAGCGCCTCGCGCAGCCGCGGCAGCGGTGTCACCGCCGCCAGCGACGTCACCGACAGCCCCGCCCGCACCCGCCCGCCGGCGTCGCGCACGGGCAGCGCCACGCAGGCGACGCCCGGCTCGCCCTCCGCGTCGTCCTCGGCCCAGCCCCGCCCGGCCACCAGCGCCAGCTCCCGGCGCAGCGCCTCCGGCGTGGTGAGGGTCGCGGGGGTGGCCGGCCGGTAGGTGACCTTCGCCAGCAGCCGCTCCCGCAGCGGCGGTTCGAGATGCGCCAGGATCACCTTGGCGACCGCCGCCGTGTGCAGCACCGCGGGCCGGCCGACGCGTGACCGCAGCCGGGCCGGTCCCGCGCCGTCCACCTTGTCCACGTAGACGATCTCGCCGTCCAGCAGCGCCGCCAGGTGCACGGTGTGCTCCACGCGCTCGGAGAGCCCGGCCAGATGGGGACGCGCCACGTCGCGGATGTCCAATTGGTCGAGCACCTGCCGCGCCAGCGCGATCACGCGCAGCCCCACCGCGTACCTGCCGTCGGGCCGCTTGCGGGCGAACCCGTCGGCCTCCAGCGTCCGCAGCAGCCGCAGCGCCGTCGACTTGTGCACGCCCAGCCGGTCCGCCGTCTCGCCCAGCGAGCGGGGCCGTTCCGCGATGAAGCCGACGATCTCCAGCGCCCGGCCCACGGTCTGCGACACCGCTCAGCCCTCCCCGGCCCGGGCCGGGCCCGCCGCCCACTGCTGTGGCGGGACGCCGATCCGCCGCCGGATCTCTTCCTCGTCCGGCAGCGGCGCGTGGTCGCCGGTGCTGCCCAGCGCGGCGCCCGCCACCAGGTGGCCCAGCCGCAGCCGGGCCGCGTGCCCGAGCCCGCGCAGCAGCCCGCTGAGCCAGCCGGCCGCGAACGCGTCGCCCGCGCCCACCGGTTCGACGATGTCCACCGGCGGCGCCGGCTCGCGCGCCACGGTCTCCCCGTCGAAGGAGGTGGCCTCCGTGCCGCCGTCCTTGACCACCAGGCACACCGGGGCGCCGATCAGCTCGCGCACCTCCTCCGCCGTGGCCACCGGCCACAGCCGCGCCGCCTCGTCGAGGCCGACGAACACCACGTCCGCCGCCCGCGCCAGGCGCAGCAGCTCGGGCCCGGCCGGGCCATCCCACAGCGCGGGACGGTGGTTGACGTCGAAGCTGACCACGGCGCCGGACACGGGCCGTTCCAGCAGCAGGTGCTCGACCAGCCGGCGGCAGCCGTCGGACAGCGCCGGGGTGATGCCGCTCAGATGCACCACCCGGGGCCGCGCCGCCACCACCGACGCGGCCGTCTCCGGCCCCATCGCGGCGGCGGCCGAGCCCGCCCGGTAGTAGTACACCGAACTCCCGGACGGCGCGGGGTCCTTGAAGTACACCCCGGTCGGGCGGCGTTCGTCGCGGCCCACCAGGGAGACATCCACCCCGGCGGCGGCCACCTCGCCGACCACCAGCTCGCCCAGCGGGTCCGCGCCCACCCGGCCGCACCACGCCGCCCGGTGCCCGAGCCGAGCGAGGTTGACGGCGACGTTCGACTCGGCGCCCGCCGACCGCAGGGTCATCGCCGAGCGGCCGTCGAGGCGGCCCCCGGGCTCCGGCGTTACCTGGGCCATCGTCTCGCCGAGGCAGACCGCGTCGATGGGCGTTGCATATATCGCAACCATGGCGCGCATGGTAGCGAATGGCTTACGGAGGAGCGGAACGGGCATCGCCATTCCGTGGTGAACTTCATCGCCGCGCCCGCTCGCGATCGAATGCGCATACGACGGTGGAAAGTTCCTCTTTCCCGCCGATTGGCATAAGTACGTCCCCGGCAGGAAGCCATACTGGGGACGGTGGGGGCGCGACAGGCACGGATGACGGGGGCGAGAGACGGGCGATGGCGGAACACGCTCTGATCCACGGCCGCTACCAACTGCTCGAACTGATCGGGCGCGGTGGGATGGGCGAGGTGTGGCGTGCCCGTGACGAGGCGCTGGACCGGCGGGTCGCGGTGAAGTGCCTCAAGCCGCTGGGCACGCGGCAGGAGGAGTCGTTCCTCCGAGTGCTGCGCGAACGGTTCCGCCGCGAGGCGCGGGTGGCCGCCGGACTCCAGCACCGGGGGGTCACCGTCGTGCACGACTTCGGCGAATCCGACGGCGTGCTCTATCTGGTGATGGAGCTGCTCGACGGCCGCAATCTCAGCGAGCTGCTCAGCGCGCGCAGACCCGAGCCGCTCCCCGTGGCCGAGGTGGCGGACGTCGCCGACCAGGTCGCCGCCGCCCTCGCCTACACCCACGAACAGGGCATCGTGCACCGGGACCTGAAGCCCGCCAACGTGATGCGGCTCGCCGACGGCACCGTCAAGATCTGCGACTTCGGCATCGCCCGGCTCGCCCACGACATCGGCCTCAGCGCCAAGCTGACCAGCGCCGGCATGGCCGTCGGCACCCCGCACTACATGTCGCCCGAGCAGATCGCCGGGCTCACCGTGGACCACCGCAGCGACCTCTACTCGTTCGGCTGCGTCCTGTACGAAATCGCCACCGGCGCCCCGCCGTTCGACCTCGGCGACCCCTGGGCCATCCTCCTCGGGCACCGCGACACGCCCCCCGAGCCGCCGCGCGTCCGCCGGCCCGAACTGCCCGAGGAAATGGAGGCGTTCATCCTCGCCCTGCTGGCCAAGGACCCCGAGGACCGCCCCCGGGACCCCGCCGCGTTCGCCCGGGAGATGGTCGCGGCCTGGCGCCGGGACACCACCGCCCTGCGGATGCCGGCGCCCCGGCCGCCCGAGCGGCTGCCGGAGTGGACCCGCGGCATGCGCGCGGGCTCCCGCGCCAGCGGCTCCTGGTCGCTGCGGCTGCCGCCGCCCGACCGGTCCGCCGGCCTCACCGGCCAGTGGACGACGGGCCTGGCCCCCGCGACCCTGGTCCGGCCCCCGGCCGAGCGCCGCGGCCCGGCCCCCGAGTACCTGGCGGTGCTGGCCAGCCGCCACCGCGCCGGCCTGAGCCTGGGCCGGCTCGGCCGCTGGGAGGAGGCGTGCGACGTGCACCGCGCGGTCGCCGCGGAACGGGAGCGCGCCCTCGGCGAGGACCATCCGGACACCCTGGACAGCCGGTACGAGACGGCCTACGCGTTGGGCCGCCTCGGCCGCTGGGAGGAGGCGCTGGAGGGCCACCGGCGGGTGGCCGAGGCGCGCGCCGGAGTCCTCGGCGCCGACCACCCCGCGACGCTCGACGCCCGCTACGAGACCGGCATCAGCCTCGGCCGGCTCGGCCGCCCCGCCGAGGCGCTGCGGCTGTACACGGAGCTGGCCGAGGCCAGGACCCGCGCCCAGGGCCCCACCCACCCCGAGACGCTGCGCGCCCGGCACGGCCGGGGCATCAGCCTCGGCCGGCTCGGCCGCTGGGAGGAGGCGCTGGCGGAGGCCCGGCAGGTGTGGGGCATCCGCGGCCAGGTCCTGGGTCCCGACCACCCCGACACCCTGGTCAGCCACCGCGAGATCGCCGTCGCGCTGGGCTGGCTGGGCCGCTGGGACGCCGCGCTGGCGGAGTACCGGCAGGTCAGGCAGGCGCGGGAGCGGGTGCTCGGCCCGGGCCACCCGGATGCGCTGACCAGCCGCAACGACGAGGCCCACTGCCTGGAGCAACTGGGCCGTTCCGGCGAGGCCGTCGAGCTCTACCGCCAGGTGGCCACTCTGCGGGAGCGTGAGGGGACCGAGGGCTGAACGCGCCCCACGTACCATTGCGGCATGTCGTTTCTCCGCCGCCGCAACGCCGCTTCCCCCGCCGGGCCCGACTTCGACGTGCTGGCCATGGACCCGGGCGACTGGCCGGGCGTGCTGGGCGCCGGGCTGCTGCCGGCGCCCGACGGGAGCTGCCAGGGAGTCGTGCTGCGCTACGACCTGTTCGGCGGCCGGGGCCCGGCGATGGTCATCGGGAACCTGCCGGAGGGCTCGCCCGCCCGCGACGTGGCCGACGGAGAGGTGCCCTTCGAGGTCCACCAACTGCTGCTGGCGCTGGAGATGGACGAGGAGGTGCGGGCGACCGGCTCGGAGGAGGTCCCGGTGATGCACGACGGGAATCTCCTCATCGTGCGCCGGATCACCTGTACCGAAGGCCGGATCGCCTGCGTTCAGTTCGACCGCAGCGACGGCGTGCTGGTCACCATCGCGAGCTGGGACCGGCCCATCACCGACGAGCTGTACCAGCTTCTGAAGCCGCTGCCCGCCGAGATGTTCCAGCGCTGACGCGGGTGGCGGCGGGCCTGCCCGGGGTCGTCCGCACGGCCCCCGCCCGCCGCCCGGTCACCTGGTGCCCACCGCCGCGCGCACCGCGCGGCGGGTCAGCGCCCAGTCGTCGTGCAGCCGGCGCAGCAGCCGGCGGCGTTCCTCGCCGTAGGACAGCCGCCCGGCGCCCCCGTCCTCCCCGGTGGGGGGCGGGACGGACTCGGGGCGGCGCATCGCCTGCTGCACCGCGTCCTCGCACAGCCGGATCTCCCGGGTCAGCACGAGCATGAGGTTCACCAGGAACGCGTCCCGCTCCAGCGGTCCCGCGGCCTGGGCGGTCTGGCTGACCTGCCGCCGCGTCGCGGGCGCGTCCCGCAGCGAGGTCCACAGCGTCGCCAGGTCATAGCCCGGCAGATACCAGCCGGCCGCCTCCCAGCCGGTCAGCACCGGGCCGGTCGGCGACAGCAGGACATCGGCCAGCAGCGTTCCGCCGTGGTTCACCTGCCGGGGCAGCTCCTGCCGCCCGCGGGCGCGCAGCCCGTGCAGCAGCACCTGGAGATCGCTGACATCCCGGTCGGTGAGCAGCCCCAGCGCGTGGTAACGAGCCACCCGCGCCGGGTAGTTGATCGCCTCGGGCAGCTCCTCGGCCGGTGGCCGCCAGCAGTTGAGCCGGTGCACCGCGTGCAGCGTCGCCCGCAGATCGGCGGCGGACGGCGGGATCGCGGGATACCGTGGCCCGGCCGCCGGGCGGCCGGGGATGAACTCCGTGATGAGTACGAGGCCGTAGGGGTCGTCCGCGATCAGCCGCGGCACGCGCACCGGCGGCCGGTGCCGCAGGAAACAGCGGTGCGCCGCTATCTCCTGCTTGAAGAGGGCGGCCGAGGACCCCGAGGGGTCCAGCAGGCACTTGGCCACCACCGCGCGCCGGCCGGTCATCCCGACGAGCGCCACGCGGTGCGCGTCGTCGCGCAGGACCTGCACCGGGCCGAACTCCGGACAGATCTCGTGCACGGCGGACAGCGCGGCGCGCAGCCGTTCCCCTCGCGCGCCCGAGAGGTCCAGCCGGGCCGCTGCCGTGGGCGGCGGGCCGCTCCGGCGGGGCCGGCGGGCCCGCTCGTCCGCGCCGCCGGGCGTGCCGCCGGGCTGGCCACCCAGCCGCGGACGCTGCCGGGTGATCACGGGGGAGGGTGCTGAATACATGGGTGGGCATGGTCCCTTCGTGTGCCGGAAGGTTCACGGCGCCCCCCGGACCGGACGGCCCGTACACCCTGGGGAAGTGCCGGGGGCACCGGACCGGGGTGGCGCGGTGTCTACACCACCGCCTTTCACGGGTGGCACACCATGTGGCGAGGCATGGCGAACCATGGCGAATCGTCATACGGGCGTTGCGTGGCGGTTACTGTCAACTCAGCCGAGATCCTGGGGGCTTGACGTGAGCAGAAGATCCAACACCCGACTCGCCGATCTGTTCCGGCTGACGGGGTGGTCCAAGGGGGAACTCGCCCGGCTGGTGAACCGCCAGGCGGCTGCTCAGGGCCATCCTCAACTGGCCACGGACACCTCGCGGGTGCGGCGGTGGATCGACGTGGGGGAGACGCCGCGCGATCCGGTGCCCGAGGTGCTGGCGACCCTGTTCACCGAGCGACTCGGCCGTGTCGTGACCACCGAGGACCTCGGGTTGCGCCGACCCGGGCACGCGGGGAACAGGCCGTCCCTCCACGGACTGCCGTGGCCGCCCCGGCGGACTGCCGCGGTCCTCACCGAATTCACGGGAATGGACCTCATGCTCAACCGACGCGGCATGGTGGGCGCGGGCGCCGCGCTCGCCGCAGGCTCAGCACTCAGCGACGCCATGCACGACTGGCTCCGGGCCGCCCCGGCCCGGCACGCCGCCCCCGACGACTCAACATCCTCAGACGACCCGGCCGGTCTGGACCGGTACGAGGCGGCCCCCATCGGTTCCGAGGAGATCGAGGCCCTGGAGCACTCGGTCGAGATCTTCCGGGCCTGGGACGCCTCCCGGGGCGGCGGGCTGCAACGCAAGGCCGTGGTCGGCCAGCTCAACGAGGTCGGCGGCATGCTGGCCTACCGGCATCCGCCGCACCTCCAGCGGCGGTTGTGGGGCGTCGCGGCCAACCTCGCGGTGCTGGCCGGGTGGATGTCCCACGACGTGGGCATGGAGCCCACGGCCCAGAAGTACTTCGTCATCGCCGCGCACGCCGCCCGGGAGGGCGGCGACCGGCCGCGTGCCGGGGAGGCGCTGTCGCGCGCCGCCCGCCAGATGGTGCATCTGGGGCGCCCCGACGACGCGCTGGACCTGATGCAGTTGGCCCGGTCCGGCATGGGCGAGGAGGCGCTGCCGCGCACCCGGGCCATGCTGTGCACGATCGAGGCCTGGGCCCAGGCGTCCATGGGCCACGGCCAGGCGATGCGGCGGCTGCTGGGCGAGGCCGAGGAGCTGTTCGTCTCCGACCGGGCGGAGGTTCCGCCGCCGAGCTGGATGCAGATGTTCGACGAGGCCGACCTGCACGGCATGCAGGCCCTGGCCTACCGCACGCTCGCCGAGCACGACCCGTCGGCGGCCCGTTCGGCCGGCCGGCACGCCCGCCGGGCGCTGGCCCTGCGGGTGGACGAACGCCAGCGGTCCCGGATCTTCGACCAGATCACCCTGGCCTCGGCCTGCTTCATCGCCGACGACCCGGACCAGGCCGACCGTTACGCCCGGCTGGCGCTGGCCGCCATAGGGGAGAACTCCTCGCACCGGACCTGGGACCGGCTGCGCGAGATGTACCGGCTCACCGGCATTTACGCGGAGTACCCGGGCATCGCCGACCTGCGGGAGCAGATCGAACAGGCCATGCCCGCCCGGGCGTCGGCCGCCGCGCCGCCCGGCGCCGCCCGCCTCGTGTGAGGGGCACGGGGCCCGCCGTCCGTCCGTGCCGGACGAGGGAGCGGCACGGACGGACGGCACCGCCCCGGCCGGCGCGCGTCAGCGCCTGACGCGCGCCACCAGCACGCAGGCGTCGTCCTCGCGCCCCGCTTCGCCGCACTCGTCCAGCACCACGCGCAGGCATTCCAGCGCGCTGTCGGCGGACGTCAGCCGGGGCGCCAGCCCGATCAGCCGCAGATCGCCGCCGTGGCCGGACCGGCCGTCCGGGGGGATGTCCGAAAACAGACCATCCGTGTGGAGCACCAGCACATCGCCGGGCTCCAGCCGGTCGGCCCGCTGGGCATAGCCGGCGTCCGTGACCGCGCCGAGGAGCGGCCCGGCAGGCCGGGGCAGCGCCCATCCGGTGCCGCCCCGGCACAGCAGTGGCGCCGGGTGCCCGGCCTGGGCCCAGGTCAGCAGCCCGCCGTCCGGTTCGTAGCGGCAGCACAGCGCGCTGGCCAGAATCGGATGCACGCCGCGGTCGAGAAGCTGGTTCAGATGGCCGAGCAGCGTGCCCGGCTCGGTGCCGGTCAGCGCGATGCCGCGGATCGCGCCCAGCGCGGTGGCCGTGCCGGCCGCGGCGGCCGGGCCCCGGCCGGAGAGGTCGCCCACGCTGAGCACGAAGCCGCCGTCCGGCAGTTCCAGCGCGTCGTACCACTTGCCGCTCATCGGCGCGCCGGGCCGGGCCGGCAGATACCGGGCGGCCAGCTCCAGCGAGCCGGGCAGGCCCTTCGCGCGCCCGGGCTCGGGCGAGCCCAGCCAGGGCGCCAGCGCAGAGTCCTCCAGTTCGATCGCCAGCCCCGCCCGGGCGAGGCCGCGGTGGCGCCGCAGCTCGTCCTCCGCGCGGGCCTCCTCGCGGCCGGCCGCCGTCGCGCTGCGGCGCAGCTCGCTCACGTCGCGGATCATGGCCCACATCGCCACCGTGCCGCCGGCCTCGTCGACGATGGGCTCGCCCGCCATCTGCACGGTGCGCCGCGAGCCGTCCGGCCGGATCACCCGGAACTCGCAGTCCATCGGCTGCCCGTCGACCAGGCAGCCGGTGACGGCCGCGGTCAGCGTCGGCTGGTCCTCGGCGGGCAGGCAGGACGGCAGTTGGTCCAGGGTGAGCGGCCCGTCCTGGACCGGCCTGCCGAAGATCGAGAACATCTCCTCGGACCACTCGACCCCGTCGGTCAGGAGGTTCCACTCGGCGCTGCCGATCCGCATCCCCAGCCGCGCGCGCCCCTCGGGCGCCGGGGCGTCCCGGAGCTGGTCCAGCAGCTCCCCGACGTCCCCCAGCCGGTGCGCGGCCAGGGACCACACGGCCTGCCGTATCCCGTGCCCGGCCCCGGCCGGGGACTCGCCGAGCCGCGCGGCGTTCAGCTCGTCGCGCAGCCGGCGGGCCCGCGCGATGAGGTCGTCGAGAGTCGCCCCCGCGGGAACGTCGTTCGCGGGATGTTCAGGGTTTTGGGAGGAGAGCATGGCTGGTCCCCGATACGGCGCGATGAAGCCTGACAGGCCGGAGCGGTCTGCGCGGACGACTCCAGACTGTTGCACAGCCTTCCCCGCTCCGTAAGAGATTCAGCCGCCCGGGGGCGACCGATGCGGTTCGGGAGGTGTAGAACGGCTGTCACCGGCAAGGAGCCGCCCAACGGAAATCCCGTTGCCAGGGGACCCGACGCACCGGATGCTGACTCATATGTTCGCCAGTCCCATCGAAACAGGCATAGCGCCCAGCGGGTCCCTTCTCGGGCTCCTCCAGCGAGGGCGCGGCGACGGGTGGCTGCACGCCCTCGCGGCTCCCAGGGCGCAGGCCGTCGCCGCCCTGGAGCAGTGCGTGCTGCACGACCCACGCCAGGACTGGCGGCTGGAGCACCGCTCGCTGTACTACGCCCGGCTCTACGTCGAGCTCGACGCCGGCCTCGACGGCATCGCCGCCCACCTCGCCGACCCGGAGGACGCGCTGCGCGACGAGGAGGAGCGCACCGGCCTCGCCCTGTCGGTGCTGGGCCACCTCGCCTCCTACGGCAACGCCGAGGCGCTGCGCCTGCTGCGGCGCTACGCCATCGAGGGCGCCAACTGGCGGTGGGCCCTGGACGAGCTCGCGGTCCGCGACGACGACGCGGGGCTCCGCGCCCTGGGCCCCGAGATCCTGGCCCGCTTCCCGGCCACCGAGGAGGGCGAGGCGGCCCTCACCGCCGCCGTCCGCGACTCCTTCGAACCGCGCCCCTGGCACATCTGGGCCGCGGATCCGGCCCGCCCCGGGCAGCGCGCCCGGCTGGAACGCGCCCTGGAGGACGGCGACTTCGACCGCTGGCAGCGCCAGCTCCGGCCGCCGGGGCCGCAGCCGGGCTGGAGCGTCCGGGCCGTGCTGGACTGGGCGCGGGAGGGCTACGAACAGACCCCCCGGCAGTGGCGCGAGGCGCCCGCGGCGCGCTGCCTGGCCGCCGTCGCCGGGCCCGAGGACCGCCCGGAGCTGCTGGCCGCCGCCGCCGGCGACCAGCCCGCGGCGCGGGCGGCGGCCCTGCGGCACCTGGCCGAGCGCGGCGACCCCGAGGTGTTCCCGCTCATCCGGGCCGGCGCCGCCGCGGCGGACCCGGACATCGCGCGCTCCGCCGTCACCGCGTTCTCCCGCATGCGCGGGCCCGCCGCGCTCGCGCACGCCAGGCGCTGGGCCCCCCGCCAGGACGAACTCGGCGCGTGCGCCGCGGCCATGCTGGCCGAGCGCGGCGAGGTCTCCGACGCGCCGCTGGTGCTGACCGCCCTGCTGCGCGCCGTGCGCACCCACGGCAGCGACGCCCGGGAGCTGCGGCCCCTGGTGGAGGGCGCGGGCCGGCTGGCCGTGACCAGCGCGGCGCCCGTGCTGCGCCACATCTACCGCGAGACGTCGTCCTCCCATCTGCGCGGCCACGCCGCCCGCGCGCTGGCCGCCACCGACCCCTCGTTCGCCGCCGGGTTCGCCATCGAATGCCTGTGGGACTGCGAGGAGGACACTCGCGAGGTCGCCGCCCGCTTCGCCACCACCGTCGACAGCCGCGTCGTCGAACGATTGCGGCGCCTCGCCACCGATCCGGCCGAGCGCGCCGGGGTCCAGACTGCCGTCCGCGGCCGGCTGGCGGACCGCGCCGTGGGCTGAGCCGACGGCCACCCGCCGCCGCCCGGGGCCGGGTGGTGATGCTCATGGGACGTTTCCCGAACGGACATACGGATGTGGGCAGGGGAACAGCGGCGGCGGTGACAACTGCCGTATGCGCACCTCCCCGATGCGAGTCGCCATCATCACCGAGTCCTACCCCCCCGATATCAACGGTGTGGCGCACTGCGCGCTCCAGACCGCTCGCCACCTGGCGCGGCGCGGACACCACCCGCTGGTCATCGCCCCCGCCCCGGCGCCCGGCGTCCGGGTCCCGCACGACGGCCCCGCTCCCGTCGTGCACATCCCCTCCCTGCCGCTGCCGGGCTATCCCCAGGTCCGCGTCGCGCTGCCCAGCCGCAAGCTCGCCGCCGCGGTGGCCGCCCACCACGCGGACGTCGTCCACCTCGCCAGCCCGTTCATCCTCGGCGTGCGCGGTGTCGCGGTGGCCGCCCGTTTCGGCATCCCCGCCGTCGCCGTCTACCAGACCGACCTCGCCGGTTACGCCCGCACCTACCTCGGCGCCGGCGAACTGGCCGCCTGGCGCCGGATCCGCGCCGTGCACTCCGCGGCCGACCTGACGCTGGCGCCCTCCACCGCCTCGCTGCGGGCGCTCGTGGAGCGCGGCATACCGCGGGTCCATCTGTGGCCGCGCGGCGTGGACACCGAACGCTTCCGGCCGGACCGGCGCGATCCCGGGCTGCACCGCGAACTCGCCCCGAACGGCGAGCTGCTCGTCGGCTACATCGGCCGGCTCGCCCCGGAGAAGCACGTGGAACTGCTCGCCGAGGCCGCCCAGTTGCCCGGCGTGCGGATCGTCGTGGTCGGCGACGGGCCCAGCGAGACGATGCTGCGCTCGGCCCTGCCCGGCGCCCACTTCCTCGGCCGGCGCACCGGCGACGACCTCGCCCGCGTCTACGCGACGCTGGACGCGTTCGTGCACACCGGCCCGTTCGAGACGTTCTGCCAGACCGTGCAGGAGGCGCAGGCCAGCGGCGTGGCGGTGGCCGCCCCGGCCGTCGGCGGTCCGCTGGACCTGGTCGACCACGGCCGCACCGGGCTGCTCGTCGAGCCGCGCGACGCCGCCGCCGTGCGTGAGGCCGTCCGCACCCTGCGCGACGACCCGACGCTGCGCGGCGCCCTGGCCCGCGCCGGCCGGGCCGCCGTCGAGGGCCGCACCTGGGAGGCCGTCGGCGACCGCCTGCTGGACCACTACGCCCGGCTGCTGGACGCGCGGGCGGTGGCCGTCAAGTGAGCACCCGCACCGACCACGGCCTGCGCATCGTCCGCCTCGCCAACTTCGTCGCCCCCGCCTCCGGGGGGCTGCGCACCGCCCTGCGTGAGCTGGGCGTCGGCTACCGGGCGGCCGGGCACGAGCCCGTGCTGATCATCCCCGGCGAGAGCGCCGGCGACGCGATGACGGGCCAGGGGCGGGTGATCACCCTGCCCGGTCGCGTGCTCCCCGGCACCGGCGGCTACCGCGTCCTGACCGACCGGCGGCGGCTGGCCCGGCTGCTGGCCCGGCTGGCGCCCGACCGGCTGGAGGTCTCTGACCGCACCACCCTGCGCTGGACGGGGGAGTGGGCCCGGCAGCACCGGGTGCCCGCGGTGATGGTCTCCCACGAGAGCGTCGACGGCGTGCTGGCCACCTGGGGCCTGCCGGGCGGGCTGTGCCGCCTGGCCGCCGACCGGTTCAACGTCCGCACCGCGCACGCCTACACGCGCGTGGTGTGCACCACCGAGTGGGCGGCCCGCGAGTTCCGCCGGGTCGGCGCGCGCAATGTAGTGCGCGCCCCCCTCGGCGTGGACCTGCGCCGCTGCCGCCCGGAGCTGCGCGACACGGAGCTGCGCGACGAACTGGCCGGCGGCGCCCGGCTGCTCCTGGTCATGTGCTCCCGGCTCTCGCCCGAGAAGCGGCCCGGGATCGCCCTGGACACGCTCGCCGAGCTGCGGCGCGGTGGCATGGACGCGGCGCTGGTCATCGCCGGTGAGGGCCCGCTGGGCGCCCGGCTGCGCGAACGCGCCCGCGCCGAGCGGCTGCCCGTCGTGTTCGCCGGCCACATCGGCGACCCGGCCGACCTCGCCGTGCTCCAGGCCACCGCCGACATCGTGCTGGCCCCCGGCCCGGCCGAGACGTTCGGGCTGGCCGCGATGGAGGCGCTGGCCTGCGGCACCCCGGTGGTGGCCAGCGCCCGTTCCGCGGTGCCCGCGCTGCTGGGCACGGCCGGCACCAGCGCCGACGGCGACGGCCGGTCCTTCGCGGAGGGCGTGCGGCGCCTGCTGGCCCGCCCGGAGGCCGCCCGCCGCGCGGCGGCCCGGGAGCGGGCCGAGCTCTTCCCGTGGAGCCGGGCGGTCGACGCGTTCCTCACCGCGCTCGACGCGGCCCCCACCAGCCCGTCCCGCACCCCGTTCCCCGCCGCGACGGACGGCGGCGAGCCGTGCTGAGCGGCGTTCCGGCGCCGCCCGAGGCGGGCGGCGCCGGGCCCGGGCGGCAGGCGCTGCGGTTCGCCGCCCTCGGCGACTCCCTCACCGAGGGCCTGGGCGACCCGCTGCCCGGCGAGCGCTGGCGCGGCTTCGTCCCGCTGCTCGCCGCCGGGCTGCCGCCGCCCGGCCGGCCCGTGCTGGTGGCCAACCTGGCGCGCAGCGGCGCCCGCACCGCCGACGCGGCCGGCGAGCAGCTCGCCACCGCGCGGCGGCACCGCCCGCACCTCGCCTCGGTCATCGTCGGCGGGAACGACACGCTGCGCTCCCCGTTCGACCTCACCCGCGCCGCCCGGGATTTGGAGGTCATCCTGGCCACCCTGACCGGCGACGGCGCGGTCGTCCTCACCGCCTGCCTGCCCGACCCGGGGCGCATGCTGCGGCTGCCGCACGCGCTCACCCGCCCCCTCGCACGGCGCATGCAGGCGCTCAACGAGGTGGTGCACCACCTGTCCCTGCGCCATGGCGCGGTGCACGTCCACCTGGCCGACCACCCCCTCACGGCCGACCGCGCGGCCTGGAGCGTGGACCGGCTGCACCCCAGCGAGCTCGGCCACCGGCTGCTGGCCCGGGAGTTCCACGCCCGGCTGGCCGCCCGCGGGCTGGCCGCCGGCCCCCCGCCGCCGGCCGCCTGTGACCAGCCGCCGCCCAGCCGTTCGGCCGGCGCCCGATGGCTGGCCACCCGCGGCACCCGCTGGGTGCTGGCCCGCTCCACCGACCTGCTGCCGGGCCTGCTGCGGCTGGCCACCGCCGAGACCCGCCACCGGCTGGCGGGCACGGAGGACCGGCTCGAACGCGCCGCCCGCGAGGCCACCCGCGCCGCGCTGCTGGCCACGGCCGGCCCGCCGCTCCCCGGCGTGCCGGACCCACCCCGGCGGGCGGCGGAGCGCGCCCTGGAATCCCTCGACTGACCCGGCCCGGCGCCGCGACCTACAGCCGGCCGGCGTGCGGCGCCACCAGGTCCAGCAACTGCGTCCGCGCCGCCCGCACCCGGTGCGCCAAGACCTCGACGATGACCCGCAGCAACGCGTACCCGAACGCCGGATCTGCGTCGCACAGCGCCTGCACCTCCGCGCCGTCGAACTCGTACGCCCGCACCGGGCTCAGCGCCTCCGCCCCGAAGTCCCACTCGTACGGCGGGAAGAGCCACGACCAGCCCAGCAGATCCCCGCTCTCCAAGGAGGACACCTCCGTCGGCCGCGGCCCGCCCAGCCGAAGATCGAGCGTCACCGTGCCCGAGCGGATGATCCAGAACCGGTCGGCCCGGCCCTTCTCCTCGAAGATTCGCCGGCCTGCCTCGAACGACACCTCCCGGGCCGTTCCCATCAGCCGTTCGCGGTACTCGGCCGGCAGAACCCGCGGCAGTCGCCGTGGAGCCGTCATCGCCGCGCCTCCTCCCGACCCGGGGCGTCACTCCCCGCCCATTGGACCCCGAACGGCCCAGCCCCGCATCCCGGCCGCCCCCTCCCTGAGTCGCCGGGCGGCGCGAGGTCCGCGACAGTGGGAAGGAAGCAGGGCCGTGTCGGACTGGCCCGAGGGAGGAACGTTGAGCGCGATGCCGTACCCCGGTGACCTCGACGGCCCGCCCGGCGGAGCCGCCGTCGTCCTGCTGCTCGGCGAACGCGGCGAGGTCGTGGCGGGCACCCCCGGCAGCGAGCGGCTGACCGGCCGCCCGGTCGCCGATCTGTACGGCCGCCGGCTGGCCGACCTGCTCGCCGGGCCCGCGCCCTGGCCCGACCTCGACGAGCTCGCCGACCTCGGCGAACCCGGCCATGGCACCGTCAGCCTCCGCCTCGCCGACGGCGGAACGGCGGAGGTGCGGCTGGACGTCCTGCCCATCGCGGCCGACCACGGCCCCCGGCAGTTGGTGACCCTCACCCCCCGGGCGACCGCCCGCCACCAGGAGGAGGATCGCGGCATGCTGCGCGCGCTGTTTTCCCAGACCCGGGTCGGACTGGCCATCCACGACGCCGAACTGCGCGTCACCCGCATGAACTCCGACCCGTCCGCCATCATCCGGGACCAGCCGTTCCCCGCGCCGCTGGCCGAGCCGACCACCCTGCACGAGCTGATGATCAGGGAGGACGCCGACGCCATCCTGGAACAGCTCGGCCGCGTCGCCGCCACCGGCGAACCCCTCGCCTACTGGGAGCACTCCGCCCGGCTGCTGGCGGCCCCCGACCAGGACCGCGTGCTGGCCGTCTCCGCGCTCCAGCTCCAGGACGAGAGCGAACGCCTGCTCGGCGTCGTCAGCGTCTTCACCGACATCACCGAACAGCACCTGGCCCGCCGCCGGATGGCCCTCCTGCACACCGCCGCCCAGCGCATCGGCCCCACGCTCGACGTCACCCGCAACGCCGAGGAGCTGACCGGCGTCCTCGTCCCCGACTTCGCCGACCTGGCCGCCGTGGACCTCTCCGCCGCCGTCCTCACCGGCGACGAGCCCGGCCCCGTGCTCCAGGGCGCCCCGCTGCGCCGCGTCGCCGCCTCCGCCGCCTCCGCCGCCGACAGCCACTGGCCCATCGACGTCGCCCGGCACGGCGCCACGTTCCGCATCGACAACGTGGCCGAGGACCTGCGGCACGAGGGTGGCGTGCTCCGCGAGGCCGAGGTCTCCGCCCTGCGCCCCCGGCCGCTCGACAACGCCTCCGGCGAGTCCGCGCGCCCCGGGGAACTGCTGCCCACCACGCCCGGCTCCCGGATGGTCCTGCCGCTCCGCGCCCGCGGCCAGATCCTCGGCTCCCTCGCCCTGTGGCGCGCGGCCACCCGGCCCCCGTTCACCCGCTCCGACGCCGACCTGGCCGAGGAGATCGGCTCCCGGGCCGCCCTCAGCGTGGACAACGCCCGGCGCTACACCCGCGAGCACCGCACCCTGGAGACCCTCCAGCGCAGCCTGCTGCCCCGGCCCGTCTTCGAGGTCAGCGCCGCCCACACCGCGGGCAGTTACGTGCCGGCCGGCACCGCGGCCGGCATCGGCGGCGGCTGGTACGACGTCATCCCGCTGTCCTCCACCCGGGTCGCGTTCGTCATCGGCGACGTGGCCGGCCACGGCCTGGGCGCCACGGCCACCATGGGCCGGCTCCGCACGGCGGTGCAGACCCTCGCCGACCTCGACCTCGCCCCCGACGAACTGCTCACCCGGCTCGACGACCTCGCCATCCGGCTGGCCGACGTCGACGGCAGCCGCGGCGGGGCCGTCGGCGCCACCTGCCTGTACTGCGTCTACGACCCCGTCACCGGCCAGTGCGCCATGGCCGCCGCCAGCCGCGTGCCGCCCGTCGTCGCCCGCCCCGGCGAGCCCCCGGCGCAGGTCCCGCTGAAGGCCGGCCCGCCGCTGGGCACCGGCGGGCACCCGTTCGAAACCGTCCGCCTGCCGCTGCCCCCGGACAGCCTCCTGCTGTTCTTCAGCGAGGAACTCGTCGCGCACGCCGGCGAGAACGACGACGGTGCCCGCGAACGGCGCCTCGGCGAGCTGCGCGACCGGGTGGCCGAGGGCCTGGCGGCCGGCAGCCCCCCGGCCGCCGTCGGCCAGTCGGTGCTGGACACCCTGCTGCCCGGCCGGGCGCCGGCCAACGACGTGGCGCTGCTGGTGGCCCGCGTCCAGGCCCTCCCCGACGGATCCACCGCCGACTGGGAGTTCCCCGCCGAACCGGCCATCGTCGGCGAGGCCCGCGACGCCGTCCTCACCCAGCTCAAGGACTGGGATCTGACCGGCAACGCCTTCCCCACCGAACTCATCGTCAGCGAACTCCTCACCAATGCCATCCGCTACGCCGGCGGCCCCGTCGGGCTGCGGCTCATCCGCAACGAGACGCTGATCTGCGAGGTGTCCGACCCCAGCGAGACCCAGCCGCACCTGCGCCGCGCCCGCCCGACCGACGAGGGCGGCCGGGGCCTGTTCCTCATCGCCCAGCTCGCCCACCGCTGGGGCAGCCGCTACACCACCACCGGAAAGACCATCTGGACCGAGCAACTGCTCGACCGGGGCTGAGGAACGCCCGTGCCGCCCGAATCCGCCACCGCCGCGACGGTGGCCGTACCTGCACCCGGCAGCCTGCTCGACGAGGTCCGGCTCGCGGTCTTCGTCCTCGACGGCGCCGGGCACGTCGTCCTGTGGAGCCCGGAGGCCGAGCGGCTGTTCGGCCACCCCGCCGACCGCGTGCTGGGCGAGCCCGCGGAGTCGCTGCTCGTCCCCGCACGGCTGCGCCGGGCCGTGCGCGGCTGGTTCGAGCGGACCTGGGCCGGCCCCTCCTGGGCCGGCGTGCTTCCCGCCCTGCGCGCGGACGGCACCACGCTCCAGGTGGAGATCCGCAGCCGACGGCTGACCGACCCGGACGGCGCCGCCCGCATCCTCGCGCACGCCGCCGACACGACCACCGTGCGCCGGCTGGAGACCGACCTCGCCATGTCCGCCAGCCTCATCAACCAATCGCCCATCGGCCTCGCCCTGTTCGACACCGAGCTTCGCTGGCTGCGCGTCAACCCGGCTCTGGAACGGCTCAACGGGATCCCGGCCGACGCGCTGCTCGGCCGCCGCTTCGGCGAAGTCCTCGGCGACACCGACGTGCGCGACGTGGAGTCCGCCATCCGGCACGTCATGGCCACCGGCGAACCGCTGCTCGACCACCGCACCACCGGCCGCACCCCCGCCGACCCCGGACACGACCACGTCTGGTCCGTCTCCTACTACCGCGTGGACGACCCCGCCGGCCGCACCATCGGCGTCGCCGCCTCGGCCATCGACGTCACCGAACGGCAGCGCGCGAACGCCGAGGTGGCCGCCGCCCGCGAACGGCTCGCCGTCATCGCCGACTCCGGCACCCGCGTCGGCACCACCCTGGACCTCCCGCGCACCGCCCGCGAACTGGCCGAGGTCGTCGTCCCCCGCCTGGCCGACCTCGCCGCCGTCGACATCCTCGACCCGGTGCTCGGCGGCGAGAGCGCGCCCGCCGCACCCCCGGCCGGGGCCGCCCGCTTCCGCACCCTCGCCGTGATCGCCGGCGGCGGCTTCGACGCCGGGCGCGCCGCCTACCGCATCGGCGAGCCCACCTCCCACGGGCCCGACCACGTCCTCACCCGCTGCGTCCGGCAGGCCCGCCCCGTCCTGCTGCCCCGGGCCGACGCCGCCGCGCTGTGCGACCTCGCCCGCGACGACGAGGCGGCCGCGGTGTTCCGGGACATCGGAGTCCACTCCGCTCTCACAGTCCCGCTCGTCGCCCGCGGCGAGGTGCTGGGCACCCTCGGCCTCCTGCGCGCCGGCAACCCCCGCCCGTTCGACCAACAGGACCTCTCCCTCGCCACCGAACTGGCGGCGCGAGCCGCCGTCAGCGTGGACAACGCCCGCCTCTACGGCCGCGAACGCGCCATCGCCCTCACCCTCCAGCACAGCCTGCTGCCCCGGCTGACCGGCGGCCACGGCGGCCTGGACATCGCCTGCCGCTACCGGCCGGCCGTGCACGAGGTCGGCGGCGACTGGTTTGACGTGCTGCGGCTCGCCGACGGCCGGATCGGGCTGGTCGTCGGCGATGTGATGGGCAAGGGCGTCCGGGCCGCCGCCATCATGGGCCAGTTGCGCTCCACCATCCGCGCGCTGGCCCGGCTCGACCTGCCGCCCGGCGAACTCCTCGGCCACCTCGACGACATCGCCACCTTCCTCGGCGACGCGATCGCCACCTGCGTCTACGCCGTGTGCGATCCCCGCGACGGCTGGTGCGAACTGTCCAGCGCCGGCCACCTGCCCCCGGCGCTCGTCGGCCCCGACGGCACCGCCCACCTCCTCGAACTGGACAGCGCCGTGCCGCTGGGCGTCGGCGGCCAGCCGTTCACCACCGAACGCCGCAGGCTGGCCGCGGGCTCCACCCTCGCGCTGTTCACCGACGGCCTGGTGGAGGAACGCGGGGCGCCGATCGACGCCGGGCTCGACGCCGTGCTCCGCGTCCTGGCGGGCCCGCCACGGCCGTTGGAGGAGACCTGCGACGCCCTGCTGCACGGGCTGGGCAGGACCACGCCCGAGGACGACGTCGCCCTCCTCCTGGCCCGCATGCCGCCCCGCGCCCGGGCACCGCGCTGACCCCGCTCCGAACGCCCGCCGCGTGGCCGGATCCGGCCGTGGCACAACAGCCGCATCCGTGCCGAATCGAGCGCTGTCGGTGCCAGGTCCTAAGGTGTGCCCCGTGACCGCACCACCCCAGGCGACCAGCTCTCCGGCCGCCGCCCGGCCCGCCCCCGGCCCCGCCGCCGACGAGGGGCTCGCCCGGCGGCTGCGCGCGCTGGCCTGCACCGCGCCGCTGCACGACCTCGACTCCCGCAAGGCCAACCTGGCGGGGGAGTACGGCACTTACGCCATGGCCGAGGTCGCGCTGGCCGCCATCGACCTGGTCACCCTCAGCATGGACTTCGACACCGGCGCCGACCACGAGCAGGTCGTCGCCCGGCTGCTGCCCCGCGTCGCCGCCCAGGCCCCGCGCCGCCCCGCCGCCGAGCACGAGCGCGTCGCCCGCTGGGTGCTGGACAGCCTGATCAACGTCGGCAGCGTCGACCGCGGCTTCCGCGCCGTCTACGGCACGTTCGGGCCCGACGGCTCCTACGTCCGCCGGGACTACGACTTCAAGCTCATCGAGGAGGTCCCCGGCCCCGGCGGCGGGGTGTACCTGCGCACCACCGACGAGGCGGTCAACGTCCTGGTCGGCGCCCTCGACACCGACGTCACCAGCGCCCAGATCGCCGCCGAGGTCAAGCTCGACGTGCTCATCAGCCGCGGCCGGCTGGCCGACGCCCAGCTCGCCGCCGAGCAGGCCCGCTATCGCACCGTCCAGTACGCCGAGACCCTGCGCCGCACCCTGGAGGCCACCCGGCGCAACGTCCGCGCCGTCGACTGGCTGCACGCCGTCCCGGACATGATCAGCGAGGCGCTGGACCACATCGCCGACCGCTACCGCCACGAGAACGCGATCCTCACCAACATCCGCCGCGCCCGCGACGAGGCCACCGACACCGGACACAAGCTGCGCGCCGCCGAGTTGGTCGACATCGTCAAGGACTGCATCCGCCGGCACACCCAGCTCCAGACCCGGCTGCTGGAGGCCGGCCCGCTCTTCCGCGCCGAGCAGGACCGGCAGGCGTTCCAGCCGGCCGCCGCCCGCGCCGGTACCGACCTCTACGGCCAGCTCCTGGTCCCGCTGCTGCCGCTGCCCGTCGAGCGCGCCACCCGCGTCACCGACGCGTTCTTCGCCCGCGGCACCGGCCCCCGCCCGCCGACCGCGGTGCGCCTGGCCGACCTCGCCGAGCTGCTGCTCACCCCGCCGCCGCCCCGCGAGCACCTGGGTGCCGAGCTGCCCGAGCCCGACCTCGTGGCCACCCCCGACGACAGCCGCTTCAGCGAGGAGCAGGTCGCCGCCGCCCTGGAGCTGCTCCAGCTCCCGGAGGACGCCCCGCGCCGCCTCTCCGGCCTGCTCGCCGACGCCCGCCGCGCCGACCCCGACCTGCCCCATCTCGTCGCCCTGCTCGCCGTGCACGCCGCCAGCCCCCCGGTGGGCACCGCCCACCGGCAGGGCGAGCCGCGGCTGCTGTTCGCCGTGGACGACGGCACCGAGCTGGACGACGACCAGTTCGGCGGCGCCGACCTCATCGTCGGCACCGCCCTGCTGGGCCCCGCCCGGGACGTCAACGAGGAGGCGCCGTGACCGACTTCGCCGACCCGCCGGCCCAGGAGCAACGCGCGAGCGCGGCGGTGACCCCGGCCGACGCCGCCGACGCCGCCCGGCTGGTCTCCCTCGGCCTCCAGCCCAAGCTGGCGCCCGCCCGCGACGCCGAGTACGCCGCGCTGCTGCGGCGCTACCAGGAGGAGCCCGCCTTCGGCCGGCTCGCCGACGCCGTCGCCACCGGCCTCGGCCTGGTCGTCCTGGAGGTCTCCCCCCGCGCGGGCATGGCCCTGGCCGCCGGCGAGGACTCCGTGTTCGCCGTCCGCATGGGCGAGTACGCGCGCCGCGCCACCGCCGACCCCGCCGACCGCTTCCTGCACGGGCTGGCCCATCTCGCCGTCGCCGCCCTTGCGTTCCCCCGCCCGGCCGACCTCGCCGACGACGGCTACCTGGGCCGGATCACGGTCAACGGCGTCGAGGCGTTCGTCCGCCAGGCGTGCCGCCGCCTCGCGGAGAGAGCCGCCGAGCACGGCGAGAACACCGACCCGGCCACCGAGGCCCCCGGCCTGGAGGCGGCCTGGCGCGTCTACGCCCGGCGCAGCGCCACCGGCGCCACCAAGGACGCCCGCCGGCTGGCCGGTTCGACCCTCGGCATCGTCGGCAAGGCCGTCGCCTTCCTCGCCGACTCCGGCTTCCTCCAGCGCACCGGCGACGAGGCCGGCGGCACCTACCGCACCACCGCGCGTTACCAGTTGCAGGTGCGCGACATGGCGGCCGGTGCCGCCATGTCCGAGCTGCTGGCCCTCGGCGTCGTCCCGGTCGGCGACGGCGGTGCCACTCTGCTGCCGCCCGACGAGGACGGCGCCCTCGACCTGGTGGACGGCGCCGGCCTGCCGTTCCACGACCACTGACCCACACCCGCCACCGTCCACGGAAGACCCGCCATGTACGAGCTCTCCCGGATCCGCCTCTACTCCATCGGGCCGGCCGGCGCCCGGTACGCCGACACCGTGCTCGACCTGCGCGGCGTCGGCGCCCCGGTGCCCCGGCCGGCGCCCGCCCAGGCGGACTTCTTCGAGGACGAGCCCGTCGGCCCGCCGCGCCGCCCGGCGCCCGCCGGGGTGCTCTTCCTGGAGAACGGCGGCGGCAAGTCCGTGCTGCTCAAGCTCATCTTCTCGGTCATGCTCCCCGGCCACCGCAACACCCTGGGCGGCGCCAGCTCCGGCGTGCTGCGCAAGTTCCTCCTCGCCGACGACTGCGGCCACGTCGCCCTGGAGTGGCAGCACACCGTCACCGGCGAGACGGTCGTCGTCGGCAAGGTCAGCGAGTGGCGCGGCCGGCAGGTCTCCAGCGACCCCCGTAAGTTCGCCGAGGCGTGGTACTCGTTCCGGCCCGGCCCCGGCATGAGCCTGGACTCCCTGCCCGTCGCCGAGTCCACCGCGCTGCGCCCCGGCCCCGGCCAGGACGGCACCTCCGGCGCCCGGGGCCGCCGCCGCACCATGAAGGGCTTCCGGGACGTCCTCACCGAGACCGGCCGCGCCTACCCCAACCTCGACGTCGTCTGGGAGGAGGTCCACGAGCGCTGGGTGGACCACCTCGGGCGCCTCGGCCTCGACCCCGAACTCTTCCGCTACCAGCGCGAGATGAATGCCGACGAGGGCGAGGCCGCCGGCCTGTTCGCCGTCAAGAACGACTCGGACTTCACCGACCTGCTGCTCCGCGCCGTCACCGACACCCGGGACACCGACGGCCTGGCCGACCTCGTGCACGGCTTCACCCACAAGCTGGGTCGGCGGGCCGAACTCGCCGCCGAGCGGGACTTCACCGCCGGCTCCCTCGACCTGCTCACCCGCATCACCGAGGCCGCCGCCGAGCGCGACGCCGCCCGCGCCGTGCACACCGCCGCCGAGCGCCGCACCCGCGCCCTGGCCACGCGCCTGGGCGCCCGCGGCGACCGGGAGCGGGCCCGCGCCGCCGAGCTCGCCGACCGCGTGGGGGAGGCGGCCGCCACGGTCACCGGGGCCGAGGCCGTCCGCGCCCGCGCCTCCCGCACCACCGCCGAACTGGCCTACCGGCACGCCTCGTTGGCCCTCGCCGCCGCCGAGCGGGCCACCGCCGCCCAGCGCCGCGAGCTCACCGAGGCCCGTACCCTGCACGCCGCCTGGCAGGCCGCCGAGACCGTGCTCGCCCACCGCGCCGCCGCCGACCGCTCGGCCCGGGTCGCCGCCGCCATCCGCGAGGCCGAGCGCGACGCCGCGCCTGCCCTGGCCGCCCGCGGCCGGGCCGCCGCCGCGCTGGTGCGCGCCCTGCACACCGCCGCCGCCGACAGCGAACGCGCCGCCGCCGAGCTGGAGGAGCGCGTCACGGCGCTCCAGACCGCCTCGGAGGACGCGCACCGCGACGCCACCGCCGCCGCCACCGAGGCGCAGCGCGCCCGCAGCGAGAGCGAGCACCTGCGCCAGCGGCTCGCCGAGGTCGAGCAGGAGACCGCCGAGGCGGTGCGCGCCGGCTGGCTGGAGCCGGCCGCCCCGGACGGCGCCGCGCTCGCCGACCCCGCCCGCGCCGCGCTCGCCGCCAGCGACGCCGAACAGGCCGCGGTGGCCGCCTGGGAGAGCGCCCGCGAGACCGCGACCCGCACCGGCGAGGCCGCCGCGCTCGCCGCGGCGGAGCACACCCGCGCCGAGCTGGCCGCCGCCCGCGCCGCCGACGCGGCCGAGGCGGCCCGCGTCGCCCACGCGGCCGAGCACCGCACCGCCACTGCCCTGGCCGCCGAGCCGCGCCTGGCCCACCTGCTCGGCCTGCCCGCCGCCGGGGACGCGGACCCGGCGCCGCTGTCCGCCGAGGACCTCGACCGCAACGCCGACACCCTCGCCGAACTCCTCGACGAGAGCGTCACCACCGCCGAGCGGCAACTGTTCGACCTGCGCACCGCCGCGGCCGACGACTCCCGCATCCTCGCCGCCCTCGGCGACGGCGGCCTCCTGCCGCCCGGCCCCGACGTGCTGGCCACCGTCGAGTTCCTCGGCGAGCACGGCATTCCCGCCCTCCCCGGCTGGCGTTACCTGGCCCAGGCCGTCGACCCCGCCGACCACGCCGCGGTGCTGGCCGCCCGCCCCGAGCTCGTCGACGGCGTCGTCATCACCGACCCCGACAGCCACGCCCGCGCCCGCGAGGCGCTGTCCGGCGCCGCCCTGCTGCCCCGTTCCGCCGTCGCCGTCGGCACCGCCGCCGCGCTGCTGGCGCCCACCCCGCCGCCCGGCGGCCCGGACAGCGGCGTGTTCCTCGTGCCGCCCAACCCGGCCATGCACGACGAGAGCGCCGCCGACGCCGAACGCCGCGCCCTGCGCGAGCGCGCCACCGCCCGGGACGGCGACATCCGCGCCCTCGCCGCCGGCATCGCCGCCGACCGCGGCCTCGCCGCCCGGCTGGCGTCCTGGCGGGCCGGCTGCCCCGCCGGCCGGCTGGCCGAGCTGGCCGCCGCCGCGACGGCGGCCGAGGCCGCCGAGGCCGCCGCCGCCGACCGCCTCACCGAGGCCGCCGCCGTCCGCGCCGCGGCGGAGGAGACCGCGGCCGAGGCCGTCCGCGCCCGCGACGAGCGGCAGGAGGCCGCCCAGCGCGCCCGCCGCTCCGCCGACGCCCTGGCCGGCCTCGCCTTCCGGCTGCGCGAGCGCGCCCGCTGGCAGTCCCGCTGCACCCAGCTCGCCGCCGACGCCGCCGAGGCCGAGGCCCGCGCCGCCGAGCTGCTGGAACGCGCCCGCGCCGCCGACGAGGACCGCCGCAGCGTCCAGCGCGCCGCCGACGACGCCCGCCGCACCGCGCGCGCCCTGCGCGCCGAGCGGGCCGAGGTCTCCGGCGCCCCCGACGAGCCCGCCGACCCGGCCCCGGCCACCGGCGCGCCGCCCTCGCTGCCCGCGTTGCGCGAGGCGTACCGTTCGGCCTCGCAGCTCTACGAGAAGGTCGGCGTCGGCGCCGACCTCCGCGCCGAACAGGCCCGCGCCGAGGGCGACGAGAGCGCCGCCCTGACCGCCCTCGACCGCCTGAGCAACAAGGTCCGTACCCGCGCCGCCCGCCTCCTGGACGGCCCCGAGGGCGCCGACGGCCCCTCCCGGCAGGCCGCCGCGGCCCGCGCCGAATCCCTGGTCCAGCTCCTGGAGTCCCGCGCCTCGGCCGCCAGCGAGCGGCTCGGCCGCCTCCGCGGCGAGGCCGAGCGTCTCGCCCCCGCCGAGGGCGAGACCCATATCGAGCTGCCCCCCGAGTGGATCCCGGCCGACGCCGACAGCGCCCGCGAGCTGCTGCGCACCGCCACCGCCGAGCTGGCCGCCCACGAGGACGCCCTGCGGGCCGCCCGCGAGGCACACGAGGAGCTGGGCCACGACCACCGCGCCGCCCTGGACGCGGCCGATGGCTTCGAGGAGACCGCGGCCCTGCTGCGGGACCTGTTGCGCGACGCGCCGCCCGACGAGCCCGCCGAGCCGGACGGCCCCGGGAGCCCCGGCGACGCGGACGCCCCTGAGCCCTACCCGGGCACCCTGGCCGAGGCGCGGGCGACCGCGACCGACACCCGCCGCGCCCTCCGGTCGAGCGCCGCCGGGCTGGCCGCCGCCGAGGCCGCCGTCCGCGAGGCCGCCGACCGCCTGGTCCGGCACGCCAACGCCACCCGCTACGAGCAGGTCCGCACCCCCGCACGGCAGCAGATCAGGGAGCTGCCCGCCGCCGCCCTGGCCGGCCACGCCGCCGCCTGGGCCGAGGCGTTCGGGCCCCGACTGCGCGTTCTCACCGACGAGCTGGCCCAGCTCGAACGGAATCGCGACGGCATCATCGACCGGCTGCGCGGTCTGGTGGAGTCCTCCCTGGACACCCTCCGCTCCGCCCAGCGGCTCTCCCGGCTCCCCGAGGGCCTGGGCGAGTGGTCCGGCCAGGAGTTCCTGCGGATCCGCTTCGACGACCCCGACCAGGCGACCCTCACCGAGCGCCTGGGCGAGGTCATCGACGAGGCCACCCGGGCCGCCGTCCGGAAGAACGCCGACCTGCGCCGCGACGGCATGTCCCTCCTGCTGCGGGGCGTGCACGCCGCCCTCGGCCCGCGCGGCGTGCGGGTGGAGATCCTCAAGCCCGACGCCGTGCTGCGCGCCGAGCGCGTCCCCGTCGGACAGATGGGCGACGTCTTCTCCGGCGGCCAGTTGCTGACTGCCGCCATCGCCCTCTACTGCACGATGGCCGCGCTCCGGGGCAACGACCGCGGCCGGGACCGGCACCGCCACGCGGGCACGCTCTTCCTGGACAACCCCATCGGCCGGGCCAACGCCACCTACCTGCTGGAGCTCCAGCGCGCCGTGGCCGACGCCCTCGGTGTCCAACTGCTCTACACCACGGGCTTGTTCGACACGACGGCGCTGGCCGAGTTCCCCCTGGTGATCCGGCTGCGCAACGACGCGGACCTGCGCGCGGGCCTGAAGTACATCAGTGTCGAGGAGCACTTGCGCCCCGGACTGCCCCGCCAGGACCCGGCCGCCGAGCCCGTGCACGGCGAGATCACGGCCACCCGCGTCTTCCGCCGGCCCGCGCCCGCGGACTCCGCCTGACATCGGTCAAGGCGGCGGTCAAAGGTGCCGGTCACCGCCGCCGCAGCACCCGCCGCCGGGCCGCGCTGTTCGGCATGGACACCACGCCGTTGCGCTGCCGCCAGGCCTGCCGCGTGATCCAGATGTCCAGCACCGCCCAGGTGGCCACGAATGTGCTCGCCACCGAGGACAGCGTCATCGGGAAGGCCAGCCACGAGCCGGCCAGTGTGCACAGCAACACCACGACAACTTGAGTGAGCGTCAGTGCGATGATGATGACGGCGCGGACCGCGGCGGCACGCACCGGATCCGGCATGCGGGGTCTCGCGTACACTCCTGCCTTCGCTCCCTGCACGGTGAGATGCGCGCATATGTCCTCGACACACATGGTAGAACGCCTTGCGCACAGCGTCAGGACGGGCAAGTATGAGGCGCTCCGCGAGTCAACTCCGGGTAAACGCCGGGCGGTCGGCGGACCGGCGCCCCGTCCGGTAGTAGGCTCGCGCTGCCGGACGGTCCCGGGCACAGGCGGGACGGCCGGGAGATCCAAGGGGAGGGCATGCGTTTTCGCGGCACGTCGGTCCGAAGGAGGATGGGGGCGCTCGTTCTGGTGCCCCTGGTGTCACTCGTGTCGGTCTGGGCGTGCGCGACGTTCATCACCGTGCCCGGCGCCCGTGACGTGCGGGCCGCCACCGCCGCCGCCGACTCGCTGGCCACGCCCACGCTGGACACCGTGCTCGCCGTCCAGCGGGAACGCCGCCAGACGATGGTCCACCTCGCCGACCCCCGACGGGCCGATGAGCTCAGCGAGTTGGAGGAGGCCCAGGAGGTCACCGACCGCGCGGTGGCCCAACTCGGGGAGCGCGCCGCGGACGACCGGGGCGCCCTGGGCGACGGGGCGGGTAGCCGGCTCGACACCCTGCTGTCCGCGCTCGACGGCCTCGAACAGCTCCGCGACCAGGTCGACAGTTCCACCATCCACGGCAGCGGCGCGCTGGAGGAGTACAGCCGGCTGACCGAGCCGGCCCTGCGCTTCCTGTCCGCCCTCCCGCCCGCCACCGACGCGGACCTGGACCGGCAGGGCCGGGCCGCCGTCGGGCTGGCCCTGGCCCGGGAGTTCCTCTCCCAGGAGGACGCCCTGGTGGCCGCCGCCCTGGCGGCCGGCGGCACCACCGACAACGAACTGGCGGCCCTCGCCGACCTGTTGGAACGGCGCGACCTCGCGTACGACCTCTACCTGCCCGATCTGCCCGTCGAGCACCGCCAGGCCCACGAGAGCTTCTGGGAGAGCGGCACCGGCCGCCTCCTGGCCGACATGGAGCAGAGCCTGCTGGAGGGCCGCACCACGGTGGTCCGGGCCGACCAGTGGGAGCAGACCGGCTCCGACGCCCTCGACGAGCTCGGCCGGCTCGCCGCCGGCGTGGACGCCGACTACCGGGCGGCGGTCGGCCCCGACTCCTCGGACGCCGTGTTCCGCACCACTCTGGTGGCCGTCCTGGGCCTGCTGGCCGTGGCCGTCTCGGCGTTCGTCGCCCTGCGCTTCGGCCGCGGGCTGGACCGCGAACTGCGCGCGCTCTCCCGGGAGGCGAAGGACGCCGCCGAGCTGCGCCTGCCCGGGGTGATGCGGCGGCTGGCCGCCGGCGAGCACGTGGACGTGGAGACCGAGGCGCCCCGGCTGGAGTACCCGCCCGACGAGGTGGGCCAGGTGGGCCGCGCGCTCAACACGCTGCAACGCGAGGCCGTTTCCGCCGCCGTGGAACGCTCCGAGACCCGTCGCGGCGTTTCCGAGGTCTTCGTCAACCTCGCCCGCCGCAGCCAGGTGCTGCTGCACCGCCAGCTCAACCTGCTGGACGCCCTCCAGCGCCGCAGCGTCAACGCCGACGACCTCGCCGACCTCATCCGGCTCGACCACCTCACCACGCGCATGCGGCGGCACGCGGAGGGGCTGGTCATCCTCTCCGGCGCCGCCCCGGCCCGCCAGTGGCGCAAGCCCGAGCAGCTCATGGACGTGGTCCGGGCCGCCGTCGCCGAGGTCGAGGACTACGAGCGCATCGAGATCCGCCGGCTCCCGCCGTTCGCCGTCACCGGCGGCGCGGTCGCCGACCTCACCCACCTCATAGCCGAACTGCTGGAGAACGCCACCGTGTTCTCGCCCCCGCACACCGCCGTCCAGGTGTCCGGCGAGCGCGTTCCGCACGGCTTCACCCTCGAAATCCACGACCGCGGGCTCGGCATGACCGCCGAGGCGCTGCGCGAGGCCAACCAACGGCTCGCGGAGACCCCGGAGTTCGAGCTGTCGGACACCGACCGCATCGGCCACTTCGTCGTCTCCCGGCTCGCCGACCGCCACGGCATCCGGGTCTCGCTGCGCGAATCGCCCTACGGCGGCACCACCGCGGTCACCCTGATCCCCGGCGAACTGCTCACCGAGACCCGCGAGGAGCCCGGCCAGCGCGACCCGCTGCCCCGCTCGCCGGCCCGGCCCCCCCTGCTCAACGGCCCGGTGGACGGCCCCGTCGAGCTGGAGGCGCCCATCGGCGCGGCCGGCGACCGCGGCGGCGACCACGACGCCCACGCCGAGCGGCTGCCCGGGCCCGGCGTGGAGCACGCCGCGGCCCCGGACCCGGAGGACCCCGCCCCGGTTCCCCGGCTGCCGCAGCGCCGGCCCGCCCCCGTCCTGGTCACCGATCACGGCCGCACGGTGGGCCACCCGCCCGGCACCCACGAGACGCCCCGGGCCGCCGCGCGGCGCGACGAGTCCCCGGAGGGCACGACCGGCGTCGGACTCCCGCGCAGGGTGCGGCAGTCCGCGCCCGGCGGCGCCGAGGCGGGGCGGGCCGGCGGCCACCCCGACACCGACGCCGAGGCCGTTCCCGACCTGGACGCCGACGAGGTCCGGGCCCGCATGGCCTCGCTCCAGCGCGGCTGGCGGATGGGGCGGCAGCAGACCGACACCCGCCGGGACCAGCTTCCGCCGGGCACCGGACCGTAGCCCGCACCGAGTCCGTCCCACCCAGCGCACAGAGCAGCCCCAGATCAGCCAGAGCAGTCAGTCCAGACAGATCACCGTAAGGCAGGACCGATGACCGCACCGGAGGCCGCGGCTCACGGCGGCACACCGCACCACGGCACCGCCCACGAGAGCAGGCAGATCGGCAGACTCCTCGACGAGCTGGTGGAACGTGTGGCCAGCGTCCGCCACGCCCTCGTGCTGGCCGCCGACGGCCTGCCGCGCGGGGCATCGCGCTCTTTGAGCCGGGAGGACGGCGAGCAACTGGCCGCCGTCGCCTCGGGGTTCCACAGCCTGGCCAAGGGCGTGGGCCGGCACTTCCAGACCGGCGCCGCCCGCCAGACACTGGTAGAGCTGGACGACGCGTTCCTCCTGGTGACCGCCGCCGGTTCGGGCAGCGCGCTGGCGGTGTTCGCCGAGTCAGACGCCGACATCGGCCTGGTCGCCTACGAGATGGCACTGCTCGTCAAGCGCGTCGGCCCCCAACTGGCCACCGCCCCGCGCACGGTGCCCGGGGGACCCGTCTGAGCTGCGCGTTTCGTTACCCGTGGGTATCATCTCCGGTCCGCTGCGCGGATGTCGCGAACGGGTGACAACATCGCCGGGCGGTGAACCGCCGCCCAGGATCCGGCGTCGAATGCGATGACGGCGGCGGGCCGGGACCGACGGGGGTGGCTCCGGACCGCCGCCGTCACCCGTGCCGGTCCGCCAGCGACTCCCGGGTCACCGGAAAGTCGAAGTAGGTGTCGGGAAACGGCTCGCCGCCGAGGGTGAAGTGCCACCACTCGGTGTCCACCGGCTCGAAGCCCTCCGCCGTGAGCGCCGCGCGGAGCAGCTCGCGCGCCGCCCGCGGCCGCTCCCCGACCTCGGCCGACGAGGTGTGCGAGCGCGGATCGAAGAAGTCGAACTCGGTGCCCATGTCCACCGGTTCGCCCGACCCTCGGCGCACCAGCGTGACATCCACCGTGCTGCCCCGGCTGTGCCCGGAGCGGGCGGCGAGATAACCCTCGTCGAAGAGGCGGTCCTTGGGCACGCGAGGGTGGAACTCCTCCCGGCTGTCGTCCTCCTCCGGGCCGGCCGCCCAGCGGAGGAAGTGCTCGACGGCCCGCCGCGGCCGGTAGCAGTCGTACACCAGCAGCCCCAGGCCGCGCCCGGCGAGCGACTGGTGCGCGCGCCGCAGCGCCCGCGCCGCCTCGCCGGTCAGCAGGCACACCGCCTCGTCGTAGCCGTCGACGACCTCGCCGGTGAAGTTGTCCCCGGACGCGTACCGCATGTCCTGCCGGATCCCGGGAGCCACCTCGGCCAGCGCCACGAACCCGTCCGGTGCCCGCGGCCCGGCCGCCACCGGCGCCGCCGAACCGGCGACCCCGGCCAGCAGCGCGGCCAGCGCGAGAGCGGCGGTCGAGCGGCGCACGCCTCCACACCTACCAGCAGCGCCGCACCGGGGACAGCGGGGGCCGCCCGGTTTCCCGCCTTCGAGTGATTCCGCCCTGGTATCCGCGCCGGTCACCTGGCATCGTCCTGCCCAGCCGTGCCACGCGTACCATCCGGGAGCCGCCATGACCGCCTCGCCCGACGCACCGCCACCGCCCGAACAGCCGGAACCGCTCTGGCGGCCCAACGCCGAACGCGTCGCCGCCGCCCGGCTCACCCGCTTCCACGCGTTCGCGGCCGCCGGCCACGGCGCCCCCGCGCCCGGCGGCGCCGACCCGGCGGCCGACTACGCGGCCCTGCACCGCTGGTCCGTCACGGAGCTGGGCGCCTTCTGGGGGGCGGTGGCCGACTGGTTCGACGTCCGGTTCACCACGCCGCCCCGGACGGTGCTCGCCAACGCGACCATGCCGGGGGCCCAGTGGTTCCCCGGCGCCACGCTCAACTACGCGGAGCACGCCCTGCGCGAGGGCGCGCCCGGCTCGCTGCGCGCCGGGGAGCCCGCGCTGCTCCGCGTCGACGAGCGCCACGAGCCCGAGCCGGTGAGCTTTGCCGAACTGCGCCGCCGGACCGGGTCGCTGGCCGCCGCCCTGCGCGGCCTCGGCGTGCGCGCGGGCGACCGGGTCGGCGGCTATCTGCCGAATGTCCCCGAGGCCGTCGTGGCCCTGCTGGCCACCGCCGCGGTGGGCGCCGTGTGGACGTCGTGCGCGCCCGACTTCGGCGCCCGCAGCGTGCTGGACCGCTTCCAACAGGTCGAGCCCGTCGTGCTGTTCGCCGTCGACGGCTACCGTTATGGCGGCCGGGTCCACGACCGCACCGAGACCGTCGCCGAGCTGCGCCGGGGCCTGCCCACGCTGCGCGCCGTCGTCCATGTGCCGCTGCTGGGCACGCCGCCGCCGGAGGGAGCCCTGGCGTGGGACGAGCTGACCGGCTCGGACACCGAGCCGGAGTTCACGCCCGTGCCCTTCGACCACCCGCTGTGGGTGCTGTACTCCTCGGGCACCACGGGCCTGCCCAAGGCGATCGTGCAGTCCCAGGGCGGGATCCTGCTGGAGCACCTCAAACAGCTCGGGCTGCACTGCGACCTGGGCGCCGGCGACCGGCTGTTCTGGTACACCTCCACCGGCTGGATGATGTGGAACTTCCTGGTCTCCGCCCTGCTGACCGGCACCACCGCGGTTCTCTACGACGGCAGCCCCGGCCATCCGGACGCGGCCGCCCAGTGGCGCGTCGCCGAACGCACCCGGGCCACCCTCTTCGGGACCTCCGCCGCCTATGTGCTGGCCTGCGGCAAGGCGGACGTCCACCCCGGCCGGGACTTCGACCTGTCCGCCACCCGCTGCGTCGCCACCACCGGCTCGCCGCTGCCGCCCGACGGCTTCCGCTGGCTGCGCGACGAGGTCGGCGCCGACCTGTGGATCGCCTCGGTCAGCGGCGGCACGGACGTGTGCAGTTGCTTCGCGGGCGCCGTGCCGACCCTGCCCGTCCACACCGGCGAACTCCAGGCGCCCTGTCTGGGCACCGACCTGCGCGCGTTCGGGCCGGACGGCCGGCCGCTGGTGGACGAGGTCGGCGAGCTGGTCGTCACCACCCCCATGCCGTCGATGCCGATCGGCTTCTGGAACGACCCCGACGGGTCCCGTTACCGTGAGAGCTACTTCGCGATGTTCCCCGGCGTGTGGCGGCACGGCGACTGGACGACGCTCACCTCCCGCGGCACGGTCGTCATTCACGGTCGGTCGGACTCCACGCTCAACAGGCAGGGCGTGCGCATGGGTTCGGCCGACATCTACGAGGCCGTGGAACGGCTGCCGGAGATCCACGAGTCCCTGGTCATCGGCGTCGAACGGCCGGACGGCGGCTACTGGATGCCGCTGTTCGTCCGGCTCGCCGAGGGCGCGGTGCTCGACGACGGCCTGCGGGAACGCGTCCGCGCCGCGATCCGGTCGGCGCTGTCCCCGCGCCATCTCCCGGACGAGATCATCGAGATCCCCGGGGTGCCGCACACCCTGACCGGCAAACGGCTGGAGGTGCCGGTCAAGCGCCTGCTCCAGGGCGCGGCGCTGGAGAGCGCGGTGAACCCGGGCTCCGTGGACAACCCCGAACTGCTGCGGTTCTTCCAGCGGCTGGCCGGCGAACGGGCCGTTGTCAGTGCCGCCGACTACGGTGAGTAACCAGAAGCTTCCGATCCGTTGAGGGGGAGTCATGGCACACACCACACGGCGCGCCGGGCGCGGCGCGGCGCCGCTGCGGGAGTCGGCCGGCACGGTCGCGGTCATCGCGGACGCTGGCGGCTTCGCGCTGATGCGCCGGTACGCCACGTTCCGGTTCACCGACCATCCCAGCTATCTGCGGCAGACCGAGGGGCTGCTGCGCGCGCTGGCCGGCCGGCACGGGCACACCAGCGTGGCCCTGTTCGACCCGGTCGGGTTCGCGGAGTTCTGCGAGCGCGAGGGGCTGCATCCGGACAGCCCGGCCAGCCGCGCCCGGTACACCGCGGAGATCGCCGCCCGGGGCGCCACCGTGCCCTACGAGGGCCAGCCGCTGGCCCGGCTCGTGCCCGACCTGCTCGCCGAGCAGTTGCGCTGGGAGACCTGGGAGGCGGGCACCGACCTGCTGGCCGCGGCCGGCTCCTGTGCCGACTGCGGGGCGCCGCAGGCGCGTTGCGCCTTCCAGCGGGCCGCCGCCCTGCTGGCCCGCGTCCTGGAGGGGACCCGGCCGGGCGTCCATCACCTGGTGTGCAGTCTGATCGCCGAGACGGGGCCGCTCACCGCCGCCCTGCACGCGGGCCGCGGCCCAGACGGCTCGCTGGACATGGCCGAGCCGGAGGCGATGGTGCTGTGCACGCTGCTCGCCGTCGGCCTGGCCACCGGCGACCCGGGCGGGCTCGTGCTGCGCTCCGGCTCGCCCGGCCAGGGCCAGGGGGAGGAGGTGCGCGGCTGGAGCCTCCAGTTGGGCCGGCTGCGCGGGCTGAGCGAGGCCGAGGTGTTCTCGGCGTACTGCACGGACGTCCGCACCGGGGAGCCGGTGCCGCCCGAGCACGGCGTCGCCTACCGCGCCGCCGACGACCTGCCGCCCGCCGGCTGCCCGGAGCCGTGAGGCGCCGGGCACCCGCGGCCTCACTCGCCGGACAGCACCGCCTGCGCGGCCGTGCGGGCGTCCGCCGCGTTGTCCGCGGCGCGCGCGGCGGCCGCCGCCCGTTCGCACTGCGCCAGCGTGTGCTTGGCCAGCGTGGCCCGGACGTACGGGATGGCCGACGGGCCCATGGAGAGGCTGGTGACGCCCAGCCCCGTCAGCACACAGGCCAGCAGCGGGTCGGCCGCCGCCTCGCCGCACACCCCGCAGCTCTTGCCCTCCGCCTTGGCCGCCTCGGCGGCCAGCGCGACCAGGTCGAGCAGCGCGGGCTGCCACGGGTCCTGGAGCCGGGCGACGGCCCCGACCTGCCGGTCGGCCGCGAAGGTGTACTGCGCCAGGTCGTTGGTGCCCAGCGAGAGGAACTCCACCTCCTGCAGCACCGCCCGCGCCCGCAGCGCGGCGGAGGGAATTTCCACCATCGCGCCGTACTTCGCGTGCAGCCCGGCCGCCCGGCACGCCTCGGCGAACGCCTTGGCGTCGGCGCGGTCGGCCACCATGGGCGCCATCACCTCCAGATAGACCGGCAGCCCTTCGGCGGCCCGGGCCAGCGCGCGCAACTGCGTGTCCAGCACGTCCGGATGGGCCAGCAGGGCCCGCAGCCCGCGCACGCCCAGCGCCGGGTTGGGCTCGTCGTCCGCCGTGAGGAACGGCAGCGGCTTGTCGGCGCCCGCGTCCAGCACGCGCACCACGACCCGCCCCTCGGGGAACGCCTCCAGCACCTGCCGGTAGGCCGCGGTCTGCTCGTCCTCCGAGGGGGCCCGCTCGCCGTCGATGAACAGGAACTCCGTGCGGAACAGGCCCACGCCCTCGGCCCCCGCCTCCACCGCGGCGGGCACGTCGGCCGGACCGCCGACGTTCGCCAGCAGCGGCACCTTGTGCCCGTCGGAGGTCGCGCCGGGCCCGGTCGTGTCCGCGAGCGCCGCCCGGCGCTCCGCGGAGGCCCGCGCCAGCGCGGCACGCTCCTCACCGGTCGGGTTCACCAGGATCTCGCCGGTGCTGCCGTCCACCGCGACGACCATGCCCTCGGCGATCTGGCCGGCGCCGGCCAGCGCCACCACCGCGGGCACACCCAGCGCCCGCGCCAGGATCGCGCTGTGGCTGGTCGGCCCGCCCTCCTCGGTGATGAAGCCCAGCACCAGCGAGGGGTCGAGCAGCGCCGTGTCCGCCGGAGCCAGGTCACGGGCGATCAGGACATACGGCTCGTCGCTGTCGGGCACGCCCGGGATGGGCACGCCCAGCAGGCGCGCCACGATCCGGTTGCGCACGTCGTCCAGGTCGGCCACCCGGCCGGCCAGATACTCCCCGGCGCCCGCCAGCAACGCCCGGTACGCGGCGAACGCGTCGAACACCGCCCGCGCTGCCGTCGCGCCCACGCCGATCCGGCGCTCCACATCGGCCAGCAGCTCCGGGTCCAGGGCCATCAGGGACTGGGCCTCCAGCACCGCCTGGGCCTCGCCGCCGGCCAGCGTGCCGCGCGCGACGAGATCGGCGGCCACCGCCTCCGCGGCCTGCCGGGCCCGGCCCACCTCCCGGGGCGCCTCCTCCGGGGAGATCTGTCCGGCCGGCGGTTCCAGGACCGCCGTGCCCATGTGCCGGACCTCACCGATCGCCACTCCGTGACTGACGCCGACGCCTTGCAGTCTGGTCTCCATGTCACCCGCCTCGTGCCGCCGCGTTCGGGCGGCAAACCACCTGAAAGGGTAGGTCATGCCCGATCTCACCTCCGGGCGGCCCACCCGGCGCCCCGGCCGGAGCCGGCCGGTAAGGTCGGACCGCGCAGCGCCGGCACGGGGTCGCAGGTCACATCACAGCTCAACAGGAGGGCGTCCGGGTGGAGGTCCAGGAGACTCGCGTTCAGACGGACCGGGTCCTCACCATTCCCAACATCCTCAGCATGGCCCGGCTGGTGGGCGTGCCGGTGTTCCTGTGGCTGGTCCTGTCCCCGGTCTTCGACGGCCCCGACCTGGACGGCTGGGCGCTGCTGGTGCTCGCCCTCAGTGGCGTCAGCGACTACCTGGACGGCAAGCTCGCCCGCCGGTGGAACCAGATCAGCGCCCTCGGCCGCGTGCTGGACCCGGCCGCCGACCGCCTCTACATCCTCTCCACCCTCGTCGGCCTGACGTGGCGCGAGATCCTGCCGCTGTGGCTGACCGCACTCCTCCTCGCCCGTGAACTGATGCTGCTGTTCATGGTCTGGCGCCTGGACCGGGCCGGTTACGCGCCGCCGCAGGTGAACTTCCTCGGAAAGGCGGCCACATTCAACCTGATGTACGCCTTCCCGTTGCTGCTGCTCAGCGACGGAACTGGCTGGCTCGCTTCACTCGCTGCTATTTTCGGATGGGCGTTCGCCGGCTGGGGTACAGCGCTCTACTGGTGGGCAGGGATCCTCTACGTGGTCCAGGTCCGCCATCTCCTCAAGGCGGATGCCACGGCCGACTGAGCTCGCCCTGGCAGTGTCGCAGGGGCCTGGCGCCCGCACGTGCCGCAGTATTCCGGGGAGCCACCCCGGGCCCGGGCCCCTCCAGACGGGCGCAGTCGGAGTGACTGTCGACTCCCCAAGGAGGACACTTCCGATATGAAGGCCGTTGTAATGGCTGGTGGCGAAGGCACCCGGCTTCGCCCAATGACCGCGAGCATGCCCAAGCCCCTGCTGCCCGTGGCGAATCGCCCGATCATGGAGCACGTGCTCCGGCTGCTGAAGCGGCACGGGCTCACCGAGACCGTGGTCACGGTGCAATTCCTCGCCTCACTCGTCAAAAACTATTTCGGTGACGGTGAGGAACTCGGGATGGATCTCACCTATGCCCACGAAGAGAAGCCACTGGGCACGGCCGGAAGTGTGAAGAACGCCGAGGATGCGCTCAAGAACGACTCGTTTCTGGTGATCTCGGGGGACGCGCTCACCGACTTCGACCTCACCGAACTCATCCGCTACCACCGGGAACGCGGTGCCCTGGTCACCGTCTGCCTGACCCGCGTCCCCAACCCGCTGGAGTTCGGCATCACCATCGTCGACGAGGACGGCCGCGTCGACCGCTTCCTGGAGAAGCCCACCTGGGGACAGGTGTTCTCCGACACCGTCAACACCGGTATCTACGTGATGGAACCGGAGGTGTTCGACTACGTCGAACCGGATATCCCCGTGGACTGGTCCGGAGATGTGTTCCCCCGCCTGATGAAGGAGGGCAAGCCGGTCTTCGGATATGTGGCCGAGGGTTACTGGGAGGACGTCGGCACGCACGAGAGCTACGTCAAGGCACAGGCCGACGTGCTCGAAGGAAAAGTCGACGTCGAGATCGACGGATTCGAGATCTCGCCCGGCGTATGGATCGCCGAGGGCGCCGAGGTCCACCCCGACGCCAAGCTCCGCGGCCCGCTCTACATCGGCGACTACGCCAAGATCGAGGCCGGCGCGGAGATCCGCGAGCACACGGTCATCGGCTCCAACGTCGTGGTGAAGTCCGACGCGTTCCTGCACAAGGCCGTTGTCCACGACAACGTATACATCGGCCCCCAGACCAATCTGCGCGGCTGCGTCGTCGGCAAGAACACGGACGTCATGCGCGCCGCGCGCATCGAGGACGGCGCCGTCATCGGCGACGAATGCCTCGTCGGCGAGGAATCCATCGTCCAGGGCAACGTCCGCGTCTACCCGTTCAAGACCGTCGAGGCCGGCGCCTTCGTCAACACGTCGGTCATCTGGGAGGCCCGCGGCCAGGCCAACCTGTTCGGCGCCCGCGGCGTCTCCGGCATCCTCAACGTCGAGATCACGCCCGAGCTCGCGGTCCGCCTCGCCAGCGCCTACGCCACCACCCTGAAGAAGGGCTCCACCGTCACCACGGCCCGCGACCACTCCCGGGGCGCCCGCGCCCTGAAGCGCGCGGTCATCTCAGCTCTCCAGGCCAGCGCGATCGACGTGCGCGACCTGGAGAACGTCCCCCTGCCCGTCGCCCGCCAGCAGACCGCCCGCGGCAGCGCGGGCGGTGTCATGATCCGCACCACCCCGGGCGTTCCCGACTCCGTCGACATCATGTTCTTCGACGAGCGCGGCGCCGACCTCTCCCAGGCCGGCCAGCGCAAGCTGGACCGCGTCTACGCCCGCCAGGAGTACCGCCGCGCCTTCCCCGGCGAGATCGGCGATCTCCGGTTCCCGGCGAGCGTGTTCGACGCGTACACCGGTTCCGTCCTCCGGGCCGTCGACATTACCGGCGTCGCCGAGTCCGGGCTGAAGATCGTGGTCGACGCCGCCAACGGCAGCGCCGGCCTGGTGCTGCCCAGCCTGCTCGGCCGCCTCGGCGTCGACGCCCTCACCATCAACCCGGGGCTGGACGAGGCCAGGCCCACCGAGACCGCCGAGGCCCGGCGCGCCGGACTGGTCCGGCTCGGCGAGATCGTCGCCTCCGCCCGCGCCGCCTTCGGCGTCCGCTTCGACCCGGTCGGCGAGCGGCTCGCCCTGGTCGACGAGCGCGGCCGCATCATCGAGGACCAGCGCGCCCTGCTGGTCATGCTCGACCTCATCGCGGCCGAGCGCCGCAGCGGCCGGGTGGCCCTGCCCGTCACCACCACCCGGATCGCCGAGCAGGTCGCCGCCTACCACGGCACCCAGGTCGAGTGGACGACCACCTCGCCCGACGACCTGACCCGGGTCGCCCACAAGGAGAGCTCGGTCTTCGGCGGCGACGGCCAGGGGGCGTTCATCGTCCCGGAGTTCTCCTCCGTCTTCGACGCCACGGCGGCCTTCACCCGGCTCATCGCCCTGGTCGCGCGCACCCAGCTCTCGCTCAGCCAGATCGACGCCCGCATCCCGCGCGCCCATGTGCTCCGCCGGGACGTCGCCACCCCCTGGGCGATCAAGGGCCTGGTGATGCGCCGCGTCGTCGAGGCGGCGGGCGACCGCACCATCGACACCACCGACGGCGTGCGGGTGGTCGAGCCCGACGGCCGGTGGATCCTGGTCCTGCCCGACCCGGCCGAGGCCGTCACGCACCTGTGGGCCGAGGGTCCCGACGACGCCGCGGCGCAGGAACTGCTGGACCACTGGTCGGGAGTGGTCGACAGCGCCGACCGATAGTGCCCCGTCAGCCAAGGTTCGCCCCGTCGCGACTCCCCCAGGCCCCTCTGGGGCCTGGGAGGTGCCCCCATGCGCACGGCACCTCGCTGCGTTGCCGAATCACTCAAGTGCGCCCAGCACGAGGGCGATCCGGCGCCTTGCTGGGGGTACCTCCCAGGCCCCCAAGGGCCTGGGGGAGCACCGCACCGGACGCCGCTCCTTGACGGGCAAACCCTGACTGACGCGGCACTGGCCCAGGCCGACTCGCGTCAACGGGCCCGGCCACCGGGCCCGTTTCGGTCTCCCGCGGGGCGCGTGCGACGATGTCCGCCATGCCACAGCAGGAGCCGGGGCGGCGCGTCCCGGCGCGTCCCGACGCCTCGATGTCGCTGCTGACCACCGTCATGAGCAACACCCTCGACGAGGGGTACGCCCAGGCGGCGGCCAGACGGCGGGCCGAAGGCCGGTCGGAGCTGCCGCGCACGCTGCGCGCCAGACTCTGGCTGGCCGCCGGCCTGGTGCTGGCCGCCCTCGTCGTCACCCTGGGCGCGGCGCAGGCCCGCGAGGCCGCGCCCACCCTCGCCCGGGAGCGGGAGGAACTGCTGGACCGCGTCGAGTCCGGCACCGCGGACGTCGACGCCCTCCAGGACGAGGTGAACGAGCTGCGCGCGGAGGTCGCCGACCGCCAGCGCGACGCGATCGGCGACCCCGAGTCGGAGCACGGCGAGCTGATCGCCCTCCTCGCCGGCGCCACGCCCGTGGCGGGCCCCGGCCTCGAACTCACCGTGAACGACGCCGAGGACGCCGCCCCGGGCGAGGACGCGCCGGGCGGCGGCGGCTTCTCCGACACCGGCCGGGTGCGCGACCGCGACCTGCAACGCGTCGTCAACGGCCTCTGGCAGGCCGGTGCCGAGGCGATCTCCGTCAACGGCCAGCGCCTCACCGCGCTGTCCGCCATCCGCGCCGCCGGCGACGCCGTCCTGGTCGACAACCGCCCGCTCGTCCCGCCCTACACGCTGCTCGCCATCGGCGCCGGGGACGACCTCGCCGCGGCCTTCGCCGGCACCCCCGACGGCCGCTATCTGGAGGTCCTGCGCGACAGTTACGGCATCAGGACCAGCACCGCCGTCCGGGACGAGGTGCGGCTGCCGGCCGCCCCCGCGCTGGCCATCCGCACCGCCCGGCCCGCGGGCACGGAAGCATCGGAAGCGTCTGAAGAAGGAAGCCCACAGTGATCGCCGTTCTGGGACTGGTCCTGGGAGTCGTGGTCGGAGTCCTCACCCGGCCGGTGGTCCCGACCGGCGTGGAACCGTACCTGCCCATCGCCGTCGTGGCCGCCCTGGACGCGGTGTTCGGCGGCCTGCGCGCCATGCTGGACGGCATGTTCGACGACAAGGTGTTCGTCGTGTCGTTCCTGTCGAACGTCACCGTGGCCGCGCTCATCGTCTTCCTCGGGGACAAGCTCGGGGTCGGCGCCCAGCTCTCCACCGGCGTGGTGGTCGTCCTGGGCATCCGGATCTTCTCCAACGCCGCCGCCATCCGCCGGCACGTCTTCGGAGCGTGAGCCGGTGACCGACGAGGAGACCACCCCCGCCCCCGCCCCCGCCCCCGCCCCGCGCCTCACCGGCCGCCGGGCGCTGCGCGCCGCGCTCTGGCCGCCCCGCGCGGGCCGCGGCCAACTGGTCGCCGCCGTCCTGCTGTTCGTGCTGGGCCTGGGCCTGGCCATCCAGGTGCGCGCCACCGGTAGCGAGGAGACGGCGCTGCGCGGCGCCCGGCAGGAGGACCTGGTGCGCATCCTCAGCGACCTGGAGGACCGCACCGCCCGGCTGGAGGACGAGAAGCGCGCGCTGGAGGAGCAGCGCACCGAGCTGGAGACCAGCTCCGACCAGGCCGAGGAGGCCAGACGGCAGACCGAGGAGCGGGAGCGCCAACTCGGCGTGCTGGCCGGCACGGTGGCCGCCGAGGGCCCGGGCATCACGCTGCGCATCGACGATCCGCTGGGCGCCGTGGAGGCCGATATGCTGCTCGACGCGGTGCAGGAACTGCGCGCCGCCGGCGCCGAGACCATCCAGATCAACGACGTGCGGATCGTGGCGGACACCGCGTTCGTGGACGACAACGGCGGGGTGCGGATCGACGGCCGCTCCGTGCGCGCACCGTTCGAGGTCGCGGCCATCGGCCGGCCCCAGGACCTGGAGCCGGCGCTGAACATCCCCGGGGGCGTGGTGCAGTCCCTGGAGAACGAGCAGGCGGAGGTGGCCGTGGAGCGGCCGGATAACGTCGTCGTTGACGCCTTGCGATCGGCGGAGCAGCCTGACTACGCTCAGTCGTCATCGTGACCGAACTCGACGTCACGGGGGCTGCCGGGCCTTCGTGGCGCTCGGTGAGGGAAACTGAACGGGGGCCGGGGACGTTGTCGGAATGTCCCGCACGGCCGGTGAGAGACAATGGACCGTCCCGCCCGACGGCGGGCCGGGCTAGGTGCGAGGGGATCGCGGGTGAGCTTTTTCGCTAGATTGTTCGGCAGGCGTCAGAGCGGCATGCACAGTGCCGCACGGCCCCGCGCCCGCCAGCAAGGCGAGCCGGCGCCGGCGGCCGGTGCCGAGCCGGGCCGCCCGTTGTTCCGGGACGAGGTCGCCGGCCCCGGCGGCATAGGCTCGCAGGGCCCCGGACGCGAGACGGTCACCTGCTCCCGCTGCGGCCACCGGTCGGCCGCGACCAGCAGGTTCTGTTCCAACTGCGGCAACGCGCTGCGGCCCGGGTTCGAGGGCTCCTCCGAGACCACGTCCACGATCTCCATCACCGGACTGGAGGCGTACGAGGCCGAGGTCACCGGGCAGCACCCGGCGCCGGCCCTCTCGCCCGAGGCACAGGCCGCCGTGGAGGCCCTGCCGCCCGGCTCCGCGCTGCTGATCGTTCGCCGAGGGCCGAACTCGGGCAGCCGCTTCCTGCTGGACGGCGACGTGACCACCGCCGGACGCCACCCGCACAGCGACATCTTCCTGGACGACGTCACGGTGTCCCGCCGTCACGTGGAGTTCCGGCGGCAGCCGGACGGCGGCTTCACGGTCAGTGACGTCGGCAGCCTGAACGGCACCTATGTCAACCGCGAGCCGATCGACTCGGTGATCCTCAACAACGGCGACGAGGTCCAGATCGGCAAGTACCGGCTGGTTTTCTTCGCCAGCAGGCAGGGTTTCTGAGCCGACCAGGGGCGTGGGCGCGCCGCACGGCGGTGCTCGACTATCCAAATGCACCGAGCACCGCCTAGGGTTGCTGTGTGAATCAGCTCGACGTCGTGGGCGTGCGGGTGGAAATGCCCAACAATCAGCCCATCGTGCTACTCCGTGAAGTCGGCGGAGATCGTTACCTCCCGATCTGGATCGGACCGGGGGAGGCGACCGCCATCGCGTTTGCCCAGCAGGGCATGACCCCTGCCCGGCCACTGACGCACGACCTGTTCAAGAACGTGCTGGAAGCGGTGGGGCAGGAGCTCAGCGCGGTGCGCATCACCGATCTGCGCGACGGAGTCTTCTATGCCGAGCTCGTGTTCGCCAGCGGGGTCGAGGTCAGCGCCCGTCCCTCCGACGCCATAGCCCTCGCGCTGCGCGTGGGCACGCCGATCTACGGCAGCGACGCCGTACTCGACGACGCGGGGATCATCATCCCCGATGAGCAGGAGGACGAGGTGGAGAGGTTCCGCGAGTTCCTCGACCAGATCTCCCCGGAGGACTTCGGCACGAGCAGCCAGTAGCGGCGCGTGGCGATCGTTGACGCGCTGAGTGTGGATGCCTAGCGTCAATAGGGCATGTCTTGGGAGGAGCGCTGTGTGCGTGCTCATCGTGACAGCCGGTGAGCGACGAAGGCACGGTCGGGGCATGCGGAACGGAGGCCGGCGTGACAGGTAACGGCGACAGCAGAGCGGTCGGCGGGATGTCCGCCCTCCCCGGTGCGCCGCCACCCCCCGGCCCGCGGGGGCCCCTGGCCCCCCAGGAGCGCGGGACGCCCGACCAGATGGGCTACCGAGGACCCAGCGCCTGCGCGGCGGCCGGGATCACCTATCGCCAGTTGGACTATTGGGCGCGCACCGGTCTGGTGCAGCCCAGCATCCGGCCGGCCCATGGCTCCGGCACCCAGCGGCTGTACGGCTTCCGGGACGTGCTGGTCCTCAAGATCGTCAAGCGGCTGCTGGACGCCGGCGTCTCGTTGCAGAGCATCCGGACGGCCGTCCAGGCCCTGCGGTCCGCCGATCTGGCGGAGCTGTCCGGCATGACCCTGATGAGCGACGGCGCCACCGTCTACCGCTGCGCCTCCCCGGACGAGCTCGCCGAGCTGCTCCAGGGCGGCCGGGGCATCTTCGGCATCGCCGTGGGCGCCGTGTGGAGCGACGCGGAGAGCGCCCTCGGGCAGCTACCGGCCGAGCGCCTGGACACCGGCGAGCCGGTGCCCGCCGTCCACCCCGCCGACGAGCTGGCCCGCCGGCGCCACCGCACCGGCTGACCGCGCGCCCCGGCCCGGGGCGGGCGGCTGTCAGACCTCTGCGGCACCATCGGACAGGTGAGAGGCCAGCCGACCATCCTGCACCTCGACATGGACGCCTTCTACGCCTCGGTGGAGCAGGCGGCCAAGCCGAGCCTGCGCGGCAAGCCGGTGATCGTCGGCGGTCTCGGCCCGCGCGGTGTGGTCGCCACCGCCTCCTACGAGGCGCGCCGGTTCGGCGTGCACTCGGCGATGCCCATGGCCCAGGCCCGGCGCCTGTGTCCGAACGCCGCCGCCCTCGTGCCGCGGTTCGGCGTGTACCGCGCGATCAGCGAGACCGTGATGGGCCTGCTCGCCGAGCTGTCGCCGCTGATCGAGCCGCTGAGCCTGGACGAGGCGTTCGTCGACCTGGCGGCCGGCGGCACCGCTGCCACGGCCGAGGACGCCCTGGCCACCGGGGAGCGGCTGCGCGAGCGGATCCGCGTGACCACCGGGCTGACCGGCTCGGTGGGGCTGGCCGGATCCAAGATGCTGGCCAAGATCGCCTCGGAGCGGGCGAAGCCGGACGGGCTGGTGCTCATCCGGCCGGGCACCGAGCGGGAGCTGCTGGTCCCGCTGCCGGTGCGGACGCTGCCCGGGGTCGGCCCGGCCACGGCCGAGGCGCTGCGCCGGGCCGGGATCCACACCATCGGCGAGACGGTGCGGGCCGGGGAGGCCGAACTGCTGCGGCTGTTGGGCAAGGCGCACGGGGCCTCGGTGTACGCCATGGCCAACGGTGTGGACGAGCGGCCGGTGGTCGCGGACCGGGACACGAAGTCCGTCTCGGTCGAGGACACCTTCGACGCGGACGTCACCGACCGGGCCCGGATCCGTTTCGAGGTGGCGCGGCTCGCCGACCGCTGTGTGGCGAGGCTGCGCGCGGCCGGCCGGTCGGGGCGCACCGTGGTGCTCAAGGTGCGGCGGTACGACTTCACCACCCTCACGCGTTCCGAGACGCTGCGCGGGCCCACCGACGACCCGGCCGTGGTCCGGGAGGCGGCCGGTCGGCTGCTGGAGGGCGTGGACACCACGGAGGGCGTCCGGCTGCTCGGGGTGGGCGTCAGCGGCCTCGCCGACTTCACCCAGGAGGATCTGTTCGCCCAGTCGGTCCAGGCGGTCCGGGGCAGCCACATCGGGCCGGCGGCCCAGGAGGTGCCGGTCGTCGCGCCGGAGCCGTCCCCGGAGGGCCGGAGCGAGCCGTCCCCGGCGCGGAGCTGGCTGCCGGGGGTGGACGTGGCGCACGAGCGGTACGGGCCGGGCTGGGTGCAGGGCAGCGGGCTGGGCCGGGTCACGGTGCGTTTCGAGCGGCCGGACACGCCGCCCGGCCGGGTGCGGACCTTCGCCGTGGACGATCCCGAGCTGGCCCGGGGCGATTCGCTGCCGCTGGTGGCGGCTCAGCCCTGCCCGTCGTCCGGGGAGGCGAGCTGACCGAAGTCGCGGTCCGGCGGCACCGGGTCGCCCGGCGCGGCGCGCGGCACGTCCAGGCCGTAGTGGTGGTAGAGCTCCAGTTCCTGTTCGGGGGAGAGGTGCCTGCCGACGCCGAAGTCGGGCGCGTCCTTGATCAGCGACCGTGTGAACGGCACCCGCAGCGTGTCGTTCACCAGCTCGCTGGGCTCCAGCGGCACGAACGCGTCGCGACTGAAGAGTCCCGTGCGGACCGCCGCCCATTCGGGTGTCCCGGTGGCGTCGTCGAGATACACCTCGTCCACCGTGCCGATCTTGGCGCCGTCGCGGTCGAACGCCTTGCGGCCGATGAGGCTGCGCGGGTCGATGTCGGTCTGCACGATTCCTCCAACTGATCCAGCAGGTCCGGAAAAGGGCCGCTATGACCTACGTAAGAACACATTCCGGAAGCTGGCCAGTCGAGTGGCGCCCTGGTCCCCGGCGGGGGGTCCGCTGGTAGGCTCGAAGACGGTTGACAACCTCGTGCGGGAGAGTCCCGACGCCGCACGGCGCCGGGCGCCGAAGGAGCAACTCCTCCCCGGAATCTCTCAGGCCCCTGTACCGCGCGAGGAAGACCACTCTGGAAAGCAGGGTGGCGGCGGACGACAGCCCGCCGGCGCCCTCACCGACGGTGCAAGCCGGGGCGCGCGAGTGCCGCGGTGAAGCTCTCAGGTCGACATGACAGAGGGGGAGGCCCGCCGGGCAGTGCCGCCCGGCACCCCCGCAGGTCGTCGCGACCAGGAGGAGCCTTCCGCATGACTGTCCGCCACATACCGTTGTCCGCCCTGGAGCAGGGCACCCCCTTCGCCGCCCGGCACATCGGGCCGGACCCCGCCGCCGAGGCGAAGATGCTCGCCCAGGTCGGCTTCGGCTCGCTGGACGAGCTGACCGCCGCCGCGGTGCCCGAGGCGATCCGCACCACCGAGGCGATGCGCCTGCCCGAGGCCCGTGACGAGGCGGCCGTCCTCGCCGAGCTGCGCGCGCTGGCGGCCCGCAACACCGTGCTGCACTCCATGATCGGCCTGGGGTACTACGGCACGTTCACGCCGCCGGTCATCCTGCGGAACGTCATGGAGAACCCGGCCTGGTACACGGCCTACACCCCCTACCAGCCGGAGATCTCCCAGGGCCGGCTGGAGGCCCTGCTCAACTTCCAGACCGTCGTGTCCGACCTCACCGGCCTGCCCACGGCCGGCGCCTCGCTGCTCGACGAGGGAACGGCAGCCGCCGAGGCCATGGCCCTCTCCCGGCGCGTCGGCAAGGTCAAGGACGGCGTGTTCCTGGTCGACGCCGACTGCCTGCCGCAGACCATCGCGGTCGTCCAGACGCGCGCCGAGCCCACCGGGGTGGACGTGGTGGTTGCCGACCTGAGCGACGGCATCCCCGCCGAGGTCGCCGAGCGCGGCGTCTTCGGCGTGCTGGTGCAGTACCCCGGCGCCTCCGGCGCGGTCCGCGATCACCGCGCCCTGATCGAGCGGGCCCACGAGCTGGGCGCCGTGGTGACCGTCGCCGCCGACCTGCTAGCCCTCACCCTCCTCACCTCACCCGGCGACCTGGGCGCCGACATCGCGGTCGGCTCCAGCCAGCGGTTCGGCGTCCCGATGGGCTTCGGCGGGCCGCACGCCGGTTTCATGGCGGTCCGCGACTCCTACGCCCGCAGCCTGCCCGGGCGGCTGGTCGGCGTCTCCCGCGACGCCGACGGCGCGCCCGCCTACCGGCTCGCCCTCCAGACCCGGGAGCAGCACATCCGGCGGGAGAAGGCCACCAGCAACATCTGCACGGCGCAGGTCCTGCTCGCCGTGCTGGCCGGCATGTACGCCGTCTACCACGGGCCCGAGGGGCTGGCCGCCATCGCCCGCCGCACCCACCGTTACGCCGCGCTGCTGGCCGCCGGACTGCGGGACGGCGGGGTGGAGGTGGTGCACGACGCGTTCTTCGACACCGTCACCGCCCGGGTGCCGGGCCGCGCGGCCGAGGTCGTGGCCGCCGCCCGCGGCGCCGGGGTAAACCTCCGCCTCACCGACGCCGACCACGTCGGCATCGCCTGCGACGAGACCACCGGACGCGCCCAACTGGCCGCCGTCTGGGCGGCGTTCGGGGTCGCGGGGGATGCGTTCGGCATCGAGGCGCTGGACGCCCGCACGCCCGACGCGCTGCCGGACGGCCTGCTGCGCGAGGGCGAGTACCTGACCCACCCGGTCTTCCACCGGCACCGTTCCGAGACGGCGATGCTGCGCTATCTGCGGCGCCTCGCCGACCGGGACTACGCGCTGGACCGGGGCATGATCCCGCTCGGCTCGTGCACCATGAAGCTCAACGCCACGGTCGAGATGGAGCCGATCACCTGGCCCGAGTTCGCCGCGCTGCACCCGTTCGCGCCCATCGAGCAGGCCGAGGGCTATCTGTCGCTGATCCGTGAACTGGAGCAGCGGCTGGCCGAGATCACCGGCTACGACAGCGTGTCGCTCCAGCCCAACGCCGGCTCCCAGGGCGAGCTGGCCGGTCTGCTGGCCGTCCGCGCCTACCACCGGGCCAACGGCGAGCCGGACCGCACCGTCTGCCTGATACCGTCCTCCGCCCACGGCACCAACGCCGCCAGCGCCGTGATGGCGGGGATGCGGGTCGTCGTGGTCGCCACCGGCGAGAACGGCGACGTGGACTTCGACGACCTGCGCGCCAAGATCGCCCGGCACGCGGACGAGTTGGCCGTGCTGATGGTCACCTACCCCTCGACGCACGGGGTGTTCGAGAAGGACATCGCCGGCATCTGCGCGGCCGTGCACGACGCGGGCGGCCAGGTGTACGTGGACGGCGCCAACCTCAACGCCCTGGTGGGGCTGGCCCGGCCCGGCAGGTTCGGCGCCGACGTCTCGCACCTCAACCTGCACAAGACGTTCTGCATCCCGCACGGCGGCGGCGGGCCCGGCGTCGGCCCGGTGGCCGTGCGCGCCCACCTCGCGCCGTATCTGCCCGGCCACCCGCTCCAGCCGGCGGCGGGCCCGGCGGGCGGCGGCATCGGGCCGGTCGCGTCCGCGCCCTGGGGTTCGGCCGGGATCCTGCCGATCTCCTGGGCCTATCTGCGGCTGATGGGCGCCGACGGGCTCCGCCGGGCGACGCAGGTCGCGGTGCTGGCCGCCAACTACATCGCCAAGCGCCTCGAACCGCACTACCCCGTGCTCTACACCGGGCCGGGCGGGCTGGTCGCGCACGAGTGCATCATCGACGTGCGCCCGCTGACCAAGGCCACCGGCGTGAGCATCGACGACGTGGCCAAGCGCCTGATCGACTACGGGTTCCACGCGCCGACCATGTCGTTCCCGGTGCCGGGCACGCTGATGATCGAGCCGACGGAGAGCGAGGATCTCGCCGAGATCGACCGGTTCTGCGAGGCGATGATCGCCATCCGGTCCGAGATTGACCGGGTCGGCTCGGGGGAGTGGCCCAAGGACGACAACCCGCTGGCCAACGCTCCGCACACCGCCGCCCGTCTCACCGGCGAGTGGCCGCACCCGTACAGCCGCCGGGAGGCGGCCTACCCGGCCGGGACGAGCACGGACGGCAAGTACTGGCCGCCGGTGCGCCGCATCGACGGCGCCTTCGGCGACCGGAATCTGGTCTGTTCCTGCCCGCCGCTGGACGAGTACGCGGGCTGACGGCCCGCAGTGGAGTGCCGGGACCGGTTCGCGCCGTTGCGTGCCGGTCCCGGACGTGCTTGCCGGGAGGTCAGCTCGCCAGGCCGAGCGGCGCCAGCCGGCTGGTCAGCAGCGGCAGCAGGGCGGCCGTGGTCACCGCCCGGTCGGCGGCGATGCCGGGCGGCGCCGGGGCCAGCGGCATCAGCAGGTCCTCCGGCAGCGGGTCCCCCGCCGCGGGGTCCGCGCCCGGGTCGGAGTGCAGCCAGAGGGTGAGCATGTACAGCTCCGGAACGGACAGCAGCCGGGGCTGATACGGCCCGGGCAGGGCGTCCGCCAGTCGCACCGCCCGCTCGCTGGACGCGATGAAGGGGCCCTCGCAGAAGTGCGAGAACGCCCAGCCGTCCGCCGTCAGCATGGTCTCGGCCGCCCCGACGGCCAGGCCGTCCCGGGCCAGCAGGAAGCGCCAGCCCGTGAGCCGCGCGCGCGGCGGCTCGGTGGGGCCGGTGACCGGCGCCAGCCGGTGCACGGGCAGGGGAAGGACCGGTTGCAGGGCCCCCTCGCCGAGGCGCGGCGGGCGCGGTGTCACCGGCGTCGTCGAGTGGAGTGCCGTTCGTACGCTGCGCTCGGCGGCAGCGGGAGCCAGGGGAATGTGCAGGGGCATGATGGGTCGCCTCTCGCTTTGGAGTAGGTCGCCTCTTCTGTGGGAGACACGCCGTGGCGGAGTTTATACGAGACATGTTCTCTCTATGTTTCCTGTAGCCGACCCGGGACGTTTCGGCAAGAGGCAAAACCGGCCGCCGGAACAGTTCGACCCCGGCGTCCTATTCCCATGGAATATGCCGGAACGGGGACCGGGGGCACCCGGGGCATGCGTGCCACCCCTGTGGTCTGGGCAGGATCGAGCCCGAGACGCCGCGCGACGCAGGAGGTGCCCCATGGGGGAGAAGGTCGTGGCCGACCGGTTCGATCTGGCCGCCCGGCAGCGGTTCCGGGACCGGCTGCACGCGTGTCTGGACGGGCTCGGAACGCTGCTGCGCGAGGACCGTTTCGCGCCGCACGAGGACCGGATCGGGCTGGAGGTGGAACTGTGTCTGGCGGATTCCGACGGTTCGCCGCGAATGGTCAACGACGACGTCCTCACGCGAATGGCCACCCGGGATTTCCAGACCGAGCTCGGACAATTCACGCTGGAGCTGAATATGGTGCCCCGGCGGCTGTCCGGGCGGGTCTTCGACGACATGGCCGAAGAACTGCGCATCGCCCTCGGATACGCCGACCGAATAGCCGGGGAATTCGGCGCCGGACTCGTGATGACCGGAGTGCTCCCGACGATCAGTGCCGATCAGATGGTGCCCGAGTCCTTCTCGCCCGGTGACCGGTACACGCTGCTGAACGATCAGATCATGGCCGCCCGGGGCGAGCTGATCAGCCTCGACATCACCGGGACCGAGACGCTGCGCCGGACGTTCGACTCCATCGTGGCGGAGGCCGCCTGCACCTCCGTGCAGTTCCATCTCCAGGTCACCCCCGAGCGGTTCGCCGACACCTGGAACGCCGCGCAGGCCGCCGCGGCCGCGCAGATAGCCGTCGGCGCCAACGCCCCCTTCGTCTTCGGCCGCGAACTCTGGCACGAGTCGCGGCCGCCGTTCTTCCTCCAGGCCACGGACAGCCGTCCGCCGGAGCTCGCCGCGCAGGGAGTCCGCCCGCGCGCCTGGTTCGGGGAGCGCTGGATCGACTCCGTGCACTGCCTCTTCGAGGAGAACGTCCGCTACTTCCCCGCGCTGCTGCCGCTGTGCGCCGACGAGGACCCGCTGGAGACGCTGGCCGCCGGCGGCGTGCCCCGCCTGGCCGAGCTGTCTTTGCACAACGGCACGGTCTACCGCTGGAACCGCCCGGTCTACGCCGTGGCCGGCGGCGTGCCCCACCTGCGCGTGGAGAACCGGGTGCTGTCCACCGGCCCCACCATCACCGACACCGTCGCCAACGCCGCGTTCTACTACGGCCTGGTGCGCGCGCTGGCCGACCAGCCGGACCCGGTGTGGCACCGGCTGCCGTTCGCCACCGCCGAGCGCAACTTCCTGGCGGCCTGCCGCCACGGCATCGACGCCGAACTCGACTGGCCCGGCCCGGACGGCACCGTCGCCCCGCTGCCCGCCGCCGACCTCGTCCGGGACCGCCTGCTGCCGCTCGCGGCCGAGGGCCTGGCCGCCTGCGGCGTGGCGGCCGGGGACCGCGACCACTACCTGACGGTCATCGAGGAGCGATGCCGCCGTCGCGTCACCGGGGCGGGCTGGCAGACTCGGGCCTACCACCAAGCGGTGGCGAATGGAGCGGACCGGGCGACCGCCCTGCGGGATCTCGTCCGGCGGTACTGCGAACTGGCGCGGACGGACGCTCCCGTGCACACCTGGCCGACCGGGGCATAACGGCTCCGGCGGCCGGCTCGCGGTCGCACGGGGCGCCGGCCCGCCGGACGGGAGACGGAGTGGGACTGAAGCCGGACCAGATGGCGGACGCGGCATCGGGCGGCGGCGCGGCGCGGCTCTCCCGGCGCGTTCTGCGCCAGGAGATGCTGCTCGTGCTGGCCGTCTCGCTCGGTGCGAGCGCGGTCGGCGCGCTGATCAGTTTCACCGGCGTCGTCACCCGCCCCGGCGGGCTGAGCGAGCAGGCCGCCACGCTCAACAGCTCGCGCGCCCCCGACCGCCCCTGGCTCGACCTGGCCTGGCAGCTCTTCGGCATCACGACCGACCTGGTGCCCGTGGTGCTGGTGGCCCATCTCCTGATGCGCGAGTGGGCCGAGGCGGGCGGGCCCGGGCTGCGCGCGATCGGCTTCGACCTGCGCCGGCCCCGTTTCGACCTGGCCTGGGGCGCGGTCGTCGCGGCCGGCATCGGCGGCAGCGGGCTGCTGCTCTACCTCGGCGCGCACGCCGCCGGAGCCAATCTGACGGTGGTGCCGGAGTCGCTGCCGGACGTGTGGTGGAAGATCCCGGTGCTGATCGCCTCCGCCCTGGAGAACGCCGTGCTGGAGGAGGTGATCGTCGTCGGCTATCTGCTGCGCCGGCTCGGGCAGTTGGGCTGGACCCCGGTCGGCGCCCTGGTCGCCAGCTCCGTGCTGCGCGGCAGCTACCACCTCTACCAGGGCATCGGCGGCTTCTTCGGCAATGTGGTCATGGGCGTCATCTTCGTCTGGCTGTACCGGCGGTGGGGGCGGGTCATGCCGCTGGTCGTGGCGCACGCGCTGATCGACATCGTGGCGTTCGTCGGCTACGCGCTGCTGGCCGGCCGGGTCGACTGGCTCCCCACCGCCTGACCGCAGTTACCGCGCGGGCCCGGTGCCCTCGGCCAGCGGCTGCGCCTCGATCCGGCCCGCGCCGCACACCGACCCCAGTTCCCAGGAGGCGGTGGTCGGGCTGTACTCGTCGGGCGGGATCACGTTCAGCACGGCCGGGTCGGGCCCGCAGCCGTCGGCCGGGTCCTCGGCGCCGGGCACGGCGCTCCAGTGCAGCCGGGCCCAGGCGCTGCCGCCCGGTTCGAGGGTGAGCTCCACCGGCTCGGCGGAGTCGTCGCGCACGGTCGTGGTCGGGATCTCGTCGCCGTCGCCCGCAGTGAGCTGAAGGCCGGGCCAGCCCTGGGTGCGGCAGGGCTCGGAGGCGGAGTTGGTGAGCACGAGCGCGGCGTACCGGTTGCCGGCGCCCGGCTCAAGCGGGGTGACCGAGGCGGTCAGCGCGTCGTGGGAGCACCAGGCCGGCTCCTCGGCCGGCGTGGGGGCGTCGGACTCGGGGGCGGCCGACTCGCTGCCGGAGTCGCCGGAGTCGGCCGGGGTTTCGGACGGTGCGCCGTCCTCCTCGGTGGCGGGAGTCCGTTCGCCGGACCGGTCGTCGCGCGCGGCGGCGGTGTCGTCGGCGGCGGAGTCCTGTGAGTCGTTGGATTCGGCGCAGCCCGCGACGACCAGGACGGCGATCGCGGCGGCGCACACGGTGCGCAAGGGGTGGGACACCATTCGAGGTCCTCCGGTGGGGGTTCGGCTGGGCGGAGGAGTGCTGTGGCGATTGGACGTGGCCACGACAGAACGGGTTCCCCGGAGCGCCCTCTCGCACGCCTCCCGCCCCTGGTCCGTTGCCCCGCCGTTGTCCCCGCCGCCGGCGCGCGCCTAAGGTGTGCACCGTGACGCCGAGCAACGTTCTCTCGCCGCCCACCGCGTAACGCGGGCGGCCCACGACGGCACGCGCCGGGTTCAGCGCCCCGCGCGAGGTCGGTCCTGCCCGCGACCGGGATCAGGTGACCGCCTCGACTCCTCCGTTGGAGAACCATGCGTTACGCGCTTTCCCCAGCCCTGCCCAGGCGGCGGGGACTTCTCTTCGTCGCCATCGCCGCCACCGCCTGGGGCACCGCGGGTGCCGCCGCCGCGCTGCTCTTCGAGAGCAGCGGGCTCGGCCCCGTGGCCCTGACCTTCTGGCGCTCGGCCGGCGGCCTGGCCCTGCTGCTCCTCGTCCGGCCCCTCGTCCGCCGGCCGTGCCGGACCGGCCGCGGGCCCGGCGAGCGGCTCCGGCGCCGCGCCGCGCACGCCGCGGTGCTGGGCGCCGGCTTCACCCTCTTCCAGGTCGCCTACTTCGCGGCCGTGGCGGCCACCGGCCTGGCCGTCGCCACCGTCGTCACCCTGGGCGCGGGCCCGGTGCTCATCGCGCTGGCGGCCCGGCCGTTGCTGGGCGAACGGCCGGGCCCGGGCGGGGTGTTGGCCCTGTTCGGCGCGCTGGCGGGGCTCGCCGTGCTCACGCTGGGCGGCGGGAGCGGGGCGGGCGCGGTGCGGCCGTCCGGCGTCGGCCTCGCGCTGCTGTCCGCGGCGGGCTACACCGCCGTCACGCTCCACAGCCGCCGCCGGGGGCGGGACGGCACCGCCGCCGACCCGCTGGGCGCCACGCTGTCCTCCCTGACCGTGGGCACGGTGTGCACGCTGCCGTTCGCGCTGGCCTCGGGCATCGTGCCGCGCGCCGACGGGCTCGCGCCCTCGCTGGCGCTGCTGCTGTACCTGGCGGCGGTGCCGACCGCGCTGGCCTACGCGCTGTACTTCGCCGGGCTCGCCGTGGTGCGGGCCGCCACCGCCTCCGTGATCACGCTGATCGAGCCGGTGACGGCGACGGCCATCGCGGTGCTCCTGCTCGGCGAGCGGCTGACCCCGGCCGTCCTCGCCGGCACGGCCGTGCTGCTGACGGCCGTGACGGCGCTGGTGGTGGCGGAGTCCCGGTCAGGGCCTGGCGTAGCCCGTCAGGTAGGCCGGGGCGGGCGGGGTCTCGCCGGGGCCGCCGGCCGGGACGGGGGCGCCGTGGACGGTGGTCACCGGGAGGACGCCGCTCCAGTACGGGAGTGAGAGGTCCTCGGGGTCGTCGTTCGGGCCGCCGGTGCGGACCTTGGCCGAGACCTCGGCCAGGTCGAGTTCCAGCACCGCGGTGGCGGCCAGTTCGCGGGCGTCGGCCGGGCGGCAGTCGGCCGACCGGCCCGGTATCACGTGGTCGACGACGAGGTCGAACGCCCGCCTCTTGGCCGCCTCGTCGGTCACCGGCCGGGCGGTGCCGTGGACCACCACCGAGCGGTAGTTGACGGAGTGGTGGAACGCCGACCGGGCCAGCACCAGGCCGTCCACGTGCGTCACGGTCAGGCACACGGGCAGCCCCGGCCCCGGCTCGCCGGCGGCCCGCACCACGCGGGCGCCGGTGGAGCCGTGGACATACAGCCGTTCGCCGTCGCGCGCGTACAGCGTCGGCAGCACGACGGGCCGCCCGTCCCGGACGAAGCCGAGGTGGCACAGATAGCCCTCGTCGAGGATGCCGTGCACCAACTCCCGGTCGTAGGAGACCCGATGACGGGACCGGGTGGGGGTGGTGCGCGTGGTCTGCGGGTAGGGGGCGGCCGGGCCGGTGGGCGGCATGGTTCTCTCCTCGGGTCGCTCTTGCCCCAGCTTTTGAACTAGTGCAAAATGCTCTTTGTGCTAGGAGAATATACGATCGAGGGCCGGGGCGCCGCCGAAATCGCGGCCAGCGTCGAACGCGGCGTCGGCAGTGGCGAGTTGTCCCCCGGGTCCGCCCTCCCGCCGCTGCGCGAGCTGGCCGCCCGGCTCGGGGTGAACCCCAACACGGTCGCCGCCGCGTACCGCATCCTGCGCGAGCGCGGCGTCATCGAAACGGCCGGCCGCCGCGGCAGCCGGGTGCGGGCCCGCCCGGTCAGCACGCCCCGGGAGGCCCTCGGCGTCGAGGCGCCCGCCGGGGTCCGCGACGTCTCCCAGGGCAACCCCGACCCGGCCCTGCTGCCCGACCTCGGCCCGGCCCTCGCCGAGGCCGCCGCCCGCGCCGCCCGTTCCCCCGTGCTCTACGGCCACCCGCCCGTGCGCGAGGAGCTGGCCCGCGTCGCCCGCGCCCGGTTCGACCGGGACGGCGTCCCCGGCGGTCCCCTCGCCGTCACCTCCGGAGCGCTGGACGCCATCGAGCGTGTCCTCGCCGCACACCTGCGCCCCGGCGACACCGTCGCCGTCGAGGACCCCGGCTGGGGCAGCTTCCTGGACCTCATCCCGGCGCTCGGCCTGCGCGCGGTGCCCGTCGCGGTGGACGACGACGGCCCGCTCCCCGGCCCGGCCGGCCGCGCGCTGCGCCAGGGCGCCCGCGCCCTGGTCGTCACCGCCCGCGCGCAGAACCCCACCGGGGCCGCCGTCTCCCCGGCCCGCGCCGAGGCGCTGCGGGCGGTGCTCGCCGCCCACCCCGACACGCTGCTCATCGAGGACGACCACGGCGACGGCATCGTCGAGCAGCCGCTGTGCCCGCTCTCCGGGCACACCCGGCACTGGGCGTTCGTCCGGTCCGCCGCCAAGGCGTACGCGCCGGACCTGCGTCTGGGGGTGTTTACCGGGGACCCGGTCACCGTGGACCGGGTGCTGGGCCGGCAGCGGCTCGGCCCCGGCTGGATCAGCCACCTGCTCCAGGACACCGTCGCCGCGCTGTGGCGCGCCGAGCCCGCCGACCCCGGCCGCGCCGCCCGCGCCTACGGCGAGCGCCGCGCCGCCCTGATCGCCGCCCTCGCGGCCCGGGGCGTCCCCGCCCACGGCCGCAGCGGACTCAACGTGTGGGTGCCCGTCCCCGACGAGACCGGCGCCCTCGCCCGGCTGCTGCACGCGGGCTGGGCCGCGGCGCCCGGCGCGCGGTTCCGGGTGGCCGCGCCGCCGGGCCTCCGGCTGACCGTGTCCGCCCTCGCCGAGGCCGACGTCGGGCCGCTGGCCGACGCGGTGGCCGCCGCGATCCGGCCGCCCGCCGCCCGCCGTTACGACTGAAGGCCGCGGCGGGCGCGACGGTGTAGGGCCGTTACGGAAAGGCGCCGCCGGAACGTAGCATCGCTGAGGTGTTGAACATCGACCGGCTCCGCGTCCTGCACGCCATCAGCCACCACGGCTCGGTGAGCGCCGCCGCCGACGCCCTGCACGTCACCACCTCCGCCGTCTCCCAGCAGATGGCCAAGCTGGAGCGCGAGACGGGGCAGCGGCTGCTCGCGAAGCACGGCCGCGGGGTGCGGCTCACCGACGCCGGCCGGCTGCTGTCCGAGCACGCCGAACGCATCCTGGCCCAGGTGGAGTTCGCGCACGCCGACCTGGAGGCCCAGCGGGGGCAGGTGGTGGGCGAGCTGGTGATCGGCGCGTTCGCGACCGCCTCCCGGGGCCTGTTCCCGCCGACGCTGGCCGCGCTGGTCGCCGGACATCCCCGACTGCGCATCCACCTGCGGGAGATGGAACCGGACGTGGCGCTGCGCGACCTGGAACGCGGCGACATCGATCTCGCCGTCGTGCTCGACTGGTACAACCGGCCGCTCGCCCTGCCCGGCGGGCTGGCCCGCCAGACGCTGCTGGACGACGTGGCCGACGTGGCGATGCCCGTCACCCACCCGCTGGCCGGCCGGGAAGGGGTGGACCTGGAGGACTTCGCGGACGACCCCTGGGTCTCCTGGCCGCCGGGCGCCGTCTGCCACGAGTGGCTGATGTTCACCCTGCGCGGCAAGGGCGTCGAGCCCCGGCTGATCCACACCGCCGTCGAGCACCACACCCAGCTCGCCCTGGTCGCCGCCGGCCTCGGCGTCGCGGTGGCGCCGCGACTGGGCCGCGACCCGGTGCCGGAGGGCGTCGCGCTGGTCCCCGTGCGGCACACCATCACCCGCCGCGTGTACGCGGTCTGGCGCGCGGGGGCCGACCGCCGCCCCTCGGTCCGGGCCGCGGTCGCCGCGCTGCGCGACGCCGCGCGCGGCGTTCCGAACTAGGGCCTGTATCGAGTTCCCGCCCGGGCCCGCGACGCCAGTCACGGCACCTCGCCGCTCCCCCAGACTCCGTCTGGGAGGTGCCCCCAGCCGAATCGCGCGAATACGGCCGGGTATGAGCTGCGATCCGGTGCCTTGCGATGCACCGCGTCTGACGCCGCGGGCTGATCCGACCGGGAACTCGATACAGGCCCTAGGCCCGGAATGCCGCCCGCTCACGCCAGATGGACGAACTCCCCCCGCACGGTGATCCGTTCCTCCGGCAGCGGCTCGGTGGCCGGGCCGCGCACCACTCCGCCGTCCTCGATGGCGAACTTGCTGCCGTGGCAGGCACAGTCGATCGTCCCGTCGCGTACCTCGCTCACCGTGCAGCCCCGGTGCGTGCACACGGCCGAGAACGCCCGGAACTCCCCGTCGGCCGGCTGGACCACCACCACCACCACCCGCCGGTCCCCGAAGACCTTCCCGCCGCCCGCCGGGATGTCGGAGGTGGCGGCCAGCCGCTCGCCCTGCCCGCCGCCCTCGCGCTCGCCGTCCCCGTCGCCGGAGCCGCACGCCGTCAGCCCCGCGGCGCCCGCCGCGACGACCACCCGCCGGGATGTCACTGGTCCGGTCACACCGGCCCCCTTCCTCGTTCCACCCGCCGGGGGCCCGGCGGTATCCGCGGTCTTCCCGCATTCGGCCCCTGCTGGTCTCCGTGCCCCGTACAAGGTGAGGGCTCCTGCACCAGTGCACGGGTGCGCCATCGGTGCCCCCATGGGCCGGTCGTCTCCGCGACCGTTCACCTCTCCCGAAGCCGCGCCGCCGTCGCCGGGGTGGTGAGGCTCGATGAGCCGGCAGCCGATCACCACGGGCCCCTCACCTTCGCAGGCTGACGGCCGCGCAGACCGGTGGCTTGTCGTCGGTGCGCGGCTCGGTATCCCACAGGGCGGCGTGACGGGCCACTGGCTCGGGCGGCGTGCGCCGCCCGAGCCACCCTCAGCGGGGAGTGGGAGCGTGTGAGGCGGTGGGGTCTTCTGTCATTCGCTCACCAAGCGGTCGACGTATGCGAGCGTGCCGAACCCCAGTTCGTCGAAGCCGCCGCTGTTCGGGCCGTAGTCGCCGCCGCCGCCCTCCGGGGAGTTGGCCAGGGCCATTTCCTGGATGCCCGGGCAGTCCTGGTTCAGCCGACCCCAGTAGTGGTGGAAGACCCGCTCCCAGACCGGGCGCACCTGGCCGCGACCGCCTTCGGAGATGACGGTGTGCACCACTCCCTCGCAGTTCTCGTAGGTGGTGAACGGCACGTCGTCCTTGCCCAGGTTGTAGCGGGCCACGTACTCGCACGCCTTGCGGAACCTGTAGTCGTCCGCGGCGTAGAGGTCGACGCCCTGGCTGTAGGCCATCTCGCAGAGCGTGCCCATCAGCCCGATGCCCATCATGCTGTGGGCCTGGTCGCGCCCGCTCTCCTGCCACTGGGCCAGGGCGACGTCGTCGTAGACGAACGGGATCGCGTTCACCAGGTTGCCGGTGCCCAGGCCGTTGTGGAAGTAGTCCACCGCTTCGTTGAACTGGGCCTGGTCGTCGCGCAGGATCCCGATGGCCATGATCGAGGCCATGTTGCACAGGTCCCAGTTGGCCCAGTAGTGGGACTCGCAGGTGCCGTTGTGTCGGACCAGGAAGTCAGAGTTCAGCGGGTAGAAAACGTTCTGCATCAGGTCCTGGAACCGAGCCAGGTCGAAACCCTCGTGGTCGCGGATGATCTCGCCGACGTTGGCGAACTGGTACCCGTAGATGCCTGACGCGAGACGGGAGTCGGAGGGGCCGGCGTCGATGGACGTCAGTGTCTCCGACCAGGCGTTGCAGATGTCCCGAGCGGTGTCGCCGTGGGCGGTGTCGCCGGTGATCTTCCAGCGCAGCGCGTTCTGGTACGCCGCGTGGATGTCGTTGTAGAGGATCCAGTAGTTCTCCGGCCCTGAGCCGCCGGACCCGCGGATGATCGTCTCCTGCGGGTTGGGGATCCAGTCGGCCGCCGAGTGCGTGTTGGCGGTGAGCCGGTTCCAGCCGGTGATCCACGGCTCGTCGCCCGCGGCCACGTGCTCTGCCATCCGGTCGAAGGCTTCCTGTGTGTGGAGCGCACCGGGGTGGGTGAACGTCTGGAGGGGCCGGGTTGTCTGCCGCCGTGCCTCGGTGCCGGCGGACTGGCTGGCGTAGACGGCGCCGGGGATCGCCAGCGCGCCACTGCCCAGGACGGCGGCCTTCAGGATGCGGCGGCGGCCCGGGTTCTCCTCCTCCGGGCGATGCGTGCCCTTCATGAGAATCCCTCTTTCGGTTGTGTGTGGGGGTAGGCACGTCCCGCGTGCCGACTCCCATGGTTCCCCCCGGCCATGGAAAAGGTTCTCTAGAAGCGGATTTTCGAAAGATTTCGAGCTCTTTATGGAGCGGGGTGGACCAGTAGCGCCGGGCAAGCGGTGGCGGCGCCGTTGGGGGCGAGGCGCCATGAACGTCGACTCGATGGTGCGGTCGCCGTTGCCGGTCGGGGCTATCAGCCGCTCAGGGCGCGCCGTCCTTCAACAAGAAGCTCTCCGCCTCGATGTCCTCGAAGAGTTCTGGGAGCGAACCGAGGGTGCCGAGCGTGAGGCAAACAGCCGACCGACGCCTGCTCGATCAATGTGAGCATGCCAAGCGCGGCATGGCGGCACCGTGCCTCGCGGTCGCCGCATCATGATGGCAGCGGTCAGCACCCGGCAGGGAGATCCGCACCGTGAGCACGCCGGAACACGACCTGCCGCTCCGCCTGCCACTTCGCCCCTCGCTGACGTCGAGGAACTGCTGGCCGTGAAGGGCGCGAAGCCGATCCGCTCGCTGGACGAACTGCGCGCCGGTCACCCGGTTCCAGCGCCGCCTGCGCCGCGCCGCCAACCCCGGGCCCTGTCAGGCGACGCGGTGGAAGTCGCCGTGGTCGACCCGGTACCGCAGGGCGTGCCCCGCCAGCAGCCGTTCCAGCTCCTCGACAGCGGTCAGGCCCAGGCGCCGCAGCTCGTTGCCGTGGGAGCCGGCGATGTGTGGGGTGAGGAGCACGTTCGGCAGCTCGTACAGGGGTGAGGAGGCGGGCAGCGGCTCGGGTTCGGTGACGTCCAAAACGGCCGACAACCGCCCGGAGACGAGCTCGGCGGCGAGCGCGTCGTGGTCGATGAGGCTGCCGCGCGAGGTGTTGACCAGGACCGCGCCGTCGCGCATCGAAGCCAACCCGGCGCGGTCGATCATGTGGCGCGTAGCGGGGGTGGCGGGGGCGTGGACGCTCACGATGTCGCTGGTCGCGAGCAGCGACGCCAGCGGGACCTGCCGCACGCCCAGCCGCGCCGCCTCGGACCGGTCCACGTACGGGTCGTGGAGCAGCACCTCGAAGTCGAACGGCCGCAGCAACTCGATCACCCGCCGGCCGATCTTGGAGGCACCGACGAGGCCGACGCGGCGGCCGACATTCCCGATATGGGGGTGGATCTCGCCCAGGACGAAGCCGCGCTCGGCCCGCAGGCGCTCGCGCAGCTCGAACACGCCCTTGCCGGCCAGCAGGATCATGCCGAGCGTGTACTCCGCCACCGGCAGCGCGTTCGCGGCGGCGGCGGAGGAGACCAGCACGCCCCGCTCCCAGCCCTCCGGCGGCAGCAGGTGCTTGACCGAGCCACCGGTGTGGAGCACCGCGCGCAACTTGGGCGCGGCGTCGAGGACATCCACGGCGAGCGGCGGGCAGCCCCAGCCGGTGATCAGCACCTCCGTGTCGGCCAGCAGCCGCCGGGCAGCGGAGGCTGCGCCCGGATGCCGCAGGTCGGCGACGGTGCCCGGATCGACGTCGGCGAGGGCAGTGAGCCGCGCCATGACCTCCGGCGGGAAGAGCAGCGGGAGGTAACGGGACTCCAGGGCGAACAGCGCCGAGGGTCGCTCAGGCATGGGGCGGACGTCCCTTCCGATCATGTAGAAATCGTTCTCCATGGTAAGCGCGTGCCTCGCCCGGGTCAACCGCGCCCGGGCGGGTCCGGGCGGAGCTAGCGTGGGGCGCGGGCCGTGCCGGCCGGCGGGGGCGCGACGGAGTCGCGGAACACCACGTGAGTGCCGAGCAGCACATGGCTCTCGCGCGCGAACCGGCCGCTGCCCCGGTGGTCGAGCGCGAGCTGGACCGCGGTGCGGCCCATCTCCTCGTACGGCACGTGCACGGTGGTCAGCAGCGGCCTGAGGTCCGTGGCCGGCGGCACGTCGTCGTACCCGACGAGCGAGACGTCCCCCGGCACCTGAAGGCCGGCCTCGGTCAGGGCCCGCAGCGCGCCGGCCGCGATGACGTCGGTGAGGGCGAAGACGGCGGTGAAGTCGCGTGCGGCGGCGAGCCGTTCCCGCATCCGCAGGTACGCGTCACCGCGGTCGAAGGCGGCCTTGACGACCAGGTCCTCCTCGTACGGGACGCCGTAGTCGGTCAGCGCCCTGCGGTAGCCGGCGAAGCGCTGGGCGCTGGTGGTGAACGCGACGTCGCCGCCGAACAGCAGGATGCGGCGGTGGCCGGCCGCCAGCAGACGGCTGGTGACGGCGTGCGCGCCGGCCTCGTTTTCGTACTCCACGATCGTCACGGGCACGCCCTCGCCCAGCGGCGGGCGGCCGCACAGCACCAGCCGAGAGCCGGCCTGGTCAAGGGAGCGTGCGATCTCCGTCATCTGCCGCCGGTACGCCTCGTCGTCCACGATGCTGCCGATGATGATGACGGCCTCGGCGCCCTGCTGGCGCATGAGGTTCAGGGCTCGCAGCTCCCGGACGGGGTCGCCGCCGCTGACGCACAGCAGGCACAGTCGGCCCCAGCGGGACGCCTCCTCCTCGATGCCGTGCGCGAACTGCGCGAACGCCTGGCCCCGCACGTCCCTCAGGATGAACGCCACGGTCTTGGCGCCGTGCCCGCGCAGGGCGCGGGCGTGCGTGTTGGCGACGTAGTCCAGCTCGCGCAGCGCCTTCTCCACCCGTCGCCTGGTGCCCAGCGCGACCGGATAGTCGCCGGCGATGACGCGGGAGACGGTCGGCACCGAGACCTCGGCCCGGCGGGCGACGTCCTTCAACGTGGCGCGCCGATGGCGCGCGCCGTCGGCCCCTTTGCGGAAATCGTTTGTCACATGCCTCAGCGTAATGGGTGGGCGGGCGGCGCGTCCGGCGCGGGGGAGGAGGGACGTGCCGTCCGCTGGAGGCCCGTTGCCGCCGTCAGGTGACGGTGGTGGTGGAGGGCCACGGGCCGGTCAGAGGTGCGGTGGTCGCCCGTGGCGCGGTCGCTGGTGGGGAACACCTCAGACACCACCTTGGGCTTGTTCCAGGCGGGGCGACCTGCTCGCCGTCGCCCGCGTGCCGCGTCTACCGCAGCAGCGCGCCGGGCGCCGTCCCGCGCCACCTCGACGCCGCCGAACTCGCCCCGAGCCTGCTGCCGTCACGCGCTGCGCCGCTCGTCCTGCCAGTCGTGGAACGAGTCGCGCGAGCGGTCGGCGAGGATGGAAAACCTTTGTGCGAACGGTTGACGCGATCCACCCCCACGCCTAACTTGCTCGACCATGTACAGGCGATAGAAAACGGTAACTAAGCGATAAGCCGCAGTGCCCCGCCTGACGACCCATCACCATCCCCGGAGTGTCCTTATGCAACCCGCGAGAATCACGCTGGCGTCCGCAGTCGCCGTCACCCTGTCCCTGCTGGCGACGGCGTGCGGCGGCGGCGCCGAGGGCGACCAGGGCGACGGCCCGGTCGTCATCGAGATGTGGTCCTGGAACGAGGAACGCACCATGCAGCCGATCGTCGACGAGTTCAACGCCACCCACGACGACATCCAGATCAGGTTGGTGAAGCAGGTAGACATCACCAGCGCCGCCGCCAACCTCCGCAACGCGGTCGCCTCCGGCGAGGGCGTCCCCTGCCTGGTGCAGAGCATGACGGGCGTCGGCGAGGTGCCCGCCCTCACCGCCGAGGGCCTGCTGATCGACGTCACCGACGCGCTCCAGCCCTACCTCGACGACGGCGTCTTCAACGAGGCGGCGCTGCCCGGCGCCCAGGTCGGCGACCGCTACTACGGCGTGCCCACCGGCTTCAACCCCAGCTTCATGATGATCAACCGCGCCGTGTACGACGAGTACGGCATCGAGGTCCCCACCACCTGGGACGAGCTCATCGCGGCGGGCGAGGAACTGCGCCCGCACGGCATCTACGTCATGAACCTCGCCGGCGAGGACCCCTCCACCCTCGTCAACCTGGTGCAGCAGGCCGGCGGCTCCTGGTACGAGATCGAGGGCGACGCGTGGCGCGTCGACTTCCTCTCCGAGGAGTCCCGCAAGGCCGCCGACATCGTGCAGCAGCTCATCGACAAGAACCTGGTCGCCCACCAGACCTACCTCGACCGGCCCGCGCTGATCGAGTACTTCGACTCGGGCCAGATGGTCTCCCTGCCGACCTCGACCTGGCAGCTGACCAAGTACGAGATCGATTTCCGGAACACGATCGGCGACTGGCAGCCCATGGATCTGCCGCAGTTCTCGGACGCCGGGGAGTTCGTCACGCCCGCACACGGCGGCGCCGAGATCGTGCCCGATGGCTGCGAGCACGTGGAGGAGGCGGTCGAGGTCTCCGTCTGGAAGGCCACGAACGAGGAGGCGATCAATGCCACGCTCGACCCGGAGACCGGCGCGTACGCGTGGCCGGGCGCCGTGCCCGACCCGTCCCCGTGGGTCGACTCCGCCGTCCCCGAACGCCTCTTCGGCGAGCGCCGTGGCGAGGCCCGCGACGTGATCCTGAGGGCAGTCCAGGCCGGCCGGGACCCGTGGGTGGTCGGGCCCAACTACACCGGCGTCTTCGCCGAGCTGCAGGACCAGTGGGCCAATGCCGTCAACGGCGAGATCACCATGGTGGAGCTGCTGGAGCGGATGCAGGACTTCACGGTGGAGGATCTGCGCTCCAAGAACATCAACGTCGTCGGAAGCTGAGGCTCAAGCAATGGCCGTTTCCGTCGATCAGCGAAAGCCGCCCGCCAGCCGGTTGCCGCGCTGGCACCGGCTGGTGGCGCTCAAGGGCGCGTCGTTCACCCTGCCGTTCTTCCTCGGATTCGTCGTCTTCACCGTCGTTCCCCTGGTCATGGCGCTGCGGGAGAGCTTCTACCGGGAGCAGAGCTCGGGCCTCGGCTTCGGCGAGAAGACGGTGGAGTTCGTCGGCCTCGACAACTTCATCGAGGGGTTCGGGGACGGCCGGTTCTGGGCGTCGATGCTGCGGGTGGCGCTGTTCGCGCTGGTCTGCATTCCCGCGATCCAGATCCTCAGCGTGCTCCTGGCGCTGCTGCTCGACTCCGCCACGCAGCGCGTCGCGAACGTCTTCCGGCTGCCGCTGCTCATTCCGTACATGATTCCGGGCATCGTCGCCACGCTGATCTGGGTCTACGTCTACAGCCCGGACGTCGGCCCGCTCACGCCGATGTTCGATGTCGTCGGCATCGACGCCAACTTCTACAGCGGCGAGATGATCTGGGTCTCGATCGGGAATCTCATGGCGTGGGGCGCGATCGGCTTCAACATGCTGATCATCTACGCGTCGCTGCGGTCGGTTCCCCGCGAGATCTACGACAGCGCGTACGTCGACGGCGCGTCGGAATGGCGCGTCGCGTGGTCGATCAAGATTCCGATGGTCCGCCGCACGCTGGTACTCACCACGGTGCTGGCCATCATCGGAACGCTCCAGATCTTCAGCGACCCCGTGCTGTTCCGCTCGATGACCCCGGAGACGGTCACCCGCGACTTCACGCCGATCATGGCCATCTACGACTGGGCCTTCGCGCAGGGCGAGTTCAACTACGCCGCCACCCTGTCGATCATCCTGGCCCTGGTCGTGGGCTCCGTCTCGGCCCTCTTCTACCGGCTTACGAACAAGGCGCCCACCTCATGACCACCACCACCCACCCGAAGGCCACCCCGCCGGGGCCGGCCACACCATCGACCGGACGGGGCCCGGACCACCCGGCGGACCCGGGCCCTGATCATCACGGGCCTGGTCCTGTTCACCCTCTACTCCCTGGCCCCCGTCTGGTGGCTGATCGTTTCCGCGACCAAGTCGCAGCGGGACCTCTATACCTCCAACGGCCTGTGGTTCGCCGAGTTCAACCTCATGCAGAACTTCGAAGATCTCTTCACCTACCAGGACGGGATCTTCCTGACGTGGATGTGGAACACCCTGTTCTACGGCATCGTCGGCACGGCGGGAATGACGCTGATATCCGTCGCGTGCGGATACGGCCTGGCGATGTACAGCTTCCGGGGACGCGGCTTCCTGATGGGCTGCATCATCGGCTCCTTCCTCGTCCCCGGCGCCCTGCTCACCATTCCCTCTTTCCTGCTCTACACCGACCTGCGTCTCATCGACACTCCGACCGCGATCATTGTCCCCAGCTTCTTCAACGCCTTCTCGGTCTACCTCGCCAAGGTGTACGCCGAGGGAGCCATTCCTCACGAGCTGCTGGAGGCGGCCCGCATCGACGGCGCGGGCGAGTACCGCATCTTCTTCCAGGTCGGCGTCCGCCTGATGTCCACGGGTGCGGCCACCATTTTCCTGCTCGGATTCGTCGGGATGTGGAACTCCTTCTTCGGCCCTCTGGTCTTCCTGCGCAGCAGCGAGAAGTGGACCGTCATGCTCGGCCTCTACTCCTGGCTGACGGTGAAGCACGACCAGACCGTCGACCTGACCGGCATGGTCGTGGTCGGCTCGATCATCTCCCTCATCCCGATGGTGGTGCTGATGGTCTCGATGCAGCGCTTCTGGCGCACGGGGGTCAGCCTCGGCAGCCTGAAGTGACCGCGGACGCCCGCCGCCCTACACGTCCTTACATCCTCCACTTCAACGAAGAAGGTGCCTTTTGTGGATCAGACTGTAGCCGCCGCAGGCGGCCACGGCAGACGGTTCCGTGCGTTCGCCGCAGTGCTCCTCCTCGTCACCGGACTCCTCGTCGCGGTGGCCCGGCCAGCACCCGGGCAGGATCTCGGCACGTGCGACGTGACGTTCCAGCCGACCGTCAGCGAGCAGGGGTTCGCCCACCCCGGCGTCGGCCTGACCGAGCCGATCCTGGAGAACGCGCGCCGGCAGATCGCCGCGGGCGCTGAGCCGTGGACCTCCGGGTTCGAGGCCATGAAGCGGTCCGCCGCGGCCGGCGAGAACGTGAGGTCGTCCAATGCCGGGTCCGACCCGACCAGGCCCGCCTCCGACGCGTTCAACGCGGGCATGAAAGGGCGTTTCGTCTCCGACGGCCTGAAGGCTTACACGCAGGCGGTCATGTACGTGCTCACCGGAAAGGAGGTCCACCGCAGGAACTCCCTGGACATCCTCCGCATCTGGGCGCAGATGGACCCCGCCAAGTACGAGTACCACACTGACTCGCACATTTACACCGGTGTCCCGCTCTTCCGCATGGTCTCCGCCGCCGAGCTGCTGCGCTACACCAGCTGCGGCGAGGACGAGGCCTACCCGTGGACCGAGGCCGACACCCAGGCTCTCACTGAGAACCTCATCGTGCCCTCCATCGAGACGTTCATGTCCTCTCCTGACCATTTCATGAACCAGCACAACTACCCGCTGATGGGCTCCATGGCCGGGGCGATCTTCATGGACGACACCGCCCTGTACGAGGAGAAGGTCGAGTGGTTCACCGTCAACTCAACCGCCAAGGACGAGGGCTTCAACGGTTCCATCGCGCGGCTGCTCCGCTGGGTCGACACGAATGACAGGACCGGCGAGCCGATCGACGACCCCCACGTGCAGCTGGTCGAAATGGGCCGCGATCAGGCGCACGCCGGCGGCAATCTCACGAACTTCGCGGTCCTGGCGCGCATGCTGCTCGCCCAGGACACCTGGGTGGACCCGGTCGACGGCACGGTCTCGACCGCCGAGGACGCGGTGGGGCCGTATGAGTTCCTGAACGATCGCATCCTGGATGCCGCCGACTACTTCTGGCAGTTCATGCTCGGCTACGACACCGAGTGGACGCCGGTTGGCTACGCGATCTCGCCGGACGGCACGATCCGCGACACCTACAACCACATCTCCGACGGCTACCGCGGCCGTTATTCGACCGCGAGTTTCTGGGAGATTTACTACTACTACAGGTTCACGCTCGGCAGGGACGTCGAGGCGATGGCCCCCTACTTCGCCGAGGCCTACGCCCAGCGCCCCGGCCCGCTGTACCACCGCGGCGGAACGGTGAACAACTCGTGGGACGGCGGTGACGGCGGCGGTGACTCGTGGCTGTTCGCCCCTGCCGAGGCGGCCGGGGAGCCGACCCCGCCACCACTGGGCGACAACCCCAACATCTACGAGGTCGAGGAACGCTACACGCACCTGGCCGGGGACGTCGAGACCGGCGACGGCTACGTGCGCATGGCCGACGGCTCGGAGATCGCGTATCTCAGCGGCCAGGCCAACCGCCCGCGGCTCGGCTTCCTCGTCCGCACCGAAGGCCGCGCCGTGATCAACCTGCGCACAGCCAGACACGGCCACAGCATGCAACGCGAGTACCCCATGATCGTGCCGGACACCGGCGGCGCATGGCGTTATGTCACGGTCGACGGACCCATGGACGACATCCTGTTCATCGAGACCGAAGGCGCCACCGTCGACCTCGACCACATCAACATCAACGCCCAAGCCGAACTCACCGGGCCGGTCTTCCCCGAGGACGCCGCCGACCGGATCGTCGGCTGGGCCCGCGCCGACGTCACCGTCGACCTCGCCGCGACCGCCGCCGAGGGCACGACGTACGCCGCGACCGGGCTTCCCGACGGCGCCGAACTCGACCCGGAAACCGGCACCCTGACCTGGACTCCGGCCAAGGCCGGCTCCTGGACGGTCACCGTCGCCGCCGACGACGGCACCAACGCCGCCGCCCGCCGCCTCACCCTGGTCGCCGCCGACGGCCGCGAGGGCGCCTTGGAGCTCGCCGAGGACGGGTACGACCCCAAGACCCTGTACGAGTCCGCGACCGAGGCCGCCTACAGGGACGCCGACGACACCGCCGAGGCTCTGCGCAAGCACGGCTCCGAGACGGAATACCTGGCAGCGCTGGCCGACCTCGTCACGGCCGTCGACGGACTGCGCCTGCTCTCGCCGAAGAGCGATCTGGACGGCAGCCTCGACTACCCGGGGCTCGTCGCCTCCTCCACCACCGGGGAGCGCGTCGTCAACATGGTCGATGGCGACGCACAGACCGGCACCGTCTACCCCCAGGCCGTCAACATGTCGCACACCTTCGACTTCGGCCCTGACTTCAGAGTCTCGGCCATGAAGTTCGGATTCCAGAGCAACATCTTCGCCGACCGCCTGGCCAACTCGACGGTGTTCGGCTCCAACGACGGCACCAACTGGACCCGGCTCACCCCGGGGACCACGGCGTTCACCCAGGACTTCAACACCCTGGACGTCGCCGAGGACCTTCAGGACGACCGGTTCCGATACATCAAGGTCCAGATGCTCGAACAGCAGCCGGACGTCCTCTACGGGATCGTGCGGGGCGTGTTCGAGATGACCGAGTTTCACATCTACGGCGAACGCCACGAGAGCGGCAACCTGATCGAGGCGACCTCGATCACCTCCGACCAGGCCGTCGCGGGAAGGATCACGATGGGCGACACCGTCGATGTCTCAGTCACCGCGAAGGAGCCGCTCGACTCACTCACCGTCGACGTGATGGGCCAATCGGCGGCGGCCACTTCGGACGACGGCGTCAACTGGAACGCTTCGGTCGCCCTCGACGACGTCGAGGCCGGCCCGGTCACCCTCACGGTCGACTACACCGGCTCCGACGGCGAGTCCGGACCGACTTTCTACGGCACCACCGATGGGTCGAAGCTCTACATCACGGACCCCGCACACCTCATCGAGGTGGCCGGGCTGGCCACCGTCACCGCCTCCGACAAGCAGTGGCCGGGTAACGGACTGGGCGCCGACGAGGTTGGCTACCTGCTCTTCGACGGCGACCCAGACACATACGGCGACCTGAACACCGGGCCAGGGGCGTTCTACACCATCGACTTCGGCGCGAACGCGGCCGTGCGGCCCGAGTTGGTGCTGATGCTGCCGCGGGCCAGCCACCCGCAGCGGGCCAACGGCACGGTCGTGCAGGGGTCGAACGACGGCCAGACCTGGACCGACCTCACCAAGCCGCTCACCGGGGCCGTTGCGAACGGCTGGAGCTACCAGACCGCCTCGGGCGAGGATCACTACCGGTACCTGCGGATCCACAACGCCGCGAACTGGTCCGGCAACCTCTCCGAGGTCGAGCTCTACGGCGACATCAACGACGCGTAGGCCGCCACGAAGGTGCGCACACCCGACGAATCCGTTAGCGCTCCATGAGCGCTAACGGATTCCCGGCCCTCACCTGGGCGGCCACTCGCAAGGTCCGTGAAGACATCCGCTGGAGGTGTACAACGAACGTCTCCGTCCCGTAGGTGATGAAGAGTGACGGGTGTCGGCGCGGGCCAGGACGATCCCGTGCCGTGCCCGGCGTGCGGGCAGCCGACGGGGCCGGTGCATGGCTTCCGCTCTCCCGCCCGACCGCCCTGCGCGTCCCGTGTGTGCTCGGCATCGACGACTTGCCCTCAAGCGTCGGCACCGCTACGCCACCGTGATCATCGACGCCGAGACCGGCGAGCGGATCGACGTCGGGCCGGATCGCACTGTCCAGCCCACCCGGACACCAGGCTGGTTCCGCGTTGGAACCGCACGTGATGACTCCCAACCATGGACAAAATCGTGAACACCACCAGACGACAGCTCGGCCGAATCGCCGCGGTCGGCACCGGGCCCCTCCGGCTGCCACCAAGCGCGGCGTCGGCAGCCACCCCTCCGGCTGGTACGTGGGGCGACCAGGGCGACGGCACCTACGTCAACCCCATCATCCCGGCCGACCTCAGCGACTGGGACTGCATCCGGGTCGGCGCCGACTACTACGGCATCACCAGCACGTTCGGGTACTCGCCCGGCGTGGCCGTCCTGCACTCGAAGGACCTGGTCAACTGGCGGACGCTCGGTGGCGTAGTCGACGATGTCACCCGCATCGGACCAGAGCTGAACTGGGACCGGATGAACCGCTACGGCCGCGGCGTGTGGGCCGGGGCCATCCGCTACCACGCGGGGCGCTACTGGGTGTACTTCAACGCTCCCGACGAAGGCTTCTTCATGACGTCGGCCCCGTCGCCGACCGGGCCGTGGGAGCCGTTGCACGCGCTGTGGCGGACCGCCGGCTGGAACGACGTGTGCCCATTCTGGGACGACGACGGCCAGGGCTACCTGGTCTCCACGCACTACGCGGACTCCTACAAGGTGCACCTGTTCAAGCTGTCCGAGGACGGGAAGTCGCTGATCGGCCCGTCCTCGGTCATCCATCAGTCGCAGGGCAGCGAGGCCAACAAGCTGTACAAGTTCGACGGTGTCTACTACCACCTCTTCAGCGAGGTGACGTCCGAGGGCCGGGTGCTCATGATGAACCGCGGCTCCAGCCTCTACGGCCCGTTCGAGACCAGGCAGCTGGCGCACGTCAACACCTCGGTGGACCGTGAGCCCAACCAGGGTGGACTGGTGCAGGCTCCCAACGGTGCTTGGTACTTTGTGACCCACCACGGCCACGGCGGCTGGGAGGGGCGCGTGCTGTCCCTGCTGCCGGTGACCTGGGTGGACGGCTGGCCGATCCTGGGCTCGGTGGGCGCGGACGGCATCGGCACCATGGTGTGGACGGGCCAGGTGCCCGCCGGCGGCACACCCGGTATGCCGGTCGACGCGCTGCCGCCCGTGGTGACCAGCGACTTGTTCACCGATACCCGCCTCAAGCCGCAGTGGGAGTGGCACTACCAGCCGCGCGCGGACCGGTGGTCGTTGACCGAACGCCCCGGCTACCTGCGGTTGAAGGCGTTTGTTCCGCTGGCGGCCGACGACCTGACCAAGGCCGGGAACACACTCACCCAACGGGTGCTGCGCACGGCGGGCGGCGTGACGGTGACGGTCCGCCTCGAACTGGCCGGCCTCGGCGACGGCCAGCATGCCGGGCTGTGCCACTACGCGGCGACCTACGCCGGGTTGGGTGTCCGGCGCTCCGGGACCATCACCATGATCGCGCATAACGCCGGTGGCAGCCTGACGTACGGTCCGGCGATCGCACAGAACGCCGTGTGGCTGCGCACATCGTGGGACGTGAACGGGGTCAGCCGCTTCTCCTACAGCCTCGATGGGGGCACGTTCACCGCGTTCGGTGGCACCTACCAGCTCACGTGGGGCGGTTACCGCGGTGACCGGGTCGGCATCTACACCTACAACCCGAACGGCACCGGCCACGTCGACGTGGACTCAGTGCGGTACACCATCGCACCCACCAGGGCCTATACGTGCGTCAGCGTGCGCAGTGGCAAGGTCGCCGACGTCTCCGGTGCGTCGAACGCGGACGGCGCCGCCGTGATCCAGTGGCCCGATACCGGCGAACCGAACCAGCACTGGGCCTTCCAGTCCACCGGGGACGGCTACCACACCATCACCTGCGTCGGCAGCGGCAAGGTGCTTGACGTGGCGGGGGTGTCGTCGGCGGACGGCGCGCGGGTCGTGCAGGCGACCGCCAACGGCCGGGCGAGCCAGCAGTGGCAGTTGTGCCCGCAGACCGGTGGCGTGTTCCTCGTGGTCAACCGCAACAGCGGCAAGGTGCTCGACGTCGGCGGAGGCAGTGCGGCCGATGGTGTCGCGCTGATCCAGTACCGTGACAACGGCGGGTCCAACCAGCGATGGACCTTCCACCGCGTCACCGGCTAAGGAGAGATCGCCGGGAGCTGCACAAGAGTGGGACACGCGTCGGTGAGGTGCCCGGCCTGCGGCACGAGGCCATCGCGGCGGCCGAGCGCGAGCTGTTCGTCTCGTCGTCCCCGCCTGAACGACAACGGGGCCCGCACCAAGTCCTGCCAGTCGCGGCGGTTCCCTGTCAGCGCCGAGCTGCGAGCCGGACGCGTATCAGATCCGGGCCGGTGCCTTCAGCCACGACATCCGTACCTCGGCCCCCGTGACCGTGGACGGCGAATCCGTCGGGCGGCACCCGGTGATGAGCACCGGGATCGACGCCGCGGACTTCGACGAATCCCACGGCGTCGAACTGGCCGACCACAGCAAAACCTCCGGCGACTCCGCGACACCTGCCCGCGACCACGCAGGGTCTGGCGGGCTCGTCCACCGCTCCTGCGACTTCGGCCCCAACGGCCCCGGCCATATCAGCCTCACCGCCGCCGCCACCACCAACGGCGCGGCCCCCGCCGAGGTCGAACTACACGTGCGCGGCACCGCTTTCCGCGTAACACTCGCTGTCGCACACACTCCCGACCGCTACACCTACACCACCATCAGCCATTCGACGACGCTCGCACCGGCATCCACAATCTGCACATCACCCTCCACGGCGACGTGCGGCTGCGTCGCGCCGGGCGGCCTCCTCGCCGCCTGGTCCAGCGACGGCGTGCCGCGGACGACCTGCGACCCCACCGGCTGGGCGCCGTCGGCGAACCGCTGTGCGCCACGGAGCGGACGGGCCCGACGGCGCTCACTCAGCCCTCTGCGTCCGGCTGGGCGGGGGCCTCTCCGAAGTCGGGGATCTCCAGCCGGGCGCCGCCTTGGAGGGCGGACTGGTGGGCGATAACGCCGGGCAGGGTGTAGCGGGCGGCGACCCAGGCGTTGACCGGGGGGAGTGAGCCCGTGGTGACGGCCCTCACGAAGTCGTCGGCCAGGAAGTGGTGACTGCCCTCGTGGCCGTTGGGGGCGTGGGCGAACTCTCGCGGCAACCGGGAACGGTCGTGGACAGGAGCCGTTCCGGACGCGAAGGCGTCGCGCAGGGCGGGGGCGAGGTGGGCCAGTGAGGGATCGTCCGGGGAGAGAGTGGGCCTGGGGTGCAGATGTTCGGTGATGTCTTCGACGCCCTTCTTGTCCTGCCAGAGGCTGACCGTCGCGAGCTGCTCCAGGCTCCCCTCGGTTCCAAAGAACCGGAATCGCGATTCCCGTATGTAGGAGGGGTAACCGACCCTGCGGAACTCGTTGATGCGGAAGGAGCCGCCGCCGGCCGCTTCGAACAGCGCGGTGGCGTTGGAGAAGTCGTTGCCGAACTGGCTGATCGCACGGTCGAAGACCCCGTCCTCGCGGTCGTCGACGACGCCGATCGCGCTGACGCTCGTGGCATAGGTCTGCCAGGCTCCCAGGATTCCGCCGAGGGAGTGGGTCGGGTAGAGCAGCGGCGGGTAGCTTGCCGTGGCCTTCCAGTTCTCGCCGCCGCTGTACTGGTAGGCGTGGTAGAAACCGAGGTCCATGTCGTGGACGTAGTCGCCCTCGGCGTGGAAGAGCCGGCCGAAGGCGCCGGCGGCGGCCCGCTGGCGGGCGTAGACGGTTGCCGGGTTGTAGTGGCTGGTCTCGCCCATCATGTACGTCAGGCCCGTCTCCCGCACCGCCTGGATGATGGCCGCGATCTCCTGCTCGGTGATGGCCATGGGCACCGCCGAGTAGACGTGTTTGCCTGCGCGCAGCGCCTGGAGGACGAGCGGGCCGTGCGTCCAGCGCTGGGTGAAGACCGCGACCGCGTCAACGTCCGAGTCGAGCATGGCCTCGTACGACGGGAGGGTCCCGGCGAGGTCGTGGTCGGCGGCGAGCCGTGCGGCCCGCTCGGGCAGCAAATCGCAGGCCAGAATGTCACCCACGCCCGGGTGCAGCCGCCACAGCTTGGCGAACGATCCGGCGAACTGCCCGGCTCCGACGATACCCAGAGAGAACACTTCACGACTCCTCACCGCGGACTGCCCGCCGCGTCATCTCGCACAGAACCGGCGGCCGACGGCAGCCGGTGCGACACCGCATGCGACGATACGAACCTAGGAAGCATGAAGTCTTCATCGATGAGAGTGAGAGTTTCCTGGATCCTCTGATTCCTTCTCGCGTCGAGCCGTCCCGCCCCACTGGCTGGATGGGCCGGCCCGTGCTGATGGACGCCGCCCATCAGCACGACGATCTGGAGATCAACCTCGTGGCCGAGGGCGGCACGATGCTCTACCTGTTCGGCGGCGTCCCGGTCGAGGTCGGTCCCGGGAGCGTGGCCGCGTTCTGGGCCGCCGTGCCGCACCAACTCGTCGCGAACTCGGCCACCCGCGTCCACTGGATCTACGTGCCGTTCGCGGAGTTCCTGCGCTGGGGACTGCCCGACTCTCTCGTCAGCCGCCTCCTGTCCGGCACACCGCTGGTCTCCGCGCCGCCAGCCGCCGCGACCACCGACCCGGCGAGCTTCGCCCAGTGGGCCAGCGACCTGACCAGCGGCCAGCCCGAACGCCACCGGATCGCCATGCTCGAAGTCGAGGCCCGGGTACGCCGGCTCGCCCTGGCCGCGATGGGCGAACCGGTGCGCCACTACACCGGCGGTGCCCCCGCGCTGCGCCAGGTCATCGCCATGGTGCGGCACATCGCCGAACACTTCCGCGAGCCTCTCACCGTCCCTGACATCGCCGCGGCGGCACGGCTGCACCCCAGCCATGCGATGGCTCAGTTCCGCACGGTCGTCCACGTCACGGTCGGCGACTACCTCATGCGATGCCGCCTGGCCGAGGCCCGCCGCCTGCTGGTCACCACCGACCTGCCGATCGCCCACGTGGCCTCGGCGTCCGGCTTCGGCTCGGTCAGCCGCTTCTACGCCGCGTTCACCTCCACATGCGGCGTACCACCGGCCAGGTTCCGGCGAGAACACCCGCGAATCGGACTGCGCTGAGCCGCCCTCCTGCCTCGCCGGGGCTCCCGCGACGAGCCCAGCGGTGCCCGCCGACGCGCATCCGCGAACACTCGGGCCGCTCGAGCCAGCTTGCATTCGTCATGCCGGTCGACAACGAGGCGCGCTCCGGACTGTCGGCGTGGTCGACCGTACGACCGTACTGATGTTTGCCTGACGCCCGGCAGGGGGCTGCCGACGGAAGGACTTTCCGCGGAACGATCACCTACACGCAGGCTCTGGCGGGGCTGACGGGCATGGTGCTGGTCGCCTCCGCCATGGTCACCCCAACCGTGCTCGCTGGCTCCCCGGCGGCCGCCAAGGGCGCCACGCTCGCACAGACTCCCCCGATGGGCTTCAACAACCGGAACGCCTTCGACTGCGACGTCAGCGCCGAACCTGCACTGGCTTCCCCGGACGCCTGGGCCACGAGGAGACCGACGCCCAGACCTTCGCCAACTGGGGCGTGGACTACCTCAAATGCGACAACTGAAACAACAACAGCGACGGCTTCCAGCAGGTCCACATCAACCGCTACCAGTCCATGGAGGACGCCCTCGACGCCACCGGTCGCCCCATCCCACTCCGTCTGCGAATGGGCGCCACCGGCAACATCCAGGACAGCCGGTCCAGCCTGAAGAACATCGTCGGCTGGTACCTCCCCGACGCCTCCGGACCGGGCCACTGGAACGACCCGGACATGCTGCAGATCGGCACCGGCGGCATGCATCACCGACCACACGATCAAATCAACTTGGCGAAGCGCTGCTGGCGCCCGGGTGGGGGGCGCCCCGAAGACCAGGCGAGGGCAGGAGCAGAGGGTCCGGCTTCATTTAGCGCCGCACCTGGGGCATTTGGCGCTGAAGAAAGTGACGCCAGCGGAACTGCGGGCCTGCATAGCACAGTTGGAGGCCACGGTGGCCTCGGTCGACTACCGGCGAAGCATCCTGGCCGAGCTGTCCGGGATCCTTGAGACCGCTGTTGACGACCGGCGCATCGCCAGGAACCTCATGCGCTCGAAGTCGGTGCGATGGCCGAAAGCGTCCAAGGCGCGCCGCGAGGCGTGGCCGCTCGAGACCGCGCTCCGCGTCCACGACGTGACTGGACCGCTACGCGCACTTCATGTCGGAGGCTGGAGACAAGGGGGGTCCCGCCATCGACGCGCTGTTCGGTGGGGGAGGGCGGCGGTAGGCTTCGGCAGCCGGAACTCCCCAGGAACTCCCCAGAGATGATCAAGGTGGGTCGGCGAGCCGGGCGGCTCGCCGACCTGCCGTGAATTCCATGGCAGGAGGGGCATATAGCCTGGGACGATGCTGCGCGAAACGTCCGCCACCCGCTATGTCACCCCCCTGAGGGAGGGCGGCTCACTGCCGGGGATCGTCGAGGCCGACGACCTCGGGACCTATGTGATGAAGTTCACCGGCGCCGGCCAGGGCCGCAAGTCCCTGGTGGCGGAGGTGATCTGCGGCGGCCTCGCCCGCCGGCTCGGGCTGCGCGTGCCCGAGCTGGTGCGCATGACCCTGGACCCGGTCATCGGCCTGGCCGAGCCCGACCAGGAGGTGCAGGAGCTGCTCAAGGCCAGCGGCGGGCTGAACCTGGGCATGGACTTCCTGCCCGGCTCCCTCGGCTTCGACCCGCTCGCCTTCCAGGTGTCGGCCGAAGAGGCCGGCCGCGTCGTGTGGTTCGACGCCCTCGTCAACAACGTCGACCGCTCCTGGCGCAACCCCAACCTGCTCGTCTGGCACGGCGACCTGTGGCTCATCGACCACGGCGCGGCGCTGATCTGGCACCACAACTGGCCCGCCGCCACCGCCTCGGCCGCGCGCCCCTACGACGCCTCCGACCACGCGCTGGCGCCGTTCGGTCCCGATCTGGCCGCCGCCGCGGCCGACTTGGGGCCGCTGGTCACCGACGACCTGCTCGCCGAGACGCTGGCCGACGTGCCCGACGAATGGCTCGTGGACGAGCCGGGGTTCGCCGGACCCGACGCGGTGCGCGCCGCCTACGCCGAGGCCCTGGCCGCCCGCGCCCCCACCGGCCACGACCGCATCACGCTGGGGGCGCCCACCGCCGACCGGCCCTCGCGGGCCCCCGGCTGGCTGACCGGCCGGCCGGAGCGGAAGAGCGGAGCCGCACGATGAGCCGCGCCGAACGCCGCGACCGCGACGTCTTCGAGTACGCCGTGCTGCGCGTGATCCCCCGGGTCGAGCGCGGCGAGTCGATCAACGCCGGGGTCATCCTCTACTGCCGCGCCCGGTCCTTCCTGGCCGCCGCCACCCACCTCGACGAGAGCCGGCTGCGCGCGCTGGACCCCGCCGCGGACGTGGCCGGCGTCCGCGCCGCCCTGCACGCCGCCGAACGCGTCTGCGACGGCGGCACGGCCGCCGGGCCCGCCGCGGGCGACGACGCCGGGCGCCGTTTCCGCTGGCTGATCGCCCCGCGCAGCACCGTCGTGCAGCCCGGGCCGGTGCACACCGGCCTGACGGCCGACCCGCCCGGCGAGCTGGACCGGCTGCTTCGCGTGCTGGTGCGTTGACAGATGGTGCGCGGGGTTTCTAGCGTCGCCCCTGCGGTAGTTACTTCGCGGTAGCCCATCACTCGACGGCGAGGAGAAGCAGACATGTCCACCACCGAGCAGCGGGTCGCGATCGTCACCGGTGCGGCCAGAGGCATCGGCGCGGCCACGGCGGTCCGGCTCGCGGATCAGGGCCGCGCGGTCGCCGTGCTGGACCTGGACGCCGCCGCGGGCAAGGACACCGTGGAGAAGATCACCGCCGCGGGCGGCCGGGCGCTGGCCGTCGGCTGCGACGTGTCCGACGCCGAGGCGGTGCGCGCGGCCGTCGACCGGGTCGCCGGGGAGCTCGGCCCGCCGCAGATCCTCGTCAACAACGCCGGTGTCCTGCGCGACAACCTGCTGTTCAAGATGAGCGACGGCGACTGGGACACCGTCATGAACGTCCATCTGCGCGGCGCGTTCCTGATGTCCCGCGCCTGCCAGGCGCACATGGTCGAGGCCGGCTTCGGCCGCATCGTCAACCTCTCCTCCAGCTCCGCCCTGGGCAACCGCGGGCAGGCCAACTACTCCGCCGCCAAGGCGGGCCTCCAGGGCTTCACCAAGACCCTGGCCATCGAGCTGGGGAAGTTCGGCATCACGGCCAACGCCGTCGCCCCCGGCTTCATCGCCACCGACATGACCGCCCAGACCGCCGCCCGGGTGGGCGTCGGATTCGAGGACTTCCAGCGCGCCGCCGCCGAGAGCATCCCGGTGCGCCGGGTCGGCCGGCCCCAGGACGTCGCCGACGCCATCGCCTTCTTCACCGGCGAGGGCGCGGGTTTCGTCTCCGGACAGGTGCTGTACGTGGCCGGCGGACCTCTCGACTGAGCGGAGGAACAAGGAAGATGAGCGAGTCGGAGGTCGCCGTGATCACCGGCGGCAGCCGTGGGATCGGCTACGGCATCGCCGCCGCGCTCTACGAGGGCCGCGAGGAGGAGGCGGCCGCCGCCTACCCGCTGGGCCGCCTCGGCGTGCCCGACGACGTGGCCGGCGCCGCCGCGTTCCTCACCTCCGGCGCGGCCGGCTGGATCACCGGGCAGACGCTGGTGGTGGACGGCGGGCTCTCCCTGAACGCGGGGCTCGCCTGAGCTGTCAGTGCCAGCAGGTACGTTCTGGAAAACAACTCATCGCGTACCTCTGGAGGTTCACGACGTGACCGACATGCTGCCCGACTCCTGGCGGGGCGTCCTCGGTGAAGAGTTCGGCAAGCCCTACTTCAAGGAGCTCACCGAGTTCGTCGAGGAGGAGCGGGCGCGCGGCCCGGTGTACCCGCCGCGCGAGGAGGTCTTCGCGGCGCTGGACGCCACGCCGTTCGACGAGGTCAAGGTGCTGATCCTCGGCCAGGATCCGTACCACGGGGAGGGCCAGGGGCACGGCCTGTGCTTCTCCGTGCGCCCCGGGGTGCGGATCCCGCCCTCCCTGCGGAACATCTACAAGGAGATGCACGCCGAGCTGGGCCTGCCCATCCCGGACAACGGCTATCTGATGCCCTGGGCCCGGCAGGGCGTCCTCCTGCTGAACGCCGTCCTGACCGTCCGCGCCGGCGAGCCCAACTCCCACAAGAACAAGGGCTGGGAGCAGTTCACCGACGCGGTGATCAGCGCCGTTTCCGCCCGGCCCGACCCGGCCGTCTTCGTCCTGTGGGGCGCCTACGCCCGCAAGAAGCTCCGGCTGATCGACACCGGGCGGCACACCGTGGTGGAGGGCGCCCACCCCTCGCCGCTGTCCGCCAAGAAGTTCTTCGGCTCGCGGCCCTTCACTCAGATCAACGAGGCCATCGCCGCGCAGGGCCACATGCCCGTCGACTGGCGCGTCCCCGCCCTGGGGGAGTGACGGTCAGGCCCACTCGACGTCGAAGGCGTAGGGGATGGACTTCGTGCCGTGCACCGCGGTGAAGCCTCCCGTGCCGCGAAGCCCGGCCAGGCCGTCCGTGCCCGAGCCGGGCAGCACCTCGAAGGAGCAGTGCGTCCCTTCCTTGTCGAAGGTGCCCCACTCCCGCAGGACGAACGAGCCCTGCCGCCCGTCCACAGTGCCGGTGCACGTCTCGTAGCCCGTGAACACCCCGGTGGCGTCATCGGCGTAGGAGATGGCGTACACACACCGGGTGCCCTGCGCCTCGATCCCGCCGGTGAACGCGTTGGTGACGACGGCGTGGGCCAGCCGCGGCCCGCCCTCGTCGCCGGCGACGACCGACTCCTGCCAGTCCGCGAAGGTGAAGCTGCCGGTGGTGCGCGTCGTCATGACGCCCCCTTCTCGCCGTGGCGCGGGCCTGTCCCGCACCGCATGACCTCACCCTTTCCGCCGTACCTGACATCTTCTGTCAGGTACGGCGGCACAATGGTCCCGTGCGTGCCGACCGTCTGCTCTCCGCCCTGCTGCTGCTCCAGAGCCGCGGCCGGATGACCGCGCCCGAGCTCGCCGCCGAGCTGGAGGTCTCCGTCCGCACCGTGTACCGCGACATCGAGGCGCTGGCCGCCTCCGGCGTCCCGGTCTACGCCGACCGCGGCCCGGCCGGCGGCTACCGCCTCATGGACGGCTACCGCACGCGGCTGACCGGGCTCACCGGCGAGGAGGCGGACTCGCTGGCGCTGGCCGGCATGCCCGGCGCCGCCGCCGAACTCGGCCTCGGCGCCGACCTCGCCACGGCCCAGCTCAAGCTCCACGCGGCCCTGCCCGCCCCGCTCGGCGAACGCGCCCGGCGCATCGCCGAGCGCTTCCATCTCGACGCACCCGCCTGGTTCCGCGACGCCGACCCCGTTCCGTTCCTCGCCGAGGTGGCCGCCGCCGTCTGGGAGGAGCGGCTGCTGCGCGTGCGCTACCGCCGCTGGGCCGGCGAGGTCGACCGCGAGCTGCACCCGCTCGGCCTGGTGCTCAAGGGCGGCATCTGGTACCTGGTGGCCCGCGCCGAGGAACGGGTCCGCACCTACCGCGTCTCCCGCCTGCTGTCCGTGGAGGTCCTGGGACCGGCGCCGCCGCGGCCGGCGGACTTCGACCTGGCCGCCCACTGGACGCGGACCACCCGCGACCTGGAGGCGGCCCGCTACCAAAGCGAGGCGCGGGTGCGGGTCTCCCCGCGCGCCCTGAAGCTGCTGCCCATGCAGTTCGGCGCGGCCGGGGCCCGGGCCGCCCGCGACGCCGGCCCGCCGGACGCCGGCGGCTGGGTCGAGGTGGACCTGCCGGTGGAGGTCACCCCGGTCGCCGTCTGCGATCTGCTGCGGCTCGGCGCCGAGGCCGAGGTGCTCGGCCCGCCGGAGCTGCGCGCGGCGCTCGCCGACACGGTCGCCGTCCTGGCCCGCCGGTACGGGTGACGGAGCGCACATCACCGCCGCGTATGCTGCCGGTCCACGCACCGTCGATCACGAAGGAGCCCGCAGTGAAGGTCGGCGTGATCGGGCTGGGGGACATCGCCCACAAGGCGTACCTGCCCGTGCTCACCACCCAGCCCGGCGTCCAGCCCCATCTGCACACCCGGTCCCGCACCACCCTGGACCGGACGGGCGACCTGCACCGGGTGCCCGCCGACCGGCGCCACGGCGATCTGGACTCGCTGATCGCCGCCGGCCCGGACGCCGCGTTCGTGCACGCCCCGACCGCCGCCCACCCCGCGATCGTCACCCGGCTGCTGACGGCCGGCATACCCACCTATGTCGACAAGCCGCTCGCCTACGAGCTGGCCGAGGCCCAGCGCATCGTCGAGCTCGCCGAGGGCCGCGGCGTTCCCCTGGCCGTCGGGTTCAATCGCCGCCACGCGCCCGCCTACGCCCATCTCCGGGAGCACCCGCGGGACTTGATCGTGATGCAGAAGCACCGCCGGGGGCTGCCCGAGGACCCGCGGCAGATGGTGTTCGACGACTTCATCCACGTCGTGGACACGCTGCGGTTCCTCGTGCCCGGCGCCGTCGACCGGGTCGCGGTCAGCACCCGCGTCCGCGACGGGCTGCTGCACCACGTGGTGCTCCAGCTCTCCGGCGACGGGTTCACCGCGGTCGGCGCCATGAACCATCTCTCCGGCTCCGCCGAGGAGATCCTGGAGGTCTCCGGGCAGGACGCCAAGCGCGAGATCCGCAATCTGGCCGAGATCATCGACCACAAGGGCCAGCCCAGCGTCCGCCGCCGCGGCGACTGGGTGCCCGTCGCCCGCCAGCGCGGCATCGAGCAGGCGGTGGTGACGTTCCTGGCGGCCGTCCGCGCGGGACGGCCGCTGAGCGCTCAGGACGCGTTGCGCACCCACGAGTTGTGCGAACGGATCGTGCTCGCCGCCGCGGAGGAGCACGGAACGGCGCGCTAGCCGTCCTCGGAGGTGATCTCGTCGCCCGTGCCGATGTCCTCACCGGCGCTGGGCTCGATCACGCCGAACCAGATCAGCACCAGCAGCAGCACGCCCAGCACCAGCCGGTACCAGACGAAGGGCATGAAGCTGCGGGTGCTGATCCACTTCATGAACCAGGCGATGATCGCGTAGCCGACGAGGAACGCGACCACCGTGGCGAAGACCGTCGGGCCCCAGGAGACGTGCGACCCCTCCTCGCCGATGGAGGTCAGCTCATAGGCGCCCGAGGCCAGCACCGCCGGGATGGCGAGCAGGAAGGAGTAACGGGCCGCGGCCTCCCGGCGGTAGCCCAGGAACAGGCCGCCGGTGATCGTCGCGCCCGACCGGGACACGCCCGGTACCAGGGCCATCGCCTGGCACAGACCGTAGATGAGGCCGTCCCGGACGCTCAACTGCTCCAGCGACTTGCGCGGCTTGACCGCCCGGTGCTTGCCGCCGATCGCGTCCCGCATCGCCAGCCGGTCCGCGACGCCCAGGATGATGCCGAGCACGATCAGGTTCATCGCGATGAGCCGCAGATCGCGGAACGGCCCCTCGATGGCGTCCTGAAGGGTCAGGCCGAGCACGCCGATCGGTATCGACCCGACGATCACCAGCCAGCCCATCCGCGCGTCGGGATCGGCCCGGGCGGCCCGGTCCCGCAGTGAGCGGAGCCACGCCGAGACGATCCGCGCGATGTCCTTGCGGAAATAGATGAGCACCGCCGTCTCGGTGCCGATCTGCGTGACCGCGGTGAACGCCGGTCCGGGGTCCTCCCAGTCGAAGGCAACGGCGGTCAGCCGCAGATGCGCGCTGGAGGAGATCGGCAGGAACTCCGTCAGCCCCTGGACAAGACCGAGAATCAGCGATTCGAACCAAGACATGAACTCTGCGGCATCCCGGGGAGAGTGTCGTGATGGGTGAGCTACGTGAAGCGAGATCACTCTAAGCCAGGCGCGGGGGTGCCTCGTACCGCGGGCCACCCGAAAACGGCTCGACGGACCGGCCGGCCGCGCGCCATCATTGTTCCGTGACCTGGCACGCCTTCCCCGCGCTCCCGTCCGCTGTCGCGGACGCGCCGGAGGCTGCCCTCCTCCCGGCCGTTCCTCTCGCCGCCGCAGCCGACGGCGCCCGACGCTGACCCTTCCCGGATCGTTCCGCGGACCCCGCAGGGGGAGGGTCGGCGGAAGTCGAGGGGTCCGTGTCCCGGCCGCGCGCACCGCGCCCGCCGGGATCCCACCGCAGCAGCGAGGAAGAGACCGTCATGCCCAAGCAGGCATACGTGCGCACCAAGCCCCACCTCAACATCGGCACCATGGGACACGTCGACCACGGGAAGACCACGCTGACCGCCGCCATCACCAAGGTCCTCAGCGAGCGCGGGAGCGGCACCTTCGTCCCGTTCGACCGCATCGACCGGGCGCCCGAGGAGGCGGCGCGCGGCATCACCATCACCATCTCGCACGTCGAGTACGAGACGGACACCCGCCACTACGCCCACGTGGACATGCCCGGCCACGCCGACTACATCAAGAACATGGTGACCGGCGCGGCCCAGCTCGACGGGGCGATCCTGGTGGTCTCCGCCGTCGACGGCGTGATGCCGCAGACCGCCGAACACGTGCTGCTCGCCCGGCAGGTGGGCGTCGGGCACGTCGTCGTCGCCCTCAACAAGGCGGACGCCGGCGACCCGGAGCTGACCGACCTCGTCGAGCTGGAGGTGCGTGAACTGCTCACCGCGCACGGCTATCCCGGCGAGATCCTGCCCGTGGTCCGGGTCTCCGGACTCGGCGCGCTGAACGGCGAACCACGCTGGACGGCGGCCGTCGAGGCGCTGCTGGACGCCGTGGACACCTATGTCCCGGTGCCGGACCGCTACCTCGACGCGCCGTTCCTGCTCCCGGTGGAGAACGTGCTGACCATCACCGGGCGCGGCACGGTCGTCACGGGCGCCGTCGAGCGCGGCACGGTGCGCGTCGGCGACCGGGTCGAGGTGCTGGGCGCGGACACCGAGACGGTGGTCACCGGGCTGGAGACGTTCGGCAAGCCGATGACGGAGGCGCAGGCCGGCGACAACGTGGCGCTGCTGCTGCGCGGTGTCGCCCGCGACACCGTCCGCCGCGGCCATGTGGTGGCCCGGCCCGGCAGCGTCGTGCCGCGGCGCCGCTTCACCGCGGAGGTGTACCTGTTGTCCGGGGCCGAGGGCGGGCGCCGCACGGGCATCGTCACCGGCTACCGGCCGCAGTTCTACATCAGGACGGCGGACGTCGTCGGCGACATCGGTCTCGGCGAGGCCGGCCGTGCCCTGCCGGGCGAGACCGTCACCATGACGGTCGAGCTCGGCCACCCGGTGCCGCTGGAGCCGGGGCTCGGCTTCGCGATCCGCGAGGGCGGGCGCACCGTGGGCGCCGGAACGGTCACGGCTGTCGTCGACGGCTGAGGCGGCCCGGTCGGTCCGGTCCGGTCCGTGCGTGAGGCACGGGCCGGACCGGCCGGTCCCGATGGCCCACAATGGTCCGGTGAACGAGCCGCTGCCGGTCGTCCGGACCACCGACCTGGGCACGGCCCGCCTGCTCCCCGACGTCGACCGCGAGCGCGCGTGGCTGCTCACGGTCGACGACGCGCCCCAGTCGTATGTGGACCTGGCCGATCCCACGCACCTGGAGTTCGAGTACGTCCGGCGCCTCGCCCATGTGCTGGACACGGCGCCGCCGGGCGGGCCGCTGGACCTGCTGCACCTGGGCGGCGGCGGTCTCACGCTGCCCCGCTGGGTTGCCGCCACCCGCACCGGATCGCGGCAGCGCGTCGCCGAGGCCGACCGGGGGCTGGCCGAACTGGTCGGCGAATGCCTGCCGTTGCCGGCCGGCGCGGACATCGAGGTGGCGACGGTGGACGCGCGGGCGGCCGTGGCGGCCACGCCGCCGGGCACCGTGGACGTGGTCGTGGCCGATGTCTTCGGCGGCTCCCGCGTCCCGGCGCAGGTGACCACCCTCGGCTTCGCGCGGGCCGTCGCCCGCGTCCTGCGGCCGGACGGCGTCTACGCCGCGAACCTGGCCGACGCCGCGCCGTTCGCCTTTCTGCGGGGCCAACTCGCCACGTTCCGGGCGGTGTTCGGGGAGCTGTGCCTGCTCGCCGAGCCGGGCGTGCTGCGCGGGCGCCGTTTCGGCAACGTGGTGCTGGCGGCCTCCCGGGCCCCGCTGGACGTGGCGGAACTCGCCCGCCGCGCCGCCGCCGATCCCTTTCCGGCCCGGGTGGTGCACGGCGGCGCGCTCGACCGCCTCGTCGGGGGCGCCGCCCCGGTGCGGGACGGCGCCGCGCTCCCCTCGCCCGCGCCACCCGCCGGAGCGTTCACCGTGGGCTGAGGGGAAACGTTCACTCGGTCGAGCCGCCCTCCGGGTAGGGGCGCAGGCTGTTCATGATCTGCTGGACCGTCTCGTCGTCCAGCTCTCCCTCGAAACCGGTGTCCATGACCAGCACCCAGGTGGCCAGGTCGTTGTTGAGGTCGAGGTAGGACACCGCGACCACCTTGCCGTCCCAGGTCCCGCACTCGTGGTCCGGGTTGTCGGGAACGCCGGTGATGGTGGCCGTCGCCGTGTGCCCCACGATGCCGTAGTCGCTCTCGAACGGCTCGGCCTCGGACACCTCCAGCGTGCCCTGCTCCTCCTGGTCGTAGGCGGCCAGGGCCCAGCTCCCCGCCTCGCCACGGACGGCCTCCTCGGTGCCCGTGGCGCCCTGGCCGCCCTTGGTGCCGGCCACCGCGCGCCAGCTCGCGCCCGTCTCGGACTCCGGGCACCAGCCGTCCATGTAGACGGCCGGGGCGGACATGGTGACGAGCGGATCGCCGAACGGGTTCTCCCCGCCCTCCTCGTCGTCGTTCGTCGTGTCCTCGTACCCGACCCAGGTGCCCTCGGACCCGATGGTCCAGGTCTCCGGCGGCACGTCGAAGGCGTTGTGCCGGTTCTCGATGGCCTGCACCTGCCAGTCCGGCGCGACGACGGGGTCGGGGCGTTGCAGGACGCCCTGCCGCGGGTCGTCCGGGTCCGAGCCGCCGGTGGCGCCCTCCTCGGCGGACTCCTCCTCCGTGGGCTCCTCCGACGGTGCGGGCGAATCGCCCGCAGAGGTCTCTTCGTTCCCGTCGTCCCCCGTGAACACGACGACGCCGGTGATCACCGCCGCCGCCACGACCGCCGTGGCCAGCACGACGGCGATGGCCGTCTTCCCTCGTCCGCCATTGCCGCTGCCGCTGCTGCCCGTGAGGGGCAGGCCCCTGCCATCCGTCGGCACCGCCGCCGGCCCGGGCTGCTGCCACTGACCGGTGCCCTGCTGCGGCTGCTGCCACTGACCGGGCTGACCCTGCGTCTGGTACGGGTTCTGCTGCTGATACCCCGGCTGCTGGTAGGGGTTCGACCACTGGGAGGAAGGATCGCCCCCCGGCTGTTGTTCTCCTGGCCTCATGCGCGCGACCTTACGGCCGCCGCGCCCGCCGGATCACGCCGGTACCCGGTATTGCTACGGAGCTGCGACTTACCCGTTGGTAACATGTGGCCATGACAGACGACAGCCCCACCTCGCTGGGCGCGACGCTCACGGCCACTGTCCCCATGGTCCGCACGCTGAACCTCGAATACCTGGAGACCGCCGCCGACCGCGCCGTCCTGCGGCTGCCCGACCAGCCCGCGTACCACAACCACCTCGGCGGGCCGCACGCCGGCGCGATGTTCACGCTGGCCGAATCCGCCAGCGGGGCCATAGTCCTGGCCGCCTTCGGCGATCAGCTCTCCCGCGCCGTGCCGCTGCCCGTGCACGCCGAGATCGACTTCAAGAAGGTCGCCAAGGGCCCTGTCACCGCCACCGCCACGCTGGGCCGCCCCGCCGTCGACGTCATCGCCGACCTCGACGCCGGGCACCGCCCCGAGTTCCCGGTCACCGTCGAGATCCGGCGCGAGGACGGCGCGGTGACCGGCGAGATGAGAGTGATGTGGACGCTGCGCCCGCACAAGTAGGTCCGGTCCCCGGGGCGTTGGGCCGGTGTCGTCGTCAGCCGGAGCCCAGCAGCAGGGTGCCGGCCACCGCCAGGCCGGCGCCGGCCGCCTGGACCGCGCGCAGCCGCTCCCGCAGCACGCCCAGCGCCGCCAGGGTGGTGACCACGGGGTAGAGCGAGGCGAGCACCGCCGCCACGGTCACCGGGCCGATCCGGGCCGCCAGCGCGTAGGTCGCGTTGGCGGCGACATCGGCCAGGCCGACGAAGGTCAGCGCGGGCATCGCGCTCATCACCACCGCCCGCCCGCCCTCGGGCAGCACCGGGGAGCCGCGCCGCGCCGACACGAACAGCGCCGCGCCGCCGGTCACCACGTTGCACACGCGCTGGACGAACAGTGCGAGGAACAGCCCCGTGACCGTGGTGGACGCCTCGGCGATCAGCGCCAGCGTCGCCCCGAAGCCGAACGCGGCCACCAGCGTGTAGGTCATCGCCTGCCGCCGCACCGGCGCGCCCCGGAACTCCGGCCCGCCGGCCAGGATCACGCCCGTGAAGGCGATCAGGATGCCCGTGTACTGCGCCGTGTCGGGCCGCTCGCCCAGGAACAGCGCCACGCCGATCGGGACCGCCACCGCCGTGCCGGCCAGCGGGGAGACCACGCCCATCGGGCCCAGGGCCAGCGCCCGGTAGAAGCAGAGCATCGCCACCGGGCCGATCAGCCCGGCCGCGACCGCGAACCACAGCCGTCCGCCGGCCTCCTGCCACGCCTGGGTGGCCACCACGATGACGCCGAGGACCGCGGCGGCCAGCGCCTGCGAGATGACGACCACGGTCAGCGCGGGCATGCGGCGCGTCAGCAGCCCGCCGCCGAAGTCGGCCAGACCCCACAACAGGCTGGTGGCCAGGGCCAGGGGAACCATCGCATACCTCGCAGCGCGGTGAGTACAGTGTGGTGAACATTCGAGTCCAGCAGAGCATAGTTCATTCTGCTGGACTCCAAGTGCAAAATATTTTTCGAACCATGGTCAGGAGAGGGCGCCCGTTGACCGACCTCGTTCAGCTCACCCAGTCGCTCGCGAGGAATCTGCGCCGGCTGCGGACCGACCGCGGCCTCACCCTGGACGGTCTCGCGGCACGGGCGGGCATCAGCCGCGGCATGCTGATCCAGATCGAGCAGGCCCGGACCAACCCGAGCGTCGGCACGGTGGTGAAGATCGGTGACGCCCTCGGCGTCAGCATCACCACCCTGCTCGATGTCGAGCAGGCGCCCACCGTGCGCCTCGTCCCCGCCGAGCAGGCCGTGCGGATGTGGTCCACCGACGCGGGCAGCCACGGCGTTCTGCTGATCGGTACCGAGGCCCCGGGCCCGCTGGAGCTGTGGAACTGGCGGCTGATGCCGGGGGAGGAGCACGTCTCCCACGCCCATCCGCCGGGCACCTCGGAGCTGATCCACGTCACCGCGGGGGAGTTGACGCTCAGTCTGGACGGCATCGACCACGTCGTGCCGGCCGGGACCTCCGCGTCGTTCGCGTCGCACGTACCGCACAGCTACCGCAACGACGGGAACGAGCCCGCCGAGATCACCATGACGGTCTCCGTTCCGGCGGCGCCTCGCTGACCGGCGGGCGGCTGGTACGGTGCGGGCCATGCGCGCACCGATTGGCGATTTTTCCGATGTCCGCCCGGCCGGTGAGGCCCTTGACCTGCTGCCGGACCCGGTGGCCGCTGCCGTCCGCCACTGGGCGGGGCCGGTGCCCGTCGAGCAGGTGGTCTTCGTGGACACCGCGCCGGACAAGGCCGACACCGCCGACTTCGTCGCGGCCTACGGCACCGGCCTGCTGCCGTTCTCGGCCAACTGCGTGATCGTCGCGGGCCGGCGCGGCGGGGAAACGCGGCTGGCGGCCTGCGTGGTGCCCTCCGCCTCCCGGGTCGACGTCAACGGCACGGTCCGCCGCCAACTGGACGTCCGCAAGGCGTCGTTCGCACCCCTGGAGGTCGCGGTCGGCGAGACGGGAATGGAGTACGGCGGCATCACGCCGATCGGCCTGCCCGCCGACTGGCCGCTGCTGGTGGACGCCTCGCTGGTGGACCTGCCGCACGTGCTGCTGGGCAGCGGGCGGCGCCGCGGAAAGCTGATCATGCCGGGCAAGGCGCTGTCCCAGCTCACGGGCGCCGAGGCCGTGGAGGGCCTCGGCCGCTGACGCCGTCTCAACGGCCTCCGCGCGCGCCCCGGTTGGGCCGCCGCCGCGCACGCCAGTGCGCCGGGCGCTCCAGCCCCGGGGACAGGCGCGTCGTGGCATCGCCCCGCGCCGCGTTCACCTGGGCCTGAGTGAGGAAGACGGCGCCGGTGAGGTCGGCGCCGGTGAGGTCCGCGTCCCGCAGATCCGCCCCGATCAGGTCCGCCGTCCGCAGGTCGGCCTTGCGCAGATCCGCCGCGACGAGCAGCGCCCCGCGCAGGCTGGCGCCGCGCAGGTTGGCGCCGGTGAGCGCGGCGCCGACCAGGTCGGCGCCGCGGTGGTTCCGCCGGGGGCCCGGCAGCTTGGCCCGCACCAGCTCGCTGGCGCGCAGCAGCAACTCGTTGACCTCGTCCCGGAGCGCCGGCACGTCCAGCGCCCCGAGGGCGTCCGCGCCGCCGCGCGTCAGGCGCTCGATGTCGCCGAACGCGCGGCGCAGTTCGCCGTGAACGGGCCGGGCGGGCGCCAGGGCCAGCGCCTCGGTGACGTACCACAGCAGCTCGTGCAACTGCCGCATCACGGGGAACACCGCGAACATCTCCCGCGCGGTCGCGGGCGATGACCGCCAGTCCCGGCCGCCGAAGGTGACCTGCGAGACCCGCTGGCCCGCGCCGAAGCAGTCGAAGACGGTGCAGCCGGAGTAGCCGCTCTCGCGCAGGCGGGCGTGGATGCCGCAGCGGAAGTCCGCCCCCAGGTTCCCGCAGGGCTGACCGGCGGCCTTGTCCGCCGCGAAGTCCGCCGAGGCGGCGAAGGGCAGCGCGACACAGCAGAGCCCGAAACAGCTCGCGCAGTCGGCCACCAGATCCCGCCGCACCTCGGCCGGGGAAGTGACGGGGGACTCGGGGGACACGCGCACGCTCTCCTGTACGGAACAAGGGCACGGCCACCCGCCGCACCCGGGACACCGCCCATTGTCCCGCACGCCGCGCCGGCCTCCGCCCCGGTACGTCTCGACGACGGACGCCGGGCCCCGCGCCCGCAGGTGCGACGGCGAGGCCGTACTCGTTGCACCGCCCGCCGTCCGGCGGCGTCCGCCGGGTCGATTCCGCGGCGACGCCCTGCGTGTCACGCTGCCCGCCGTTCCGGCGGAAGCGGATCTCCGTGCGCCGGCGCAACGCGCCGCCGGGGTCCGGACATGGCGAACGGATGGGCAACCGCCGGGCGGGTATCGGTGTTGTGGCGGGCGCACCCGGCCGGTGGGCATTCCCTCAGGCGGTGGACTCCCGTTCCGCCGCGCTGACCTCGACGCAGAACTCGTTGCCCGCGGGGTCCGCCAGGACGACCCAGCCGCGGCCGTTCGGTTTGCGGCGGTCGTCGACCACCGTCGCGCCGAGCGCTGTCAGCCGTGCCACCTCCTCGTCGCGCGGCCGGTTCGGCTGGAGGTCGAGGTGTATCCGGTTCTTCAGCGTCTTGGCCTCCGGCACCCGCACGAACAGCAGCGTCGGCTGACCGTCGGGCACGGCCAGGGCCACCTCGTCGTCGCCCGGCTCGTCGATGGCGTCGACCGGATGCCCCAGCACCTCGCTCCAGAACTCGGCCAGCGCGTACGGCTCGTGCGGTGCGGCGCAGTCGACGGTGATGTGCCGGATGATGGACGTCACATGATCTCCTCGTGGTCGGCGGGCACGGCGCGCGCCCGCATGAGTATCTCCGGTGCTCGCGGGTACTCGCGGCGCATGAACGGGAAAGATCAGGACGCCCAGACCCCCGATCTGCCCCCGGTCGTCGAGATCCCCGACGCCTGGCCGCCGCGCGAGGAACTCCGGGAGGGCGAGCGGGACGAGGAGAAGAAGGAACGCGAGGAGACGGCGGACGCCGCGGTCCAGGAGCCGCCCGACTGAGGCGGCGGCGCGCCGGTCAGCCGACCAGCGGCTCGAAGTCCCACTGCGGCCGGACCCGGGTGCGCGCCTCGATGACGCGGGCATGTTCGTGACCGAGCATGGCGACCAGGTCCATCAGAGCCTGCTCCTCCACTTGGTTCGCCTCCGGGAACTGCCGCACGGCGCGGAGATCGGCAGCCAGCCCCACCTGCGCGGACAGGGACACCGGGTGCGTGCGGCCCAGCACGGCGGTGGCCCGGCGGGTGGTGTCCCGGCTCAGCGGGGCGGCGTCCCGCGGGTCGCGCCCGGCGCTGGTGTTCAGCGCGACGCCCAGGGTCCACGGATGGTCGGGCCCGAGCGCGTTCGTCATGCCCGCCAGGCATTCCTCCAGCAGCAGCAGGGACTGCGGCCGCTCCCCGGTGGCGCGCAGCACCAGCGCGTGGTTCATCGTGGCGCCGATGGTGAACGGGTGCTGGTGGCCGAGGGTGGCGCGGTAGGTCTCCACCACGCGTTCGCCCAGCCAGCGCGCGCGGTCCAGCTCGCCGTGGGCCCGCTCGGCGGTCGCGCAGCAGGTCGCGGCGGCCAGGGTGAGCGGTGAGAAGTCGCCCAGGACTCGTTCGGTGCGCTCCAGCAGCGGGCCCAGCCGGGCGAGGGCGGCCGACGGGCCGCTGGTGTCCCGCAGGCACATCGCGAGGTTGAGCTCGGCGGTGAGCGTCTGCGGATTGTCCGGGCCCATCACCAGGCGGTGGGTCTCGACGCTCTGCTCCATCACGGACAGCGCCTCGGCGTACCGGCCCAGCAGCCGCAGGTCCAGCCCAAAGGCGTTCTCCGAGGAGAGCGAGAGGGTGTGCCGGGGCCGGTGCAGCTCGCGGCGTTCCTGGAGGTTGAACCGGTCGGCCTCGAGCGCTTCCTCGAAGCGGCCGAGGAACCGCAGCGAGGCGGCGAGGTTGTGCCGGGCGTTGAGCGTGCGGGGGTCGTGCTCGCCGACCAGCTCCTGGTACGTGTCGAACACCCGCTGGCTGATCTCCAGCGACTCGGTGTAACGGGCCTGGCCGCTGAGGTCGGCGCCCAGCCCCTCCTCCGCGCGCAGCACGGTGAGGTCCCGGGGCCCGCGGTGCACGCCGAGGCGTTCGATGACCTCGCGGTCGATGGCCTCGGTCTCCCGGTAGGCACCGGTGGCACGCAGCAGGGTGGCCTTCTGTGAGGCGAGGTCCCACACCAGTGGGTCGTCCTCGCCGAAGACATCGCGCCAGGCCCGTTCGGCGCGCTCGGCCAGTTGGATGCCGGTGGTGTACTCGCCGGCCAGGTAGAGGTAGCTCAGGCAGTGGAAGATCAGCCGGTGCATGTCGGCGTTCCGGCTGGCGAGCGCGCCGGAGGCGTCCAGGTGCGGCACGATCTTGGCGAACCGGGACCAGCGGCGGGTGTCCGAGGGACGCCCCGGGTTGGCGGCGGACAGACCGCGGCGCACCGCGCGGGCGAACAGGTCCCAGTCCTGCCGGGCCATTCCCACCCGGACGATCTGGTGGACCATGCGGTGCACATGGATGGTGCCGGAGCTCTCCGGGTCGGCCTCCGTGTCGGAGGCGTCCCAGCGGATCACGGAGTACTGCACGAGCTTGCTGATGGCGGCGTTCCAGCGCAGCGCGTCGGTCATGAACAACGCCAGGCCGCCGGGCAGATCCTCGGCCGGCACGGCCCGGATGAGCTGGACGGGGATGGTGCCGGGTGCGAAGAAGGCGCACAGGCGCAGCAGTTCGACGGCCTCCGGCACCGTCTCGCGCAGCCGGTTCAGCAGGATCGCGAAGGCGGTGTAGTAGGTCATGGGGAAGTCGGCGGCGACGCGCAGGCCGATCTCCTGGTCGGAGCCGCTGCCGAGCAGGTCGATGTACTCGGCCACCGACATGGAGGAGTCGCTGAGCCACCCGGCGGTCTGGTCCAGCGCCAGCGGCAGATCGCCCAGCGCCTCGGCCAGCGCGTCGGCCTCGGCGTAGCCGATGCGCGGCGCGCGGCGGCGGATGAACGCCACCGATTCGTCGCGGTCGTAGAGGGGGACCTCGTGCAACGCCGTGTTGTACTCGGCCCATTCGCGGTTCTGCGAGGTGATGATCACGTGTCCCGGCCCGCTGGGCACCAGGTCGGCGATCGGGGCCGGGTCGTCCGCGCCGTCCAGCACGACCAGCCAGCGGGAGTAGGGGTCGCCGCGGCGCAGCACGTTGGCGACGGCCCGCAGCCGTTCCCCGTACTCGGGGCCGGTGGTCAGGCCGAGGGCCGGGGCCAGCTCCGCGAGGCGCTGGCGCAGCGTGCCGCGCTGTTCGGCCGGCACCCACCACACCATGTCGTACTCGGAGCCGAAGCGGTGCACGTACTCGGCGGCGATCTGCGTCTTGCCGACACCGGACATGCCCAGCAGTGTCACGACGCCCGCGCCCGGTTCCGCCTGCTGGAGCGTTTCGTAGACGGCTTGCAGGGTGTACTCGCGGCCGGTGAAACGAGCGTTCCGCCGGGGGACGCCGCCCCACACCTCCGGCTGGTCGTGCGGAAAGCGCGGTCCGCCCACGGCGTCCGAGGAGGACGCGCGGTCCAGCCCGAGCACGGTCAGCAGCCGGCGCTCGGCCTCGCGGGTGCCCATGCCCCACAGCTCGGTGACCTCGCCGAAGGCCGCGGCGGCCGTGGGCATGGGCATGCTGGCCACGGAGACGGCGGCGAAGCGGTGGGAGTTGGGCGCGACGACGGAGCGCAGGGCGGCGTTCCACTCGGCGTCGGTGCGCGGGCCGAGCTTGAAGTACCAGTCGCTCAGCACCACGAGGATGCGGCCCTCGACCAGCAGCAGATCGCGCAGCGCCTCTTCCAGGGGGATCTCCATGGGCGGATTCCACCGCTGGTGGGTGACCCGCAGGCCAGCGAGCTCCAGCCGGTGCCCGATCCACGCCGCCCAGGCCCGGTTGAACCCGGCGAAGCTGATGGTGATCTGCCTCTCCTCCCGGTCCTGGGGCGGGGTCTCCGGTTCGCGCGGCGGCTCCCCGGCCGGTCGGCGCCGGCGGAGCAGGCGGGGAAGGCGGCGGATGAATCCCGGCGGCGATGGGCCGTCCACCGCCGGGCCGGGACCGAATCCGGGGCCGGGCTCGGCTTCCGCCGGGCCGGGGCCCAGCCCGGCCTCCGCCCGGCCGGGACTGGGAGGGGCCGGTGCCGCCGGCCCGCCGTCGGCCGCGCGGCCGGTGTCCGGGAGCAGCAGCCGGGCCTGCCCGGAGTCCGGGGGCGCGGACCCGTTCCCGGGGGTGACGCTCACCGGGAGGGCCATGGTGCGGAACGGGACCCCACCGGCGGTGACAAGGGTCAGGCTCAGCTCGCCCGCGCCCCGCGGCGCGCCCTCCGCGGTCACATGCGCCACGAACCGCGCCGGGCCGTAGGTGCCGCCGAAGCGGTGCAGCAACACCGCGGCGGCGCCCAGCGATTCGATGGCGATGCCCGGCCGGCTCTCCAGCACGCAGCCGACCGCGTACTCCTCCCGGTCGTACGGCCACTCGCCGGCCGGCCCGGCCAGCTCCAGGTCCACCGTGATCAAGTAGCTCCGCCCGGGCTCCACTTCCCGGGGCCAGCGCACCAACGGCCGCAGCGAGACGGACGGCTCGGTCATGAGGTGCTCCGGTGAGCGGCGGTCACGGTCACCAGGGACGTGTCCGGGTGGCCGAAGTACACATACAGGAAGCTGTCGAAGAACAGCTTGAAGTCCGCCTCGGTGCGGCTGTCCTCCCGCTCCCCGGGCCGCCGCCGGGCCAGCCGGGCGTAGTGCCGGCGATGCCCGTGCAGCACCGCCGCCAGATTCGTCTGTCCGGCCTCGGTCTCCAGCAGCAGCCGCACCGCGAAGTCGTGGGAGTGGTTGAGGTCGATGTCGCCCACCGTGGCGATGACCGCGCTCGCTCCGCGCCGCAGGAAGAGCTCCGCGAACCCGCGCACCGGCGCGCCGGGATGGCGGGCGTCGGCGACCGTGCGCCCGGAGGAGCAGGCGTTGAGCAGAACGGGCGCCCGGAACCGCCGTAACGCCGCCATGCTGAAGTCCGTGTACTCGTTGAGGGACAGCCCACCCAGGGTGAACCGGCGCGTCTCGGGCGAGTAGACGCCGTGGCAGCGGATCAGCAGCAGCCCGAACGGCTCCCCGGGCTCGCCCAGCCGGCTCATCAGCTCGGGCACCGTGCGGGCGCGCGGCTCCACCAGATACGGGGTGAAGCTGTCCGGGGCGTCCGCCGGCCGCCCGCCGTCCAGCGTCTCGTCCTCCAGCATCAACAGGCCGCCCTCGCCGGCCCATTCCTCCGCCGAGTACCGCCGGTAGCGCTCGCCGTCGTGGACGGACGTCCAGCGGATCACCGGGATCAGCTCGCCCAGCCAGCCCGTCGTCGGATCCGGGTCGTTCAACGACGGCTGGTGGTAGAGCAGTTCCCAGGCGATGTCGTGCGCCGTGTTGTCCCACACGACCAGCCGCCCGCCGCCCGGGGTGGCCAGCAGCTCCCGGATCCACTCCATCAGCCGGGTCTCCGGCAGCCACCAGTTCATCACCTCGTAGTAGGCGTCCCGCCACGCCCGGCCGTCCCGGCGTTCCCCGGCCTCCCGCACCAGCCGGGCCAACGACAGGTCGGACGGCGGCAGTTCGAGCGAGATCCGCTCGTGCGACGCCGACCGCACCGACCGCCGGTGATGCCAGTTGAGCGTCAGCCGCGGCTCGCCCTCCCAGCGGGAGGCGGTCACGCACAGCAGGGCCACGTCGTCGGGCAGCGAGGCGGTCAGCCCGGCGCGTTCCGGCTCGAACCCCCGCGCGGGGGGCGGCGGAACGGCGTCCTCGGGCGGGGCCGCGGCCGGCGGCCGGACGGCCGGGGCCGACGCGGCGCCCTCGCTGTCCGCCTCCAGATAGCCGCGCAGGCCCGCGGATCCGTCGCCGGTCATGGGCGCCCCCTGGGCATGCCGACGAGGGTGCCGCCCATCGCCTCCGCCAGGTCGAACGCCAGCTCCGGATGGAACTCGGTGTCCGGGCTGATGACCACCGGACGGGCACGGGGAACGGTCCGGACGGCCGCGGCCACCCGCTGCGCGTCGCTGACGCCCTGCCGGCTGACGTTCGCCGGGGTCTCGCCGCGGACGCTGGCGTCCAGCGGCACGTTCCCCCGGCCGTCGGTGACCACCACGAGCACCACCTCGTCGAACGACGCCCGCCCGCGCCGCAGCATCCGGCGCAGCTCGTTCACCGCCAGGTCCAGCGCGTGGGCCAGCGGACTGGCCAGCCCCGGCGCCCGGTTGAGCGAGACCAGGATCCGGGGATCGAGGAGCGAGTCGGCCCGGTAGCGCTCGGCGGCCAGCTCCGCCGCCGCGTCCCGGTGACCGAACTCCACCACGGAGACAGCCGCGTTGGAGTAGTAGCCCCAGCGCAGATACGGCGCCAGCGCCGGGGCCCAGTCCCAGCCGGTGCGGCAGGAGTGGTCCAGCACGAGCAGCAGCGCCCGGCCGCTGTCCGGGCGGCGCCGGTACTGCCGCAGGTCGCCGGGGCTGACGATCAGCCCGCCGCGCCCCGGTCCGGCGGCCGCCGGGCGCCGGATCCGCTGGAACTTGGCGGCCTCGACGAGGCTGGGCACCAGCGCCAGGTCCCGCAGCTCGCGGGCCGGCCGCAGCCCCGCCGGATGCCCGCGCAGCAGGCCCGTCCGGTGGCGGGACGGCCGGGGCGCCCGCAGCGAGCCGAACCGCGGCAGCGCCTGCGGATCGTCCTCGGGGTAGGGCGAGCGCGGGTCGTGACCGGCGGGCGCGGGCGCCGTCTCCAGCGGAACGGCCGGCCCCGGCTCCGTCACCGGCAGCGCCCGGACCGGCCCGGCCGGGCTCGGCCCCGGCGGCTGGGCGGGCTGCGGCGGCGGCTCGGGCGCCGGGGGCGGCTCGCTCACGTCGGCCGCCGGCGCGGGGGCCGGGGGAACGGCGGGCGGTCTCACCCCGAGCAGGGCGGCGGCCCGGCGCACATGGTCAACGCCCACCGCCTCGGCGGGCCCGTCGAGCGCGGCCAGCGCCCGGGCCGTGCGGGCCAGCGCCAGATCCCGGCGCCGGCTTCCGCTCGCCGGCATCAGCGACACCACCTCGCGCGCCGCCTCCGGGCCCAACCGCGGGAGCCCACCGGCGCGCCGCGCGGGCGCGGGCGCCGGCGCGACCGAGCGGAGCAGCGCCGGATCGTCCGGCGCGGACTCCTCGCGCAGCGCCAGCAGCCCCTCGTACGCCCCCGCCGCGTTCACCCGGGCCGGGAACCGGTCCAGCAGATGCGGCGACAACTGCCGTGCCCCGGCGCGCGATACAGCCGCCAGCCAGCGGGCGCGCGGGCGCCAGCGCAGGCTGTGGCCGAACAGCTCGGCGGAGGCCGCGTCCGCGTCCAGCAGCGTCACCGCCGCCTGGGTGACCACCAGCCCGGCATGCCCCAGATCGGGCACGACCACCACCGGCGGCGGGCCCTGGGCGTCCTCGACCAGCACCCCCGGCAGCACCGCGAACTCCCCGTCGGTCAGGCCGGTCCGCAGCCACAGGTCCTCGGCCGTCGTCCACGAGCCGAGCGTGACCACCGGGCCGGGCGCCGGGTCCAGCCGCTCGGCCAGCACCTCGCCCAGCAGCGGCAGCAGGGCCGGCTCCAGATCGAAGAACAGCACCCCGCCCAGCCGGGGCTCGGCCGCCACGCAGCCGACGACGGTCAGCACCCGGGCCAGCGGGTCGTCGTCCGCGGCGGGGGAGGGGCTCGACATCATCGCTACTCCGCCCCGGAGTGCGGCAGTTGCTCGGCCACCCGGGCGTCGTCCTCGGCCGTCCACTCCGGCAGCGTGCCCGAGTCCCCCGGCGCCCGCCGGTGCACCAGCACCATCCGGGCCACCCGCCGCACATGGCGCTCGGTCACCTCCGGCTCGCCGTCGATCGCGGCCAGCGCCCGGCTCGCCCGCCCCAGCACCAGATCGCCCCGGTGCCCCACCAGCCGGAACGCCGCGGCCAGCCGCGCGCACGCGGCGGCCGTGCCCGGCCCGTACCGCACCGCGCCCAGCCGCTCCCGCGCCGCGTCCAGCGCCCGCTTCCGCTCCGCGTCGCGCCGCCGGGCCTCGGCCAGGAACTCCGAGTCCGGGTCGTCCCGTTCCGCCTCGAAACGCAGCACCGTCTCCACCACGCGCTGCCGCTGCGCCGCGTCCTCCTCCGGCTGCACGGTGGCCACCAGGCCGAATCTGTCCAGCAGTTGGGGGCGCAGCCCGCCCTCGTCCGGGTTCATCGTGCCGACCAGCGTGAAGTCCACGCGCTGCGGCCGCTGCACCCGCCCCTCCCGCTGGACGCTGAGGATGCCGGTGGAGACCACGTCCAGAATGATGTTGACCAGGTAGTCGTCGAGCAGATTGATCTCGTCGACATACAGCATCCGGGCCGCCGACCGGGCCGCCTCCACCAGCAGCCCGTCCTCCGGCTCCGCCGCGCCCTGCATCAGCTTCTTGATCTGCCAGCCGCCCAGCACCCGGTCGTCGGTCGCCCCGATCGGCAGCGTCACCGGCAGCTCGCCCACCGTCATCATGGTGAACGCCCGCACCGTCGTCGTTTTCGCCGTGCCCCGCTGCCCCGTGGCCAGCACCCCGCCCACCGCCTCGTTGACATAGGCGATCTCCAGCGCGGTGCGCAGCTCCTGGTGCCCGACCAGCAGCGAGTACGGGAGGATCGGGCCCACTTCGGCCACCTCGGCCAACGACGTCATTCGGCATCACCGTTCAGTGAGTAGCGGAGTGCGGGATCCAGCGGCACGCCCTGCCGCCACAGGTCGCTGAGCTGGACGTTGAGCGCGCGTTCGTCGGCCTGCCCGGCGGGCGCCGCCAGGCGCAGCGCGGCCAGCAGATCGAAGCGGTGCAGGTCGAACGCCACCTGCACGGACTCCCCGTACGCCAACGCGGCCTGCACCGCGCCCCGGTAGGAGATCCACGACAGCGCCAGCGGGACCAGGGCCAGCGCCAGCCACCAGCCCGAACGCGCCAGCAGCACCGCCGACACCGGCGCGGTCAGCGCCATCACGGCGCACATCCGGGCCGCCGTGTCCACGGTGTCCCGCCGGTCGTCCACCAGCGCCCGGTGCTGCTCGCCCAGCACCGAGTACAGCCGGGGCCAGGCGGCCACCGCGTCCAGGCCGTAGGGCCGGCCGGCCCGGTCCCCGATCGCCGCCAGGGCGTTGCCCAGCGCGGTCGGGGTCACCAGATGGTCGGGCAGCGGGAAACGGCGCCGCAGCTCGTGCCCCGCGGCCCCGGCCCGCTGGACCTGCTCCGGGGCGAGCACGCCGTCCGGCGGCAGTGCCGCCGCCGCCTCCCAGGATCGTTTCCTGGCCAGTTGCCGCCGCCGTGTCGCCCCGGCGCCGGGCAGCCGGGGCCGGCCGCCCTCCAGGAGCCGGATCAGCGGGAGTTGCAGCGGCTGGAGCAGGACGGCGGCCAGCATGACCGCCAGCACCAGGACCACCAGCTCACCGGCGCGCAGGCTGCCCGCCGTCTCCCAGGCCGCCGCCGGGCTCGGCCCGCCGCCCACCGGCTCCCGCCAGGCCCGGGCGCCCGACCAGAACAGCATCAGCAGGAACAACAGTGCGGCGTACAGCGGGAGATGGCCCATCAGGAAGAACCGGGGCCCGGTGCCCGACTCGGCGGGCGGTCCGATCGTCGAGGGCAGGCTCACCGTTGCAGTTCCATCGCGCCGTGCCCGGCCTCGGCGCACACGGGATGGAGCCGCGGGTCGTAATAGGAAAGCGTCTGTGCCGCCCCGCACCCGGCGCTGCCGCAGGCGAACCGGATCGCCCGGTACTGCCCCGACAGCCCCGGCAGGCTCGCCCGGTCGGCCATCCCGGCCTCGGGCACCGCCACGTTGGCCTGCCCGGCGGCGGCCCGCAGCCGGGCGGGGGTGCTGACGCCCACGTCCCGCCCGCCCAGACGGATCATCACCCCGGCCAGCTCGGGCCGTTCCCCGAAGAGCCGCGACAGCCGCAGGCTCACCTCGTCGGCCCGGTCGTCGGGCGTGACGTCCAGCCGGGCGCCGAACCCGGTGGCGTCCGGATCGATGAGCCTGCCGTAGACGCCGCGTGCCCGGGCGATGTCCGTGTCCATCCGCTGACCCCCTGTCACGTCTGTCGCACCACATGGTACGAGCAGCGCGCGATCGGCGTGCCCCGGCGCTGAGTTTTGCCGCGCCGGCGGGTCTGCCCTGCCGGAAGAACATGTCACCCGGCACGGAGGAGCAGTCATGGCCAAGGTCCTGTACTCGATGATGTCGTCGCTCGACGGCTACATCGAGGACGCGAACGGCGACATCGGGTTCTCGGCACCGGACCAGGAGGTGCACCGCATGGCGAACGAGCAGACCCGGCAGGCCGCCGCGTTCCTCTTCGGGCGGGGACTCTACGAGGCGATGGAGGAGCCCTGGACCTCGGCCGCGCGGCAGGAGGATCTGCCCGAGGTCGAGGCCGAGTTCGCCCGTCTCTACCTGCGCACCCCGAGGATCGTGTTCTCCGACACGCTGGAAAGCGTTCCCGAGGGGGTCCGCCTCGTGCGCCGCGCCGACGCCGTGGCCGAGGTGCGGCGGCTGAAGGAGGAGACGGAGGGCGAACTGCACCTCGGCGGCGCACAGTTGGCCGCCTCGCTGCTGGACCTGATCGACGAGTTCCGGCTGTTCGTCATGCCCGTGGCGGTGGGCGGCGGCAAGCCGTTCCTCCCGCGGGGCCGGGAGCTCGAACTGGCGCTGACCGAGTACCGCGTCTTCGCCTCCGGCACCCTGTATCTGCGCTACGAGCGGCGCGGCGCGGTCACCGGCACGTCCGGGCCGGTGCCGGTCTGAGCGAGCGGGCCAGCCGGACCGCGCGGCGCACCGTGGGGTTGCGGCGCAGGATCCGTGCCCGGCCGGGCGCGCTGCCCGGCAGGTCCAGGGCGGTGAGCCGGCGCCGCTTGAAGTACCGCCGGTCCTCGGGAAGCCGCGCCCGGAGCAGCGCGGCGGTCTCGTCCCGCAGCTCCGGGTACCGGGCGGACTGCATGCAGTAGCCCACGGCCCGCACCAGCGGGGCGAGGCGGTCACTCACCGCGCCGGGGGAGAGGTCCGGCGCGGTGACGGGGACCCCGGGATCCTCCAGGTCGGGCAGCAGCGCGTCGACGATCGTCAGGGGAACGCGGTTGCTGTTCTGGTAGGGGGTGATCCGCTCCAGCAGCAGTTCCGTGCCGACGCGCGCCGTGGGGACGCCGTACAGGGTGGCTGCGGTCATCAGCGCCGTGGAGAAGCAGCCGACGACCAGCCGGGGACGCAGGTGCGCGAACAGCGTCTCGGCCAGCAGCGGCGTCTCCGACACGGTCAGGCGCACGCCGAGCTCGCGCGCCGTCCGCTCCAGGGCGCCGGCGATCCGGGCGGGCGCGGTGGGGTGCGGCTTGAACAGCACCGACGCGTGTCCGCGGGCCGCGGCTCCGCGCAGCATGCGCGCGTGCAGGTCCTCCTCCTCCGCCTCGGTGATGAGCCCCAGTGCGGACAGGTACTGGCCCAGCAGAACGGCCGTGGGCGGCGGGCCGGCGGGCAGCGAGCGTTCCAGGACACCGGCGCCGGCCGACCCGATCGCCGACAGGACGCCCTGGACGTGCTCGCCCGGGATCGCCACCTGCTCGACGCCGTGCTCGCTCAGCAGCAGCGGGCGCAGGCCGGGCACCAGCACCGGGTGCAGGAGCCGGCGCAGGCGGGTGCTCAACTCGGGCGGGACCCCGTTCCGGGTCGGGCCGTAACTCATCAGTCCATCGGCGTAGATGTGGACCGGGGCGTCCGCGAAGATCGTGGCCAGTGCCCGGGCCGGGCTCACCTGAATGGACTCGCAGGCCACCTCGACCGGCCCGTCGCCCAGGTCCCAGGCGCGCCGCAGCATCCTCTCCCACAGCGCGGCGTCCGCCGGCCGCGGCGCCCAGTCGGACGGGTGGTAGGGCGCGATCGTGGCGTTCCACGAGTGCCGTGCGTCGAACTCCCCGGCGATCGCCCCGAAGCCGGTCATCTCGTCCAGCGGAACGCTCAGTTCGGGCCGGCTCGCGGTGTTGCCCACCACCAGCAGCCGGCGGTGGGCGCGGCGGTCCCCGAAGAGGCCCGAACGGAGCGCGGCGGCCAGGGTCGCCGCGCCGTACAGGGTGGTCGCCAGGAACACCTGGGCGGTCACGCGGCCACCCCCCGACGGCCGAGCAGTCGGCGCAGCGTGTGGGCCCGCTCCTCGTTCATGCCGGCCAGCGCGGCGCCGAGATGGTCGTGCGGGATGCGGCGCAGGGCCTGCGCGCTGAGCTGCCGGAGGCTGCGCTTCACGGACCGCTCCAGCCGCTGGGTGTGGCGCAGGTGGTGGAGGATCACGGCGCAGTAGTTGCGGATGGCCTTGGGGCGCAGCAGGTCCGCCTCCGGGTCCCGCTCCAGGTCGGCCAGCACCTGGTCGAACGCGCGGATGAAATCGAGCTGCCGCGCGTCGCCTATCTGGGTGAGGGAGGTGGCCACCCCGCGGCGGTAGAACACCCCGTACAGGCTGGGCACCAGGAACGAGTCGGCCCGCCGGTGCAGGTTCCAGATCCAGGGGCGGTCCTCCGCGGTGCGCAGTCCCTCGGGGAAGCGCAGCAGTCCCCGGTCGAGGAGCCGCCGGTGGTAGATCCCGGCCCAGGAGTAGGGATAGTCCACCATCGTGCTGGTGTGCACCGGGAGGATGGACTCCCGGGGGTTCAGGGGGACGTCGCGCCGCGCGACCGGGGCGCGCCGGATCGTGCGCCGCAGGCCGGTGACCCGCACGTGGTCGGTGCGCAGGAAGTCCACGTCGTGGCGCTCGATGATGTCGAGCAGGCGCGGCAGATAGCCGCGGTCCAGCCAGTCGTCCCCGTCGAGGAACGTGAGGTAACGCCCCCGGGCCTCGTCGATGCCCCTGTTGCGGGCCGAGGCCGGCCCCGCGTTGACCTCCTGCCGGAGCACGGTGGCGTTCGGCAGCCGCCGCACCGCGGCGTCCAGCACCTCGGCCGTGCCGTCGGTCGACGCGTCGTCGACGAACAGGAACTCGAAGTCGTCCCGCGCGTTGTTGGCCAGGCTGGTCACGGCGTCCGCCAGGAACTCCCGGACGTCGCAGCACAGGACTATGACGGAAAGCGATGGCTCACTGGCCATGGGTCACCACCGTGGGCGCCATCCCCCACCGGCACGGGACCTTCCCGGCTCGCTTTCGTAGCTGACCACGGCCGGCCGCGCCTCGCCAGCCGGGTCCCCCCGGGGGATGACCCGGCCGGTGGGCCCCGGCGGCGGCGCCCCGGTCAGGGCTTGCGCGCCAGCAGGCCCCACTGGTAGGTCGGTTCGAGCGTGGCGCCGCCGGGCCGCCACTCGTTCAGCGGGCCCACACCGGGCGGCAGGATCTCCAGCCCGGTCGCGGTGGCCGCCAGTTGCTCCGGCGAGCGGCAGATGTAGGGCACGGCCCCGGACGCCGCGTAGTCCTCGTTGAGCTTGAGCATCTCCGGCGCGTTGATCGAGTCGCAGGTGGCCAGGAAGCTGCCCGGGGCCAGCCGGGCGGTGTACCGCTGGACGAGCAGCGCCGCCTCGTCGGGGTCGATGTGGCCGAGCATGCTCAGCAGCATCAGGGCCACCGGCTTGTCGAAGTCCAGGGTCTTCGCGGCCTCCTGGAAAACGGTGTCGGGGTCGCGCACGTCGGCCTCGACATAGTCGGTGGCCCCGTCCGGGTGCGTGGTGAGCAGGGCGCGGGCGTGCGTCAGGACCAGCGGGTCGTTGTCCACGTACACGATCCGGCACTCGGAGGCGTACCGCTGGGCGACCTCGTGGGTGTTGTCGGCGGTGGGCAGGCCCGTGCCGATGTCGAGGAACTGCCGTATCCCCTCCTCCTCGACGAGGGTCCGCACCACGCGGCGCAGGAAGTCGCGGGACGCCCGGGCCACGTTGAGGGCCGACGGGTAGTGCTCCCGCAGATACTCGCCGAGCTTCTCGTCGGCCTCGAAGTGGTCCTTCCCGCCGAGCACCCAGTTCCAGACGCGGGCGGAATGGGGAACGCTGGTATCGATGTGCGGCCGGGGCCGCGGCTGTGACGTCACTGCTGCTCGTCTCCCTGGGTGAGTGAAGGACCGGTGGGCACGGGGGTGTGGGGCTCCGGGGCCGCCATGCACGCCAGGTCCAGCGCGCGGGCGTACTGCCGGACGGCGCCGATGTCGTCGGTGATGGTGGCGGCGACCTGGTGCAGCCCGCTCACCACCAGACGATCGGCCAGATACGGGTGTTCGAAGCGCATGACGTGAACGGTGCCGCTGGCGAGCATCGGGTGCGTCGGCGCGTCCAGGGGCATGACCTGGACCGTTCGGGTGGAGGACCGGTCGGCGGCCAGCGCGTCCAGGTAGGCGATCTGCTCGCGCATCACACCCGGGTCGCCAATGGGGCGGTGCAACGCGGCCTCCTCGATCAGCACCCACAGCCGCAGCGGCCGTTCCCGCTCGAAGGCCGCCCGGCGGCGGGCGGCCAGCAGCGCGATCCGGCGGTCGAGGGTGGCGGCGTCGTCCTGCGGGTGGTGCCGGCGCAGCAGGACGCGGGCGTACCCCTCCGTCTGGAGGAGGTCGGGCACCAGCGCCGGCGCGTAGCTGCGGATGAGCCCGGCCGACGACTCGAAGTCGAGGATGTCCGACTGCTCCGGGGTGAGCAGATCCCGGAACTCGTGCCACCAGCCGGGCTGGTTGGCCTGGGAGAGCGCGGTGAGGATGCGCGCGACCTCCTCCGGCGCCGTTCCGTACAGCGTCAGGAGATGCGCGACGGTGGCCGGCTTGAGGGTGTGCCGGGCGGCCTCCAGGCGGCGGATGGTCGTGGGGTGGACGTCCAGCTTCTCGGCGGCGGCGGCTATCGACATTCCGGCGGCCTCGCGGCGAATGCGCAGGTCGGCCGCGAGCAGACGCAGCGCGGTCGTGGCGCCGGAGCGGGCTCGCGACATGCCTCTCCCTGCTGGTCGACGAGCGTCGGTACGACCAAGGCATTAAATCACTTTGTTCAGTTGCACAGTGCGCGTCGCGCGGTTCGTCCGTCCGTCAGGGATGCGGTGCGATACGGCAGTTCGGTGGCGGGGACCGCCCGGCGCGGTCCCCGCCGGTTCGCTAGGTCCTGTCCGGTCGGTCTCGTCGGATCAGCCCGGGGCGTCAGATGCGGTCAATCGCAAGGCGCCGGATCGCAGCTCGTACTTGGCCGTACTCGCGCGATTCGGTTGGGGGCACCTCCCAGCGTTAGCTGGGGGAGCAGCGAGTGGCCGTAGCTGGCGTCGCGGGCCCGGCTAGACCGGCCGGACAGGGCCTACCTGCCCGCCTGGAGCGCCGTCCACGTCTGGGAGCCGACCAGGCCGTCGACGGACAGGCCGCGGCTGCTCTGGTAGTCGCGGACGGCCTGTTCGGTGAGCGGGCCGAAGTCGCCGTCGATCGAGACGGTCCGGCCCAGCGCGGCGGTCAGCGCCCGCTGGAGCCGTGACACGGCCTCGCCCGTGCTGCCCTCGCCCAGCGAGGGTCTGGTGCCGGCGGACAGCAGAGCGGTCCAGGTGCGCCGCCCGACGACGCCGTCGGCGGTGAGGCCGCGCGAGGACTGGAACGAGCGGACCGCGCTCCCGGTGGCCGGGCCGAAGTCGCCGTCGGTGGCGCCGGCGTTGTGCCCGTTCTGGGTGAGGAGATGCTGAAGTGCCGCCACCTGCGGGCCCGTTGAGCCCGAGCTCAGCGTCGCGTACGACGGGAAGTCGAGCTGGGGGGCGCCCGGTTCGCCGGGGTCGCCGCCGATCAGCTCCATGTAGTGGTCCCAGTCCCAGTGCGGGCCCGGGTCGGTGTGGTCGTTGCCCGGCACCTCGGAGTGGCCGACGATGTGCTGCCGGTCCCGAGGGATGCCGTACCGGTCGGCGAGGTGCCGGGTCAGGGCGGCGGAGGAGCGGTACATCGCGTCCGTGAACCAGGACGGCTGGTCGACCCAGCCCTCGTGTTCGATGCCGATGCTGTAGGGGTTGCCCGAGCGCGCGTGCCAGGCGGTGTTCGCGTCGCGCACCGTCTGGGTGACCTCGCCGTCCGAGGAGCGGATGACGTAGTGGGCGCTGACCTGCGAGGCCGGGTTCTGGAACCAACTGATCGAGCCGGCGTAGGAGCCCTGGGTGACATGGATGACGACCGCGCTGATCGGCTGGGTACGGCCCGTCGCGTAGTTGGCGGAGCTGGCCGGGACCCAGCGGGCGGGCGGATAGTCCGTGCTGAGCGTGCCGAGGCTGGCGGCTGCGTACCGCCCGCGCTCGGGGCTGACCGGGCGCGGCGCGACCTCCACCCGCTCACCCCCCGCGACGGGGGCGGAGATGCCGTCCCGCAGCAGTTCGTAGACCGCGTCCGCGTACAGCCGCGCGGTGACGTCCTCGGTGGCGCCGCCGTAGCGGGCGACCACCGGGTACCAGGCGCCGAGGTCGCCCCGGTCGGCGGCGGACAGCCCGAGGTCGTCGGCATACGCGCGTAGAACGGCCGCGCCGCCGTGGATGTTCGCCGTGGTGTCGCGCCGCAACTCGGCGGTCGGCAGGCCGGTTTCCGCCGCCGCCGTCTCCAGCGTGCGGTGGGTCGGGTTGCTCACCAGGTGCATCACGCCGTAGCCGCGCGCGTGGCTCGGCAGGCCGTCGTGGTCGTCGAGGCGGGTCTCGCCGTAGCCGACCGCGACCAGCAGGTCCCGGGGCACCTGGTACTCCGCCGCGGCCTCGTCGAACGCGGCGCCGACCGGGTCACCGGCCTCGGTGGCGATGGCGGGCTGCGCCGTGGCCAGCAGCGCGGCGAGGGCCGCGCCCGCCAGGGCCGTCATGCCCAGCCGCCGGGATCGGGAAGATCGTCTGAACACGCTTCTCCGTTCGCAGATGACGTACGCGGCGCCCCGTGGGGTCGGGCGCGCGTTCGAGATCCACCCTTGAGCTAGAACCATGGCCATGTCAACAACGCCTGGCCAGGCCGCCGTTGGGCCCGCGCGGTGCGCCGAGCGCGCGTCAGGGAATGACCGGGGGAGCCGCCCCCTCGTGGAGCAGGTCGTCCCGCCGCCGCGGCCCGCCGCCGGTCCCCTCGCGCGGGGGCGGCCCGTCCGAGCCGGCCGGGTACTCCTCCAGCGGAACGAGGTCCCGCTCCCAGGCCGACAGCACGGGGGCGACCACCCGCCACGCCTCCTCGGCCTCGTCGCCGCGGATGGACAGGGCCGGTTCCCCCTTGAGGACATCCAGCAGGAGCCGGCCATAGGCGGGGAGGTCGGGCGCCGCCATCCGGGCGGTGAGCGAGAGCGGCGTGAGAATGTTCGCCCGGGGGCCGATGCCCATCAGATCCAGGGACAGGCCCTCCGGTTCGAGCCCGAAGCGCAGCACGTTGGGCAGAGCCTCACCGCCCTGGCCGAAGGGCAGATGCGGCACCGAACGGAAGCGCACCGCGACCTCCTTGCGGTCGGCCTTCAGCGCCTTGCCGCTGCGCAGCCGGAACGTCGTGCCGGCCCAGCGCCAGTTGTCCAGCTCCAGTTCGATCTCGGCGAACGTCTCGGTGTGGCGCGCCGGGTCCACGCCCTCCTCGTCGGCGTACGCGGGAATGTCGCGGTCGCCGATCCGGCCGGGGAGGTAGCGCGCGCGGCGCGTGCGGTGCGTGACGTCGTAGTCGGTGAGGAGCCGCACCGACCGCAGCACGTCCACCTTCCGGTCGCGCAGGTCCCGCTCGCCCAGGGTGAGCGGCGGCTCCATGGCCACCAGGCAGAGCAGTTGGAGCAGATGGTTCTGCACCATGTCCTTGAGGGCGCCGACCGTGTCGTAGTAGCCGGCCCTGCCCTCCAGCGCGAGGGTCTCGTCCCAGACGATCTCGATCTCGGCGATGTGGGTGCTGTTCCAGAGAGGTTCCAGCACGCGGTTGGCGAGCCGGCTGCCGAGCACGTTCTGGACGGTCGTCATGGCCAGGAAGTGGTCCACCCGGAACACCGCCTGCTCCGGCACCAGCCCGGCGAGAAGCCGGTTCAGCTCCTGCGCGCCGGCCAGGTCCTCGCCGAACGGCTTCTCCAGCACGACCCGGCTGCCCGGCGGCAGGCCCGTGCCGTGCAGCGCGGTGACGACGGTCGGGAACAGGCCCGGGGGCAGGGCGAGATAGACGGCGACGGGTCCGGCGCCGGCGATGGCCGCGGCGATGTCGGCGGCGTCGGTGACATCGGCCCGCCGGTAGCGGGCCGAGGCGGCGACCGCCTCCTTGGCGTCGCGCGGACAGGGCCCGCAGTGGCGGTCGAGCTGGTCGGCGATCCACGCGCGGAACCGCTCGTCGTCCCAGTCCTCCCGGCTCGCGCCGGTCAGTTCGAACCGCTCGGGCAGGTGCCCCGCCGCCCGCAGGTCGGCCAGCGCGGGCAGCAGGTAACGGGCGCTGAGGTCGCCTGTCGCGCCGAAGACGGCGAGCCGGTCGATCATGTCCGCGCGCCCGCGCTCGCCCGGGCCAGGTTCACGCCGCTGGCGATGATCCCGATGTGGCTGAACGCCTGGGGGAAGTTGCCCATGAACTCTCCTGTGGACGGGTGGATCTGTTCCGGCAGCAGCCCGAGCGGGCTCGCCCGGGCGCACAGCGAGGCGTACAGCTCCTCGGCCTCCCCGATCCGGCCCTGGCCGATCAGGTTGTCGACCAGCCAGAAACTGCACAGCACGAACGCGCCCTCGTCGCCTGCCAGACCGTCGGGCAGCTCGCTGTGCAGGTAGCGGTAGAGCAGCCCGTCACCGGCCGACAGGCGCTCGGCGACGGCCGTCGCGGTCGCCACCATCCGCGGGTGATCGGGCGGCACGACCTGGCGCAGCGGAAGCGCGAGCAGGCTCGCGTCCAGGACGCCGCCACCGTCCAGGTGCGCGCTGAGGGTCCGCGCGTCCTCGTCCCAGGACTGCTCCAGGATCAGCCGGCGCAGTTCGTCCGCCGAGGCCCGCCACGCGCTGATCCGCCCCGGCAGGCCGAGCCGTTCCGCCATCGCCGCGGTCCGGTCCAGGGCCACCTGGCACATTCCGGCCGAGTAGGTGAACACCCGGCCCTCGCCGCGCACTTCCCAGATCCCCTGGTCCGGCTGCCGCCAGGCCTGCTCGGCGGCGTCGGCCAGCCCGGTCAGGCCCGCCCACAGTCCGGGCTGCATCTCGCCGCCGGCGCGCAGCCACTGGTCGGCGCAGTCCAGGATCTCGCCGTAGACGTCGTGCTGGCGCTGGTCGGCCGCGCCGTTGCCCCAGCGCACCGGCGAGGAGTGCCGGTAGCCCTCCAGGTCGCCGTCCTCCACCTCGTCCGGCACCGGGCCGCCGTGCAGGTCGTACATGATCCGGGGCCGCCCGCTGTACTCGAAGGCGTCCAGCACCCAGCCGAGGAAGGCGTCGGCCTCGCCCTGATAGCCGATGCGGCGCAGCGCGAACACGGTGAAGGCCGCGTCGCGGATCCAGGCGTAGCGGTAGTCCCAGTTGCGGACACCGCCGATCGGGGCCGGCAGGGAGGAGGTCGGTGCCGCGACCAGCGAGCCGTTGGTCCAGTCGTCGCACAGTTTCAGCGTGATCGCGGACCGCCTGACCAGGGCTTCCTCGGGACCGTCGTAGGCGAAGTGCGTCATCCAGCGGCGCCACGCGTCGGCGGTTCCGCGCAGCGTCGTTTCCGCGTCGAACCGGTGGTGGCGGTGGAAGCGGCCCCAGGACAGCACGAGATCGAGCCGGTCCCCCTCCCGCAGGTCGTGGGTGCTGCTCAGGCCGGCCAGCGGACGGTTGGACCGCAGGTGCAGCCGCACGCCGGGCCGCCGGGACGGCCGCACCTCCAGTCCGCTGAACAGGGCCCGCGCCTGCCCGCCGCCGCGCGGCGCCAGCTCGGCCCGCAGCCGCACCTTCCCGGCCAGCACCACCGCCGATCGCACGAGTTCGGCGCGGTCGGCCGGGGTGTCGTCGGTGAGATCGGCGCCGGAGCGCAGGGCCAGCGCGTCGGTCACGCGGACGAGCCCGGTGGGCGTGCGCAGCTCGGTCGTCAGCACGCCGGTGTCCGGCTCATAGCGCTGGCGGGCCTCCAGCAGATCCTCCGGGGCCACGGTGAAATGCCCACCGCGGGTCCGGTCCAGCAGGCCGCAGAACAGGGGTTCGCCGTCGAACCGGGGGAGGCACATCCAGGGGATGGAGCCGTCCAGGCCGACGAGCGCGGCCGTCGTGCCGTCCCCGATGAGGCCGAGGTCCTCCAGCGGCAGGTAGCCGTCGCGCCGGGTGACCGGCCGGAACGGGGGATCGGGATCGTACATGCCGCCTCGCCTAGAAGGTGATCAAGACTTTCACGACGTCCTCAAGCTTCTTGTCGGAGACCTCGAAGGCCCGTTCCATGTCGTCGAAGGAGAACTCATGGGTCGTCATGGGTGACGGGTCGACGCGCTGTGTCTCCAGCAGGCGCAGGAGCCGCTCCATGCGGAGTCTTCCGCCGGGGCAGAGCCCCGTCGCGATCGTCTTGTCGGCCATTCCGACGCCCCATTCGAGGCGGGGGATGCGCACGAATTCCCCTTCGCCGAAATAGCCGATGTTGGAGACCGTGCCACCCGGCTTGGTGATCCTGACCGCCGTCTGGAACGTCGGGTCCGCGCCGAGCGCCTCGATGGCGGTGTCCACGCCCTGGCACCGCGTGAGTTCCAGGATTCGCTCGTCCACGTTCTCGCTCGTGAAATCCACGATCTCGTCCGCGCCGTAGCTCCGCGCCAGCTTCTGCCGGGCGGGAACGGATTCGACCCCGATGACCAGCCCGGCGCCGCACAGCCTGGCCCCCGCCACCGCCATCAGGCCCACCGGCCCCAGCGCGAGAACGGCCACGGTTCCGCCGATCGGGATCATCCCCTTCTCGGCACCCATGAAGCCGGTCGAGAGCATATCGGCGCAGTACACCGCCGCCTCGTCCGAGACGGTGTCGGGGATTTTCGCGAGATTGGCGTCGGCGTCGTTCACATGGAAGTAGTCGGCGAAGACCCCGTCCTTGGAATTCGCGAACTTGAATCCCCCGAGCGGCCCGCCGGACTGCGACGGAAAGCCGTTCTGGGTGGCCCGGTCGCCCCAGTCCGGGGTGATGGCACCGGCCAGCACACGGTCGCCGGGCCGGAAATCCCGCACCTCGTCCCCCACGGCGTGCACGACGCCCACCGCCTCGTGTCCGAGCGTCAAACTCTCCCGGGGACCGATGCCGCCCTTGACGGTATGGGAGTCGGAGGTGCAGATCAGAGCCCGGGTCGTCCGCACGACGGCGTCCCCCGGCCCCAGCCGCGGTTCGGGCTTCTCCAGGAACCCACCCGCCCGATTTCTTTCATCACGAATGCCTTCACAACACCGCACCTCTCTCCCGGCACGTCACCGTCACCGAAATGGCGGAAAGGCGAAGCACGGCGGGCCGCGCCGTTTCCTGTCCGCATATTCTCAGGAGGCGCACGGGACCGCGATTCGACGGCGCCACCGGTCCGCTTCCGGGTGGCGCCCGGTGGGGCATGCGCGCGAGGCCAGGCGCCGGGCGAGTCCGCGCCGCAGCCGGGCGGAAGCCCCGGGAAGAGACCCGAGCCGCCGCACCTCGTCCGCGTCGACCTCACCCCGTTCGGCCAGGGCGAGCACGGCCCCATAGGGCCGCTCCCCCCGCACGAGCCCGGCCGCCGTCGCCTCCAGCACGGCACGCAGGACGACGCGGTCCGCACGGGGGTGCTCCGCCAGCAGGCGCAGGAGCCCGTTGTCGCTCCAGACGTTGTCGCGGCGCGCACACAACTCCAGCAGGGCGACGGGCGGGGTACGGGGGTTCGTGGCAAGCGCCTGCCAGACGAACGGGTAGGGGCAGTACACGAGTTGGCGCAGGAGACGCACGTCGCTCCCGGTGCGGGCCAGGGCGAGGTGGTCGGCGGGCGTCGGCACGGACGGGAGCTCCCTCGGGGGCAGTGAAGCGGCCTTGCCGTCACTCCGGGGCGGCGACGAGTTCGATCTCGAAGCCGTCGGTGTTTTCCAGGTACGCGGCGTACTGCTGGGGGCCGCCCGCGTGGGGGTGGCGGTCGGGGAAGAGGAGGGTCCAGCCGTGGTTGAGCGCCCTGTCGGTGAGGGTGTCGACGTCGTGGCGGGTTCCGGCGTGGAACGCGAGGTGGTTGAGGCCGGGGGCGCGGCGGTCGTGGTGGGTGGTGGTGAGCGCGGGGGACTGTTCGAGGACGAGGTAGGTGTGGCCGTGGCGCCAGCTCTTCCCGGTGGGCCAGTCCTGGTGAAGGGTGTAGCCGAACGCTTCGAGGAGCCAGGCCCAGTCCCGGGTCGCCCTGGCGAGGTCGGGGACCCAGATCTCGATGTGGTGCAGGGATCCCCGGGGCGGGGTGGGGGAGGGCCCGGTCACCCCGTGGCGTCCTTGGCGCTCAACGCGAGCCGCGACAGCGCGGAACGCAACTGGGCCGGCGTCGGCCTGTCCTGGGGGACCTTCGCGAGCAGGCTGGTGAGCAGCGGGCCCAGTGGCGTCCCCGCGCGTCTCGGGGTGAGCGGCGGGTCGGTGAGGACGGCGGCCATGGCCGCCGTCGGGCTGGGCCCGCCGAAAGCGGGCCGCCCCTCCACCGCGTAGAAGAGCGTGGCCCCAAGGCCCCACAGATCGGTGGCGGGTGAGCTCTCCAGGCCCCGGATCTGCTCCGGCGCCATATAGGCCGGGGTACCGATGATGGCGCCCGCCTCGGTCAGCGTGGGGTCGCCCTCGAACCGGGCGATGCCGAAGTCGGCGAGCTTGACCGATCCATCCTGCCGGAGCAGGACGTTGGCGGGTTTCACGTCGCGGTGGACGATGCCGAGTTCGTGGGCTTCCGTCAGCACGTCGAGCATCTCGCGGCCGATGGCGGCGGCCCGCGCGGGCGGCAGCGGCCCGTCGCGCTCCACCGTCCTGCTCAGCGTCTCGGCCTTGACCAGCTCCATCACGATGAGAACCGAGTCGTGGTCCACGAGCACGTCGTAGACGGTCACGGCGTTCCTGTGGTCGAGCTGCGCGGCGGCGCGAGCCTCACGGAGCATGCGGGCTCGCATGGTGCCTCGCGCGTCGGGAGCGAGCCCGGAGGGCGGCAGGAGCTGTTTGATCGCCACCTGCCGGCCCAGCACGCCGTCCCTGGCCCGCCAGACGACGCCCATGCCGCCACGGCCGAGCTCCTCCAGCGGCGTGAACCGGCCCTCCGACAGCGTGACGGCACGCGGCCCCGGCGCGGTCACGGTGGGCGACATGGGCGCGGGAACGACGACGGTGGGCGCGGGCACCGGCCGCGCCGCCCTCCTCCGGCGACGCCGGATCAGCAGGGGCACGGCGATCAGGGCGAACAGCACGAGCAGAAGGAGAATGCCGCGGGGGGCGACGCTCACGAAAGAAAGGACGGGCTCCGACTCCTCTGCCGTCACGGCTACTCCCTTCGTTGCCCGCACAGCCTGAACCACGGCTTGTTCAAAGGTCATTGCGGCCCCTCGTCCGGCGATCCCCAGGACAGTAACCTCGCTCACCGGCGAAGAAGCGTCAAGCGAAACGGATCGGCGCGGCCGCGTTCGCCGTTGACCGCTCGTCCAGAAGGATCCCCCCTGACCACCCCCGAGCTTTCTCCCGACTGGCTCACCGCTTGGCAACGCGGGATCACCGGCCAACTCGACCGAGCACTCGCCCTCTTCGAGCGCGCCCATGGCTACCCACCGGGCGACAACGAGGTGCCCCCGGCCGACGACACTAGCCGAGCCGCGGTCGCACGACCGATGGACACCACCGAGCTCCCGCCCGACCTGGTGCTCGACCACCTCACGGCCTACGGCCCCGTCCGCATCGCCGACCGGGCCACCGGCATCGTGTTCGGCAGTGACGGTGGAGGCATCCTGTTCGCCATCGATCACGACGGGCGCGTCCACCGGTCCGCCACCGCGAGCTGGTCGGACGACTTCCAACCGATTGTCCCGAGCCTGGCCCAATTCCTTGAGCGGCTACACCGAGCTGTTGCCGACCTGGCGAGCTCCCGACGGGGCGCGTGACACGTTCGGACCAGCTCTCGGGCAAGAGCCGGCGGCAGGACTCGTTCGGTGAAGGCTTCGATGCCGTTGATGACGGCTTCGAAGCGCATCGCACGGCCGACAGTGCCCGGCGACCGCGACGCCGGGCAGCGTGAACCAGACGGCTTTCTTCGGAGTGAGGTGGGGGGAACTGTGCCTGCGCAAGATCTTGCGGAGCCGCTCCTCCGGTTCACCCCGCGGCCCGGCGGACCCGCTTCGCCGCGCGGGTGATCGCCCAGGCGTCCGCCACCGGACCCACGTGCGCGAGCTTGTCGGGGTTGCTCACCGAGCGGATCGTCCGGATCCGCCCGTCGGCCACGTCGAGCGTCCAGGTGGTGAGCACCTTGTGGTCCCGGTCGCGGACGATCGCGCCGGGATGGCCGTTCACCTCGCGCGGCTCCCACTCCACCCCGACCCGGGCGAGCGCGGCGAAGCTCATGGACAGCAGCCGGGCCGTGTTGTCGGCGCCGACGATGCTCCTGGCCAACTGGGGGACCTTGCCGCCGCCGTCCCCGACCAACCGAACGTCGGCGGCGAGCAGTTCCCGCAGGCCCTCGACGTCGCCCTCCCGGAGCGCGTCGAAGAAACGCGCCGCCAGCTCGTCCCGCTCCCCGCGGTCCGCCTCGAACCGGGGGCGGCCCGCGTCCATGTGGCGCCGCGCCCGCACCGCGAGCTGGCGGCACGCCGCCTCCGACCTCCCCACCGCCGACGCGACCTCGGGGAAGCCGAACCCGAAGACCTCCCGCAGCACGAAGACCGCCCGCTCCAGCGGGCTCAGCCGCTCCAGCAGCAACAGCGCCGCCACCGACACCGAGTCGGCCAGCTCCGCCGACCGCGCCGGATCCTCATACGGGTCCGTGAGCAGCGGCTCGGGAAGCCACTGCCCGACGTACTCCTCCCGCCGGAAGCGGGCCGAGCGCAGCACGTCGATCGAGATCCGGGTGACCACGGCCGAGAGGAAGGCCTTGGCCGACCTGTGCCGCGTCCGCGAGGACTCGAAGCGCAGCCAGGTCTCCTGGACCGCGTCCTCGGCCTCGGTCACGCTGCCCAGCAGCCGGTACGCGATCGAGAACAGCAGCGGCCGCAGTTCCTCGAACTCCTCGGCCCGGGTCACGCCCGTCCCCCCTCGACGCCCCGGCACCCCGAGGGGCGGCGCGGCTCCCGCCCGCCGGCGGCGCCGGACACGCCGTTCGCCTGTCGCTCCACACCCGGGACGGTAGCGCCCGGCCGCCGCCCCGGGACCCCGGTCCCGCCTGTCACGAACACCCACATGCCTGTCACGTTCCCGATTCCGGAATCTGTCTCCGACACCCGAGACGAGACAGCCCCGCCGTCTGTGACACGAGGGGGGCCGCGGTACGGCGGGCGGGGCCTCAGTTCAGCCGGCGGCGGACGCGCCAGAGCCCGAAGGCCGTCAGCAGGGCGCCGGCCGCGAGGTACAGCGCGGTCTCCAGCCACTGGAACGGCCAGTAGCGTTCCGCCGGGTGGTACGAGACATCGACGTGGAGGCCGAGTTCGCCGAGGCACACCGCGGTGTCGCCGAATCTGCCGCCGGCTCCCGTCACCGGTGGGTCGTCGAGGCACTTGTTGAACGTGGCCTCGTCGAGCGCCCGGCCGTCCGCGGTGCGCAGCGGGCTCGTGTGGCTGATCCAGGCGCCGGGCTCGTCGGGCAGCCGCAGGCCGCCGACGGCGGCGCCCCCGGTGATGCTGCCCAGGCTCTTGGCCTCGTTGATGGCCTGGGCGGTCATGGGCAGCGACGCCGGCTCCGGCGACATCAGGTGCGGGCGCACGAAGTTGGGCACCAGCAACGCGAGCGCGAGCGAGACCGCGAGGGTGAGTGCCATCGCGGGCAGGGTCCGGCGCAGCACCAGGCCGATGACGACGCCGAGTGCGACGGCCAGCGCGGCGTGGCCGAGGGGCGCGATGTTGCGGGCGCCGAACTCCAGGGCGCTGAACCGGCTGCGAGCCACCTCGTCGAACGGGCTCGCCGCCCAGGTGAGCAGCGCGCTGGCCGCGCCCGTCACGGCCATGGCGGACAGGCCGACGACCAGCAGCTTGGTCAGCAGCCAGCGGACGCGGGTCACGCTCTGGTTCCACACCAACCGGTGGGTCCCGGCCTCCAGTTCGCGGGCGATGAGCGGCGCGCCCCAGAACGCGCCGAGGACGGCGGGGACCAGCGCGAGTCCGCCGGCGAGGAACAGCAGCGTGTTCTCGTAGGCGCCGCGGAACCGGGCCGCGGCCTCGGCGCAGTCGGCCTCGGTCCGGCACTGTTCCCGGTACGCGTCGTGCGCGTCGCGGATGTCCAGGCCGAGATACCCCAGGTAGGAGGTGGCCAGGGCCAGCGTGAGGACGGCGGCCAGCGCCTGGACGCGGAACTGCCGCCAGCTCAGCCAGATCATCGCGCGCCCCTTCCCGCCCGGGCCCCGGCGCGGGCGGCGGGCTCGGCCGCCCGCGTCATATAGGCGAGGACGAGCTCCTCCAGCGTGACGGGCTCCACCGAACCGGGCAGCGCCGACGGCGTTCCCGCGTCGGCCCGCACGAGCGCGCTGACGTGCCGCCCGTCGTTCTCCTCCCGCACCCGGATCACCTCGGCTCCGCCGGGCAGCCGGTCGAGCTCTTCGCGCGGCGCGACCAGCCGGTGGTGGGCGGCCAGCAGGTCGGGGATGTCGCCGGCGATCTGCACCCGGGACGCGCACAGCACGACGAGGTGGTCACAGACGCGTTCGATGTCGCCGAGCACGTGCGACGACAGCACCGCGCCGGCGCCGAGTTCGGTGACGAACTCCAGCAGGTTCTCCAGGAACGCCTGTCGCGCCAGCGGATCGAGCGCGGCGGCCGGCTCGTCGAATATCAGCAGCTCGGGGCGGGTCGCGGCGGCGATCGTCAGCGCCAGTTGCGCGCGCTGGCCGCCGGAGAGCCGCCCGGCCTTCTGTGCCGGGCTCAGCCCGGCCCGCGCGATCCGCCGCTCGGCCAGGTCCCGGTCCCACGACGGGTTCAGCCGCGCGCCCAGCCGCAGGTGATCGGCCACGCTGAACGACCCGTACACGGGCGTGTCCTGGGCAACGAACCCCACCCTCGCGAGGTGCGCGGCGCCGGCCGCCGGGCGGGACCCGAGCACGTTCAGCCAGCCGGACGTCGGCTCGGTCAGCCCGCAGGCGAGGTGCAGCAGTGTCGACTTGCCGGCCCCGTTCGGGCCGACCAGGCCGATGACACGGCCGGGCGGAATGGTGAGGTTGACGTCGTTCAGGGCCGTGCGGCGGCCGTACCTCTTGGTCAGGCCCTGGGCCTGGAGTACTGGTGGGGATTGCTCGTTGGGCATGGCCCCATCCTGGAAACGGGGGCCGTCCGCCGGCACCGGCCCAAAGCACGGTTCCGGCCGCCGGGGGCCGTTCTTTCGGCTGGTTCGGCCAAGGTGCGCCCAAGCGGTCAGGCGCCGTTGCCGACGACGCGGTTCTCCCAGGCCCAGACGGCGATCTCGACCCGGTTGCGCGCGCCGAGCTTGCCCATGATGACCGACAGGTGGCTCTTGACCGTGCTCAGCGAGATGAACAGCTCGGCGGCGATCTCCTGGTTGGTGCGGCCACGCGCGATGGCCCGCACCACCTGAAGCTCGCGCTCCGACAGCGGCGGCTCCGCGCGGCCGGCCCGGCCCGGCGCCCCGGAGGCCGCCAGGTGCCGCAACAGCCGCACGGTGACGGACGGCGAGACCAGCGCGTCCCCGTTGGCCGCCGCCCGGACGGCCTCGACCAGGAGGGCGGGACCGGCGTCCTTGAGGACGAAGCCCACGGCGCCGCCGCGCACCGCGCCGTAGACGTACTCGTCCAGGTCGAAGGTGGTGACCACGACGACCCGCAACGGGTCGCGCACGCCGGGGCCGGCCAGCGCGCGGGTCACCTCGATGCCGTCGAGGTGGGGCATTCTGACGTCCACGAGGCACACGTCCGGACGCAGCCGCCGGGCCAGGGCGACGGCCTCGGCCCCATCGACGGCCTCGGCGACCACGCTGATGTCGGGCTGGTCCTCCAGGATGAGCCGCAGCCCGCCGCGGACCATGGCCTGATCGTCGGCGAGCAGGACCCTGATGGTCATCGTGGCTCCCGGGTGGGCAGGGGCAGGGTGGCCCGCACGAACCAGCCGGCGCCGCGACCGGGGCCGGAGAACAGCGTGCCGCCGAGCGATTCGACGCGCTCGCGCATGCCGAGCAAACCGTATCCGGCGCGATGGGCGGGCCGGACCGGCCCCGATGGGGCGTCGTCGACGACCTCCACGGTGACCCCTCGCGGGTCCCGGCCGACGGTGACCGACACCGAGCCGGCCCCGGCTGCGTGGCGCCGGACGTTGGTCAGCGCCTCGCGGACGACGCGGTAGACGGTGCTCGTCACCTCCGGCGGCCACGCCGCCTCACCGTCGGGAGCGTCGGGCATCCGCAAGTGGACGCGCGGGCCCTGCTGGTTGAAGCGCTCGACCAGGGCGCCGAGCCGCTCCGGCCCGGGAGAGGCGGGACCCGTGTCGTCGCGCAGCAGCCCGACGACGCGGCGCATGGCGGTGAGGGCGTCGGCGGCGCAGGTCTCGATGCCGGCCAGGGAGTCAACGGCCTTTCCGGGGTCCTTGCGCCCGACGACCTGGGCGGCCTGGGCCTGGATCAGCATGCCGGCGATGTGGTGGGCCACGACGTCGTGCAACTCCCTGGCCAGTTCCAGACGTTCGTCCCGGCGCACCTGCTCGGCGGTGGTCCGGGCCCGGTCGTCGAGCAGCCGCAGCGACAGCCCGACGGCCACGGCGGCCAGCCAGGCGGCGCCGTTCACCGCCGTCACGGCCGTGACGCCGGACACGGCCGGGTTGGCGGCGAGTTGGCCGCCGGCCACCAGCGCGAGCCCGGCGGCGGCGATGACCCCGGCGGGCACGGGACGCAGGGCCCGGATCGCGGAGCCGACCAGCACGGACAGGCCGAGCGCCAGCGCGGGCCCCGGCTCCTGGGGCAGGTCGGCGGCTTTGGACAGCGTGACGGCGACCGCCGCCACGGCCAGGCCCGCGCCCGCGAGCCACGCCCGGTGCCGGTGCCGGTGGCGGTGGCGGAGCAGCGCGAGCGCGCACACCGCCACCGCGGCGGCGGCGCCGGGGAGCCAGTACCAGGCGCCCCAGCTCTGCGCGATGGCGACGGTCTGGGTGACGAGCGCCGCGAGAAACAGGGCGGTGAGCCCGGTGGCGGAGGCGATCCTGGCGGCGCGGTCCAGCATGGTCACGCCGTTCACGCTACAGATCCACCGGCTTTCGGCCGTGCCGCTCGGCGGCGCGCGGGCCAACACCCGGCACCGGGGCGGCGATCCGTATCCATGCCCCGAGGCTAGTCACGCGGAGGCGCGGGGCGGACCGGCCGAAAGTACGGAAACCGCGTTCACACGCGCCCGCTGAGCCATGTATTGACACCCTCTTGACCTGCTCCTATCCTCTGTTCGACTTCGTGAACGACGTTCGATATTACGGACGTTCCGCGGTCGGGCGCGCCCCGTTTCCCCGCCGGCCAAGAGCGATCAGCGCTGTGCACAGCCCCGTTCCGAGCCCATGAGCGCCTGCTGGGCGTAGGCGCTTCTCCTCATCAACGGAAAGAGTGCGAGATGTCCTCCTCCGTCAGCCGGCGCCGGCTCCTCCAGGTGGGCGGGGCCGCCGCCGTCGCCTCCGTCGCCGGGCCCGTCATCGCAACCTCGCCCGCCCGGGCGGCGATTCCCCCGGCCCGGCCCGACATCGGGGTGTCCGCGCACCCCTTCGAGCTCGGTCAGGTCCGGCTGACCGCGAGCCGCTGGCTGGACAACGAGAACCGGACGCGGAACTATCTGCGGTTCGTCGACGTCGACCGGCTGCTGTACAACTTCCGGGCCAACCACCGGCTGTCCACCAACGGCGCCGCGTCCAACGGCGGCTGGGACGCGCCGACGTTCCCGTTCCGCACCCATGTGCAGGGCCACTTCCTCACCGCGTGGGCGCAGGTCTACGCCCTGACCGGGGACACCACCTGCCGGGACAAGGCCAACCACATGGTGGCGGAGCTGGCCAAGTGCCAGGCGAACAACGGCGCGGCCGGGTTCAACAGCGGGTATCTGTCGGGCTTTCCCGAGTCCGACTTCACCGCTCTCGAACAGCGCACCCTGACCAACGGCAACGTGCCGTACTACGCGATCCACAAGACCCTGGTCGGCCTGCTGGACGTGTGGCGGCACCTGGGCAGCACGCAGGCCCGCGACGTGCTGCTGAGCCTGGCGGGCTGGGTCGACTGGCGCACCGGCCGGCTGAGCGGCCAGCAGATGCAGACCATGCTGGGCACCGAGTTCGGCGGCATGAACGCCGTGCTGGCCGACCTCTACCAGCAGACCGGCGACGCGCGGTGGCTCACCGTCGCCCAGCGGTTCGACCACGGCGCGGTGTTCGACCCGCTGGCCGCCAACGAGGACCGGCTCAACGGGCTGCACGCCAACACCCAGGTGCCCAAGTGGATCGGCGCCGCCCGGGAGTTCAAGGCCACCGGCACCACCCGCTACCGCGACATCGCCACCAACGCCTGGAACATCTGCGTCAACGCGCACACCTACGTCATCGGCGGCAACAGCCAGGCGGAGCACTTCCGGCCCCCCAACGCCATCGCCGCCTACCTGAACCAGGACACGTGCGAGAGCTGCAACACGTACAACATGCTCACGCTCACCCGCGAGTTGTTCGCGCTGGACCCGAACCGGGCCGCGCTGTTCGACTACTACGAGCGGGCGTGGCTGAACCAGATGATCGGCCAGCAGAACCCGGCCAGCGACCACGGCCACGTCACCTACTTCACCCCGCTCAACCCGGGCGGCCGCCGGGGCGTCGGCCCGGCCTGGGGCGGCGGCACCTGGAGCACCGACTACGACAGCTTCTGGTGCTGCCAGGGCACGGGCCTGGAGATGCACACCAGGCTGATGGACTCCATCTACTTCTTCAACGACACCACGCTGACCGTGAACCTGTTCGTGCCGTCGGAGCTCACCTGGTCGCAGCGCGGGATCACCGTCACCCAGACCACGTCGTACCCCGTCGGCGACACCACGACCCTGCGGGTCACCGGCACCGTCAGCGGGACCTGGTCGATGCGCGTCCGCATCCCGGGCTGGACCAGCGGGGCCACCGTCAGCGTCAACGGCGCGGCACAGAACATCGCGACCACGCCCGGCAGTTACGCCACCCTGACCCGCTCCTGGACCTCCGGCGACACGGTCACCGTCCGCCTGCCCATGCAGGTCGTCCCGCGGCCGGCCAACGACAACGCGAACGTCGCCGCCATCACCTACGGCCCGGTCGTGCTGTCCGGCAACTACGGCAACACCGCGCTCGGCTCCCTCCCGTCGCTGAACACGTCCTCGATCACCCGGACCAGCGGCAGCTCGCTCGCCTTCACCGCCACCGCCAACGGCTCCACCGTCAACCTGGGCCCGTTCTACGACGCGCACGGCCACAACTACACCGTCTACTGGAACGTCGGCAGCAGCGCCACGGTCCGCCTCGTCAACGTCGGCAGCGGGCTGGTGCTGGGCATCCAGGACATGTCCACGGCCGACGGCGGCCGCGCCCTCCAGTGGCACGACTCGGGCACCGCCGATCACAACTGGGCGATGATCAACGACGGGAACGCGGTCCGGCTCCGCAACGCCCACAGCGGCAAAGTGCTCGGCGTCCAGGACATGTCCACCGCGGACAACGCGACCGTCCTGCAATGGTCGGACAACGGCACCGCCGACCACAGGTGGACGCTGCTCGACCAGGGAGACGGGACGTACAAGATCCGCAACGAGAACAGCGGCAAGCTGCTCGGAATTCAGGACAACTCCACCGCGGTGGGCGCGTTCGCGGTCCAGGAATCGGACAACGGCACCGCCGACAACCGGTGGCGCGTCGTGCGCAACGGCTAGGGCGCACCACCGTCGGCCGGGAGGCGGGACCACACCCGCCGGACGTCACCTGGAGGTGTATGTCCGGCGGGCGATCTCCGCCCGTGGCATATCGGCGAAGGCGCCGTCCCTGTTTAGCGTTTGAGCCTCGACATCACGACGTACGCGTGGCGACGGCACCCCGATGGAGAGTTGCTCATGAGACGCAGATTCCTGGCCGGCGCCCTGTCGGCCATGGTCCTGGCCGGCACCTTGTTCACCGCGTCCGCCGAGGCCGGCGAGCCGACGGCGCCCCCGCGGCTGCCCGAGCCGGGCGGCGACCACCCGATCGGCATGGTCACGGTGCATCTGGAGGACCGGGACAGTGCCGACCCCTGGGTGCCCCATGAACACCGGGAACTGATGGTCTCCGTCTGGTATCCGGCGGAAAGGCCCTCGGACACCCCCTCGGCGTACATGACCGCCGAGGAATCCAGCACCTATCTGGAGGCCGGCGGCATTCCGCTGCCGCCCGATGTGCTGAGCACCGTGGTCACCCACTCCACCGTCGGCGCCCGGCCCATGCGCACCCGCGCCCGACTTCCCCTGGTCGTGCTCTCCCCGGGGTTCGGCATGCCGCGCGCGACGCTGACCGGACTCGCCGAGGAGTTGGCCAGCCGGGGCTACGTCGTGGCCGGCATCGGCCACAACTACGAGGCGGACGGCATCACGTTCCCCGACGGGCACACCACCGGCTGCGTGATATGCGACAACCCGGATCACGCCCGGGTCGGGGACGTACGCGCCGCGGACGTGTCCTTCGTCCTCGACGAACTCACCGGAACTTCCCCGGCGTGGGAGCACGGCGGGCTCATCGACACCGACCGCGTCGCCATGGTCGGGCACTCGGCCGGGGGCTACAGCACGGTCCCGGCCCTGCTGGCGGACACGCGCATCAAGGCGGCGGTCAACATGGACGGCAACTTCCGCTACCCCAGCGAGGCACTGCTCCGCCGGCCGATGCTGATGCTGGGCGGACCCGGTCACGTGCCCGGCGGGCCCGACCCGACCTGGGACGAGACCTGGACCGAACTGACCGGCTGGCGGCGTTGGTTGAGCGTCGACGGCATGGCGCACCTCTCCTTCACCGACGTGGCGCCGCTGGCCGGACAACTCGGCATCCCGGTCCAGGCCCTCGACGGCGACCGCTGCGACACCATCACGCGCGCCTACGTCACGGCGTTTGCCGACACGCACCTGCGCGGGCGGAACGCGCCCCTGCTGGACGGGCCGTCGGCACGGTACCCGGAGGTGAGGTTCCACCAGCTGCCGTGAGCGACGTTGCCGTGGTCATGAGGGGCGCGCGGGCAGCACGCCGAGCTGGCGCAGCTGCGCGGCGACGTCCACGACCCCCCAGCCCTCGGCGATGCGGTCGTCCACGAAACGGACGATGAAGATCTCGCTGTAGGTGATGGACTTGCCGGTCGGCGCGACGCCCAGGTACTCGCCGCGGTGGGTCCCGGTGACCGTGTTCCGGCAGACGACCTTGTCCCCCTCGGCGATCATGTCCTCGACCGCGACATGGAGGTCGGGGAAGGCCCGGTGGAGCCTGGCGAGCACCTCCTTCTGGGCCTCCGCCCCCGTCGCCTCGATCGGCAACGGCGTGTGGATCAGCACATCGGGCTGGAAGATCTCGTCGATCATCGTCGAGACGAGCTCCACGTCGCCGCTGTTGTGGGCCTCGTTCAGACGGCTGAGCGTCGCCTTGTGGTCGGCGAGTTGGGTTGCAGACATGCGGTTCCTCCCTGGAGGGCTTCGGCGTTCCGCGGGTGTTCGCCGCGGCGCCGGACCGGCGGCGCGAACGTTGTCCCGCACACCTGGGCGACGAACGAGCACCCGCCCGGGGGACAGCCGCGGTCAGAGCTCTTCCAGCCGCCGGGTCAGGAACCGCCGTTCGGGCGTCGTGGTGGCCAGCTCAAGCGCCCGGCGGTACGCCGCCCGGGCCTCGTCGTGACGGCCGAGCCGCCGCAACAGCTCGCCGCGGGTCGAGTGGAAGTAGAGGTAGCCGTCCAGGCCGAGGCGGTCGACGGCGCCCAGCGCGGCGGCGGGGTCGCCGGCCTGGGCGACCGCCACGGCGCGGTTGAGCTCGACCACCGGGGAGCCGGTGAGCTCGGCCAGCCGCCGGTACATCTCGGCGACCCGCGGCCAGTCGATCCGCTCCCGCGTCTGCAACGACGCGATCGCGGCCTGAACGACATAGGCGCCGCGCCCGCCCAGCGCGACCGCCCGTTCGAGCGCCGCCCGGCCCGTCGCGATCTGCCCCGCGTCCCACAGCGACCGGTCCTGGTCTTCCAGCAGCACCAGGTCCTCACCGGAGAACCGGGCCCGGCGCCGGGCGTGGTGGATCATCATCAGCGCCAGCAGCCCGTGTACCTCCGGCTCGTCCGGCATGAGCGCGGCGAGCACTCGCCCCAGCCGGATCGCCTCGGCGCCCAGATCGACCCGGCCGCGGTAACCCTCGTTGTAGATCAGGTAGATCACGGCCAGCACCGCGTCGAGGCGCTCGGGCAGCAGACGCGCGCCGGGCACCGCGAACGGGATGCCGGTCGCCTTGATCTTGGCCTTGGCGCGCGACAGACGCCGCTTCATGGTCTCCTCCGAGACCAGGAACGCCCGGGCGATCTCGGCGGTCTCCAGGCCACCGAGCGCCCGCAGCGTGAGCGCCACCTGACCCTCCAGGGGCAGCGCCGGGTGGCAGCAGGTGAAGATCAGCTCCAGCCGTTCATCCTTGATCACGGTGTCGTCGAATTCGTCCATGACGGCCTCGGGTACCGGCAGCAGATTGATCTTCTCGGCCAGGGTGCGCTCCCGGCGAATCCAGTCAATGGCCCGGTTGCGGGCCGTCGTCACCAGCCACGCGCCCGGGTTCGCCGGCACGCCCGACTCGGGCCAGCGCCGCGCCGCGATCGCGAACGCCTCCTGCGCGGCGTCCTCCGCCTTGTCGAAGTCACCGAGAAACCCGACCAGCGAGGCCAGCACCCGGCCCCACTCGTCGCGGAACACTTCCTCCAGCACGGTCAGCGCCGCGCCACCGGCCGGATCTCGATCGTGGCGCCGAGCCGGACGGCCGGCACGCGCGCCGCCAGCTCGGTCGCCTCGTCCAGGTCGGCCGCCTCGAGCAGATAGAAGCCGCCGAGCACCTCCTTGGTGTCCGCGAAGGGGCCGTCGGTCATCAGGGTCCGGCCGCCGACCACGCGCACGCAGGTCGCCGTCTCGGCGGGCTGCAACCGCGCGGCGCCGGCGCACCGTGGGTCGTCGCCCAGCACCGCGTACTCGGCGTGCATCGCCTCACGTTCGGCATCGGACAGCGTGTCGTCGAAGCCGGGCTCGGCGTAGATCATCACGGCGTACTGCATCGCAACCTCCGGAGTTCAGTGGGGTCCCACCCCTGACGACGAACGAGCGGCGGCGCGGGGGACATCATCGGCGGACATTTTTTCGGACCGCCGTGCCGCCGGCGGCCGCTACCCCCGCGCGACGATCTTCGCGACCGCGTCGCGCATGAGCTCGCGGTCGGCCGGTTCGGGGTCCAGGGCACGGTGGATCGCCGCGCCCTCGATGAGGGCGTCGAGCTGGCGGGCCGCGCGGGGGCTGAAGTGCCGTTCCAGGTCCTCGCGGCTGCGCCGCATCCACGTGCTGGTGATCCGGCGGAACTTCGGGTCACGCGCCGCCAGCGTGTACAGCTCGAAGACGATCACCAGGTCGCGGTTGCTCTGCCGGCCGGACTCGGAGTGAATCAGGTCGAGGACCGCGGCCTGAGCCTGCTCGGCGTCCGCCGCGGCGCCCAGGCGGGCCGTGAAGGTGTCCGCGATCGAGTTCGCGAAGCGGGTGAACGCCTCGTACAGCAGCCCGTCCATGCCGCCGAAGTGGTAGGTGAGCGTCCCCAGCGGCACGTCCGCGCGCGCGGCGATCTTGCGGTGGGACAGGCCCGCCACACCGATCTCCGCGATGAGATCGATCGTGATGTCGATCAGGCGGTCGCGTCGGCCGGGTTCGGTACGGCGGGACTTCACAGCGCTCCTCGGGACGGCTGCCGCTAAAGGGACCGGAGCACGCGGGCCGGGTTGCCCACGGCGAGCGCGTTCGCGGGGATGTCACGGGTGACGACCGACCCGGCGCCCACGACGCTGTTGTCGCCGATGCTCACGCCGGGGCACACGATGACGCCGCCACCCAGCCAGACATTGTCGCCGATGGTGATCGGCCTGGCCGCCTCCAGCTTGTCGCGCCGCGGCTGCGGCTCGACCGGGTGCGTGGGGGTCAGCAACTGAACGTGCGGACCGATCTGGCAGTCCGCCCCGATCGTGATCGGCGCGACGTCCAGCGCCGTCAGGCCCATGTTGACGAACGTGCGGGGACCGATGGTGATGTGGCTGCCGTAGTCCACGTAGACCGGCGCGCGCACGAACGCGGTCTCGTCCAGCGACCCGAAGAGCCGGCGGGCATGGTGCTGGCCGGCCCCCGGGTCCTCGTTGTAGGCGGCGAGGAACTCGGCCGACAGCCGCGCGGCCTTCTTCTGCTCCTCGAAGATCGCCGGGTCGTCGGCGATGTAGAGGTCACCGGCCAGCATGCGCTCGTGGTTGGTGCGCGGATCGCCGGCGAAGTAGTCGGGGGGCGGCGCCGACGCGCCGGAGGCCAGATCAGTCATATGAACGATCGTACAGTGCCGCTATGAGCGATCGTTCATTACGGTGGCTCACTCACGCGCCGCCGCTGCCGGGGAGACCCGCCAGAATTCGGCGTACCGGCCGTCCCGGCGCAGCAGTTCCTCGTGATCGCCCTCCTCCATGACGCGGCCGCCGTCCAGGAAGACGATGCGGTCGGCGCGTTGGACCGTCCGCAGCCGGTGCGCCACCATCACCACCGTCCGGCCCGCCATCAGGCGCTCGATGCCCTCGTGCACGGCCGCCTCGTTCACCGGGTCCAGCGCGGAGGTCACCTCGTCCAGTAGCACGATGGGCGCGTTCTTCAGCAGCGCACGCGCGATCGAGACGCGCTGGCGCTCACCGCCCGACAGCAGCGCGCCGCCCTCCCCGACGTTCGTCGCCCAGCCGCCGGGCAGTCGCTCGATCACCTCGTCCAGCTTCGCCGCGGTCGCCGCCGCCCGCACCTCGGCCTCGTCGGCGTCGGGACGGCCGAGACGCACGTTCTCCTCGATCGTGCCGTCGAAGAGATAGACGTCCTGGAAGACGATGGCGATCCGGGACATCAGCACGTCCGTGCTGATCGCGCGCACGTCCACGCCCCCCACGCGCACGGCGCCCGCGTCCACGTCGTAGAACCGCGCGAGCAGGTGCAGCAGGGTGCTCTTGCCCGCACCCGACGGTCCGACGACGGCGAGCCGCTGCCCCTCCGGCACGGACAGCGACACGTCGTCGAACACCGTGCGGTCCCCGTGCCGGAAGCTCACGGACGCGAACTCCAGGCCGTGGCCCACCGGCTGGACCGGTTCGCGGGGCTCCGGCAGCGGCTCGGTGCGCAACACCGTGTCCAGCCTCACCAACTCGGAGCGCGCGCCCCGTAGTTGGCCGCCGATGTCCGACAGCGACAGCAGCGGGTCCGCGCAGCGGGCGGCCAGCACCAGGATCGCCAGCACCTCCGCCGCGCCGATGTCCCCACCGAGCGCGAGGTGGGTGCCCAGGACCAGCAACGCGGTGAACATCGCCTGCACCGCGAGCGTCAGGCCCACCACGCCGGGCAGCGCCGACAGCGTGGCACGGCGGGACGCGCGCCCGACCTCCCGCAGCGAGTCGTCGAGCAACCGGAAGCGTTCGGCGGTCCGGCCGCCGGCGCGCAGCACCGGCTGGGCCTGGAGATACTCGATGACTCGCCCGGCGGCCTCGTGGTCGCGTTCGGCGCGCTCCGCGTCGCCCGCGGCCATCGAGCGCCCCGTCCAGATCTGGATCGCCGCCACGACCGGCACGCCGACCAGCGCGGCCAGCCCCAACTGCCAGTGGAAGGCGAGCATCACGACGACGATCGTCAGGGGCGTCACGGCGGCGGAGATGAACGGTGCCAGCAGATGCGCGATCACGCTCATCGCCCGCAGGACGCCGCGACTGGCCAGGACGGACACCTCACCGACGCGGGCCGCGCTGTACCAGCCGACGGGCAACCGGGCCAGATGATCGCCGAGCCGGTGGTACACCCCGCGCAACAGCGTGGTCCCGGCGCGGAAACCGGACAGATCGCTGATGTAGCGCAGCGCCGCGTAGACCGCGACCGCGACTCCGAACGCGATCAGCCAGGGCCGGGCGTCCTCGGGTGTGCCGCCGAACAGTTCCCGCAGCACCGGAACCAGCAGCGCGTAGGACAGCCCCTCGGCCATCGCGGTCACGGTCATCAGGACCACGGTGCGACGCACCGGCCGGGCGTACTCGTGGCCCAGCACGCGCAGCAGCATGCGAATCATCGGGTCTCGTCTCCTTCCCGTGCGCCACCACGGAGTTCGGTCCCGTCGGCGACCGCCGACCGGTGGGATCGCCAGAACGCGGCGAACGTCCCGTTCCGCGCGAGCAGTTCGGCGTGCCTGCCGCGCTCGACGACCGCCCCGTTCTCCAGCATCACGACGGTGTCGGCGTCGGCGATCGTCTCCAGGCGGTGGGCGATCACCAGAACCGTCCGATCGCCCCCCAGCGTCGCCAGGGTCCGGCGCACCGCCCGTTCGGTCCCCGGGTCGGCGAAGGCGGTCGCCTCGTCGAGCACCAGCACCGGCGTATCCGCGAGCAGGGCGCGCGCGATCGCGATGCGCTGCGCCTCGCCGCCCGAGAGCCCGGCGTCCTCGCCGATCACCGTCTCGTATCCGCGCGGCAGTTCGAGAATGCGGTCATGAATGTGCGCCAGCCGGGCGGCGCACACCACGTCGTCGAGGCCGGCGTGCGGTACCGCCAGCGCGATGTTGTCCGCGACGGACGCGCGCAGCAGGCGAACGTCCTGGAAGACGAACGAGACCAGCCGGTGGAGCTGCCCGCTGCCGAGCTCCCGCAGATCGACACCGCCCAGGGTGACCGACCCGTGGGTCGGGTCGAAGAACCGCGGCAGCAGCCGAACCAGCGTGGACTTGCCGCTTCCCGACGGTCCCACGATCGCGGTGACGGTCCCCGGTTCGAGCACCAGGTCGATTCCGCGCAGCACCTCGTGGTCGTCGTCGTAACCGAAGCGGACGTCGCGCAGTTCCACGCGGTGCCCCCGCGGCGCGACCGGGTGCGCGGGCTCCGGCAACGGCCGCACCGCGAGCACGTCCCGGATCCGGCCCACCGCGCGCCGGGCGGCCTGCATGTCGTCGAAGCCGTGGCCGAGGGCCGCCACCGGGGCGGTCAGGCCCAGTCCGAGCAGCAGGAAGGGCAGCAGGTCGGCCGGGGCCATGGCGCCGTTCGTGATCAGGGTCGTGCCGCCGATCAGCACGACCAGCAGCACGAACGGCGGGGACAGCGCCACCTGCATCCCGGCGGCGATCCCGGACAGACCGCGCACCATCCGGAAGAAGCTGCCGGCGAAGTCGTCCACGGCCGTGCGAAACCTGCGGTGGACGCGCTCGCCTCCGCCGAACGCCTTGACCACCGAGATGCCCTGCACGAACTCGACGACCGAACTCGCGATCCGCCCCATGGCCGCGTCGAACTCCTGCTGCTCGCGCAGCCGGGCCGGGGTCATCATCAGCGGGACCAGCGCCACTGCCAGCGCCACCGGTATCAGGGTGATCAGCGTCAGCCGCCAGTCGATCGTGAACAGGTAGACCAGCGACACCAGCGGCACCACGAACGCGGAGACCAGCTCACCGGGGGTGTGCGCGATGAACGGGTGCACGGCGCTCACGTCCTCGCCCACGACCTTCGCCAGTTCGCCCGTCCGGCGCCGGGAGAACCAGCCGATCGGCACGGCGCCCAGCCGCGCGGCCAGAGCCCGGCGGAACGACAGTTGCACCCGGCTGTCGAGAAGGTGCCCGACTCCGGATGACGCGGCCGTGAACAGCAGCCGGACCAGCAGGCCGGCCGCACCCGCGAGCACGACGAACCAGACGTGATCGTGATCGACCGGCCCGGGCGACAGCAGGGCCCGGCCCAGTTCGACGACCGCCAGCAGCGGCGCGAGACCCGCCACGGCGCCGATCACCTGAAGGATCACCACGGCGGCGAAAGTCCACGCGTGTGGGCGCAACAGCCCCGGGATGCCCGGCTCCGCGTCCCTCGCCCGGGCCGGGTCGATGGTGGTCATCTTCCTGCCGTCCTCACTCGGCCACGGCGCGGCGCAGGGCGGCGCCGAGTTCGGCGATCTGCCGCTGCGAGACCTCGGCGGACAGGATCGCCTGCGACCCGTGGAAGGTGCCGGGCCACTGGTGCAGCTCCACCGACACACCGGCCTGCAACAGCCGCAGCGCGTAGGCGATGTCCTCGTCGCGGTTCGGACAGAACTCCGCGGTGGAGATGTAGGCGGGGGGCAGACCGGACAGATCGCCGGCCCGCGCCGGGGCGGCGTACGGCGTGGCGGGCGCGGAACCCAGGTAGTGCCGCCACGCCGCCGTCACCTTGTCGCGATTCATCCAGGGCGTATCGGTGAAGTTCCGCGCCGACCACGTCTCCTGCCGGTCGTCGAGCCCCGGCTGGTTGAGCAACTGGAAGCGGATCGCCGGCCCTTGCTCGTCACGCGCCCGCAGCGCCAGCCCGGCCGCGAGCCCCGCGCCGGCACTGTGACCGCCGACCGTGATCCGCCCCGGGTCGGTGCCGAGTTCCGCCGCGTGCCCGGCCGCCCAGGTCAGCACGGCGTACGCGTCATCCAGGGCGGCCGGGAACGGGTGCTCGGGCGCCAGGCGGTAGCCCACCGAGATCACCACCGCGCCGGAGGCCGCCGCGAGCCGGGCCGCCCACGGGTGCTCGGTGTCCACGTCACCCATGACGAACCCGCCGCCGTGCAGCCAGATGACGGCGCCCCGCGCCCGGTGCGGGCGATAGACGCGCACCGCCACGTCCGGATCGGCGGGCACCGTGCGGTCCTCGACCTCCATTCCCGAGGTGTCCGGGGGCGGCACCGAGGTGGCCAACGCGGCGAAGTTCTCGCGCTCGCGGATCGGGTCGGTCAGGTCGGCCCGGGGGAACAACGGGATGAATGCTTCGAGTTCGGGATCCATACCGGCCATCCTCACGGCCGTCCACCCCGGGATCATCCGCCGTCCGTCGCGCATCCCGTCCGGATCGCGCACCGATCGGCGCCTTTATCCTTCTGGTGTGGAGGCACTGGCCGTACGGCTGTCGGGACTTGATTCGCTCGTCGAAGGCGCGCTCCGCGTCGTCATGTTCTACGACACGCTGATGCGCCGGCGCGTGGATCTCCCGGCACTGGCCCGCGCCTCGGCGGGCCTGGCCGAGTGCGTGGCCGGGATCCGGCTGCACGGCACGGGCCGGGCGATCCGCGTCTCGCCCGACGGCACCGAGGCGTCCACCCCGCCGGCACCCGCGTCCACCACGACGCCGATCACCCTCGACGACGAGGAGATCGGCACGGTGTGGCTGGAACGCCCCGGCCCGCCCAACTCGCTCGACGAAGTGCTGCTGGACCGGCTCGCCATCGCCGCCGCGGCGGCCGTCGAGCGCTACGGCCCGGCCCGCACCACCATGGCCGACCCCGCCCTCGTCGAACTGGCGATCAGCCCCGACACCGACGAGGCCGCCCGAGCCCGGGCCCTGCGCCTCCTGGGCTTCGCCGCCGACCTCCCGGTCCGCGTCGTCGCCGTGCGCTCCCAGCTCCCACTCGACCGGGTCGGCGGCCTCATCTGCCCGGCCCGCCGGGTCAAGGCGGCACCCCTCGCCGACGTCGGCGTCCTCCTGGCCACCACCGTCGACCCGGACCGGTTCCCACCGGGCGTACGCGCCGGCATCGGCACCGCCACAAGCCCCGACCACTCCTGGCGCGAAGCCCGCACGGCCCTCCGCTTCACCACCCCCCGCGCCCCCGTCATCCGCCACGCCGACCTGGGCGCGCTGGCGCTCCTGGCCGAGATACCGGTGGAAGCCGCACGCGACAACGCGGACGTGGCCGCCATCGTCCGCCTGGCCGACACACCGGACGACCTGGAGACGCTGGACGCCTACTGCGCCACCGGTTCACTGCGCCAGGCCGCCGACCTGCTCCACCTGCACCACAGCAGCGTCTCCCGCCGCCTCGAACAGATCGGAAAGAGGCTCGGCATCGAACTCACCGACCCCACCGGCCTGACCCGGGCCAGAGTCGCGCTCACGACGTGGCGGCTGCTGCACGACTGAGCGCACCCGGGCGGTCGTTGTTCAGTGGTGCCGCGCGGCACACTGTGGCAAAGCCTCCGCCTTCTGACCGGCTGGCCGGTGAAGCGTCCCTTCGGCCGCCGACCGCTGCCCCGCCAGGGAGGCAGCCTCCCCGACATCCGGGCGCCCAAGAAGCGTTCTCCGGTGGGCTCCTCGGGCCCTGCCGGGGGCGGCCCGCGCGGCGTCAGCCGCCCAGCAGATCGCGGAGGCCGTCAAGAGCTGAGGTCCGTGTCGGGGTGCCGCTGAGGCTCCGGGTCAGGACGGGGCGAGGACGCGGAACTCGTGGTCCTCCGGGTCGGCCAGGCACGTCCACGGGACGTCGCCCTGGCCGAGGTCGAGGTCGGTGGCGCCGAGGGCCCGCAGCCGGGCCACCTCCGCCGCCTTGTCGTCACCGGGGCACGGCAGCAGGTCGAGATGGACACGGTCCGGCACGGTCTTCACGTCGGGCGTGCGGAGGAACTCGAGATACGGGCCGACCCCCTTGGCGGAGCGCAGCACCGCCTGGTCGTCGGTCACCTCGTGCAGGGTCCAGTCCAGCGCCTCGTCCCAGAACCGGGCCATGGCCCGCGGATCCGCGCAGTCGACCACCACCGCGGCGATCGGCCCGGTGTCCCGGTAGGTCTCCCGAGGCTCCAGCACACAGAACTCGTTGCCCTCGGGGTCGGCGAGGACCGTCCACGGCACATCGCCCTGGCCCACATGGGCGGGCGTCGCACCGAGCGCCCGGAGGCGCGTGACCAACTCCGCCTGGTGGGCCGCGGAGGTGGTGGCGAGATCGAGGTGCACGCGGTTCTTCGTCGCTGTCTTGCGTTCCGGGACGGCGACGACATCGACGCAGACAGCGACCGGGTCCGGCCAGACCAGGCCGCCGGCGGGTCCGACGCAGGTGGTCACGCCGGATCCCCCGCTGTGCACACTCCAGCCGAGCGCCTCCGCCCAGAACCGGCCCACCGCCGAGTGATCAAGAGCCTTGATGTTCACCTGAACAGGTCGCAGTGCCATGGTGGCCAACTATCCCTGACGGGCACAGTGGACGACGAGCGCGTTGGCGTGTCCGTGGCCGAGGCCGTGCTCGGTCTTCAGCCAGGCGACCAGTTCGGAGTGCCGGGTGAGGGGCGAGGCGCGGATGAGGTCCAGCCAGTGGGTGACGGGGTGGCCGTACTTCTTCTCGATGGAGGGGAAGTAGCTGGCGGGGCCCTTGGCGCGGGTGGTGGGTTCGGTCATGGTGGTCTCTCCTCGTGGCGGGGTGTGGTCAGGCGTGCGCGGCGTCGTCGGGGTACCAGCGGAGTTCGACGGTGTTGCCGTCGGGGTCCCGGACGTAGAGGGAGATCCCGTTGCCGCGGGCGCCGTAGCGGTCGACCGGTCCCTCCAGGACGTCGAAGCGCCCGGAGTCGATGACCTCCTGCCAGTCGAGCGGCTCCACGACGAGGCAGAAGTGGTCGACGTTGGTCTCGCCGCGGCGCCGGGAAACGAGGTCGACGATCGTGTGCGGGGAGACGCGGACGGAGGGGAACGGGACCTCGCCCGCGCGCCACTGCTCGACGCGCACGGGTTCCAGGCCGAGGGTGCCGCAGTAGAACTCCAGGGCCCGCTCGGGATCCACGGTGTTGAGGACGAGGTGGTCGAATCCGGTGACACGCACGGTGGTCGTTCCTTTCGCGTTCGTGGTCTGACGTGATCCACGATCTCCCGGCCGACGGCGCACACCAAGCCACGATCGGTCTAGAATCGTTGAGCTCAGGTAAACGATGTGGGGAGGGCCGGTGCTGGAACGACACGAGATCGAGTCCTTTCTGACCCTCGCCGAGGAGCTGCACTTCGGGCGCACCGCCGAACGGCTCGGGGTCACGACCGGCCGGGTCAGCCACGTGATCAAGAAGCTGGAACGACAGGTGGGCGCCCGGCTGTTCGAGCGCACCAGCCGGGTCGTGCGGTTGACGCCGATCGGCCGGCGGCTCGCCGACGACCTCCGCCCGCACGTGTCCGGCATGGAGGAGGCGTTCCGCCGAGCCGTCCAGGCCGGCCGAGGCGTCACCGGGCAACTGCGCGTGGCGTTCGTCGGCGACGCCACGGCGCCGGTGCTGAGGAAGGCCGTGAGCCTGTTCTCCGAGCGCTACCCCGACTGCGAAGTCCGCGTCAGCGAGGCGCACTTGTCGGGAACGCGCGCCGGCCTGCTCGATGGCTCGATCGACGTCCTCATCGCCTCGTTCCCCTTCGACGGCATGGCCAACGGCCCCACGCTGATGCGGGAGAAACGCATGCTGGCGGTTCCCCTCGGCCACGCGCTCGCCGACGCGGAGTCCGTCTCACTCGAGGTGCTGGCCGACCACCCCGTCGTGCAGTACCCGGCCGTCACCTCCGCCGCGTTCAAGCGCGACCGCACACCCGACCACACCCCGTCGGGCAAACCCGTCCGCAAGGGCCCCACGGGGAACACCTTCTCCGAGATGCTGTCCCTCGTGGCTCTCGGGAGAGGCGTTCTCCCCGTCGGGGAGCTCACCCGGGAGTACTCCCCGCGCCCGGACATCGTCTACGTCCCCATCCACGACGCCCCACCCATCCGCCGGGGACCCGTCTGGCTGGAGGCGAACACGACCGCCCGCGTCCGCGAGTTCGTCCGCGCGGCCGCCGACGCCCACCCCCAGGGGCCGTGACCCGCGCGCGCGAGCCACGGCCCCGACCGGACAGGACCTACCGGCCCCAGAGACGCCAGGTCTGGTTGCGCGGGGTGCTCTGGCCGGCGGGGTTGCAGGTCCACTGGTGGATCGGGGCCCGCACCGCGGTGGAGATCCCGCTGACGTCGACGCACTTGCCGCTGTGGCGGGCGACGAGCTGGTGGTCGTGGGAGTCGCTGCCCGCGTAGGTGACCGGCCGCAGCGTGAACTGCTGGTTCAGGGCCCCGCTGAGGCAGGTCCACTGCTGGACGGCGGCGCCGTCGGCGGTCGAACCTCCGTTGACGTCGAGGCACTTGCCCGTCTGCTCGTTGACGATGGTGTAGGTGTTCGCGACTCCGGCCACCGGGCGGAAGTTCCACAGTTGCTGGTCGCCGCCCTCGCAGGAGTACTGCTGCTGCTGGTTGCCGTCGGCGGTGTTCAGGTCGGTGTTGTCCAGGCACTGCTGGGAGTGCTGGGCGACGGCGACGGACTGGAAGCCGGTGTCGGAGGGCGGCAGCAGGGTGATGGTGAAGGCGTCGTCGGCGTTGGTGTGCGGCAGGTTGACCGTCGTGGCGTTGCCGGACAGGGACACCACGGAGTTCTGAACGGTGATCGGGCCCTGGACCGCGGCGCCGTTGTTGTACGGAATGCGCTGGACGACCACCCGCACCTGGTTGTTCTGCACGATGCCGCTGGTGGCGTCGAGACGCCTCAGGCCGACCGCGATGTTGCCCGTGGTGCCGCCACCGCCGACCAGGATGCTTGCCGACCCGTTCGTCTTGGTGGCGAACGCGTCGTACGACTGGCTGGGGGTGACGGAGGCGATCTGGCCGGTCTGTGAGCCGTAGTAGCGGTAGACCCACCACTCGCCCTTCGGCAGATGCTGCCCCGCGGAGTCTCGGACCAGGAGGTTGGCCAGGTCGTTGTGGAGCTGCCCGCCGCTCGCCCAGTTGGCACGCAGGCCGTCGGCACCCGCCCGTTCCAGGCGCGTGATGTACCAGGCGCCGTCGCCGGGGTTCTGCTCCTCGGGCGAGCCGTACTCGTTGATCTGGTACGGGCGCGGGTGCGGTATGCCGCGCGCGTCGAGACTGGCGTTCGCCGCCGCCACGTTCGCCACCGGGTCACCCGGCAGGGAGTGCCAGCTGAAGATGTCGGGGACCACGTCGTTCGCGCGGACGAAGTCGAGGTACTGCGTCCACCACGAGCTGGTGGTGGACGGGACGCCGGCGATGCTCGGGCCGACGATCAGGTGGGAGGGGAACGCCTGCCGGATGCGCTGGTGGGTGCGCCGCCACAGCTCGAAGTACTGGGACTGGGGGCGGTTCCAGAACAGTGAGAGGTTGGGCTCGTTCCACAGGTCCCACTGCACCGGAACGCCGGTCGCCCGCACGTCGTTGATCAGCCGGGTGAGGAAGTTGTCGTAGTCGGTCCAGTCGCCGTTGTCGCCGGGGAAGCGGGAGATCGGGTAGCCGTCGGCGCCCCACAGGTCGTGGACCAGGAGGACGAACTCGCCGCCCAGATCGCGGGTGCGCAGCAACTGGGCGCGGGTCGCGTTCCAGCGGCGGTCGTAACGGCCCGACACCCAGCCGCCGGGGCTGTCGAGTTGTGCGCCACCGGCGCGCATGGACTGGAAGTTCACGTCCTCGAAGAAGTGGTCGGCGGGGCCCGACGCGTCTTCCGTCATGCCGTAGATCCAGCCGGAGGCCCGGTGGGTCGGGGAGCCCCCGGCGACGGAGAAGTCGACGGCGATGGACTCGTCCGCGGCCTGGGCCGGGGTGGCGAGCGTGACGAGGGAGGTGACGACGAGGGTGCAGGTGGCGAGGAGCGCGGTGAGGCCGAGGCGGCGTTTGCGCCGCCTGCTGGGGGTGAGGTTCACGCAGGTCTCCTTGGCTGAGGGAGAACGGGGGTTCCGGGGGCGTGCCACGGCGTTCCCGCGGAAGTGACGGGCCGTCGGGCCGTTGCTCCGGGGGCTCAGGGGAGGCTGTCGCGCACGCGTCGTCCGGCATCGCGGGAGCGCGCAAGGAGAGTTCGCCTGTCCATGAGACTCCGGAACGGGTCGGGGAAGGCTGTCGAACCGGTTCGCCTCGCGGCCGTGGACGTCCTCGGTGAACCGGTTCGACGGGGAACGTAGCACCGGCGTTCTCGGGGGTTCAATACGTGTGCACGGGCTTCCCGGCGGGCGTCGACGGTCGCGGCGGCGGCGACCGCACGAGTTCGCTCCTTCGTATTGAATCGCCGCATACCCGGTGCTAGCTTGCGCGAACCGGTTCGACAAGGGAGTGGACAGTGGTGACGATCGGCGATGTGGCGCGCGCCGCGGGGGTGTCCCGCAGCACCGTCTCCTACGCCCTCTCCGGCAAGCGCTCGATATCCGACGAGACGCGGCAGCGCATCCAAGAGGCCATCACCCGGCTGGGGTTCACCCCGCACGCCGGCGCACAGGCCCTGGCCACCGCGCAGACCAAGGTGATCGGCCTCATGCTCAGATTCCACGACGACGAGTTCGCGCCGGCCATGCTCCAGTACGTGCTCCCGCTCTCCGACACCGCGCGGGAGATGGGCTATGACGTCCTGATGGTCACGGACGCCGACGGCGCCGAGGCCCTGCGCCGCATCACCAAGTCCGGCAAGGTCGACGGCCTGATCCTCCTCGACGTCGCGCACAACGACCCGCGCCTGGAGCCGCTGCGGGCGGCGGGGAAGCCGGGCGTGCTCGTCGGCCTGCCGCAGGACACCGACGGGCTGGACATCCTCGACCTGGACTTCGCCGCCGCCGCTCGCATGCTGGTCGACCACCTGCAGGGACTCGGGCACCGCGAGATCATCCTGGTCACGCCGCCGCTGGAGGTGTTCAAGCGCGGGATCTCCTACAGTTGGCGATTCCGCGACGCGGCGATCGAGCGAGCGCGCGAACTCGGGCTCGTGCTCCACGCCCACTACGGGGAGTCCCGGCAGCCGGCCGTGGGGGAGACGCTCAACGCCGTGCTCGACGAGCACACGTCGGCGACCGCGATGATCGTCCACAACGACGGATCCGTCGCGGCGCTGCCCATGGTGCTCCACGAGCGCGGCGTGCGGGTGCCCGAGGACCTCTCCGTCACCAGCCTGTACTCCCAGGAGTTCGGCCGCACGTTCTCCCTGCCCTACACGGCGGTGGAGACCTCCCCGCGCGAACTGGGCCGGCTGGCCGTGCGCCAGTTGGTCGACCGCATCCGGGACGGTGACGGGCCGGGCCCCCACCGGGTCCGCTTCCTGCCCCCCACGCTCACCGACCGGGGCAGCACCACCTGACCCCGGCGCGCACCGGTCACAGCAGCCGCACACGCGCACTGATCGAACCGGTTCGACGATCATCTCGAACCGAGCACGCCCGAAAGGAACGCAGCGATGAGAAGCAGGACTTCACGCTCGGCATCGGCCGCCCTGGCCGCCGTTGGACTTCTGGCCGGAGCCACCGCCTGCTCGGGCGGCGGCTCCGGCGACGGCGCCGACGGCGACCGTTATGTGTTCTGGGACCCCTACCCGCAGTTCGACGACGACTCGGACTGGGTCCAACTGGTCGAGCGGTGCGGCGAGGAAGCCGGAGTCACCGTCGACCGCTCGGCGTTCGACACCTCCGACCTCACCAACCGGGCGCTGCTGGCGGCACAGCAGGGCGACACCCCCGACATCATCGTGCTGGACAACCCGGTGGTCTCCACACTGGCCGAGGCCGGCGTTCTCACACCGGCGGGCGACCTCGGGCTGGACGTCTCCGGCATATCGGAGAACCTCCTGGCGGCCGGGCAGCTCGAGGGCGAGACCTATGGCGTGCCGATCGGCGCGAACACCCTGGCGCTGTACTACAACGCGGAGGTACTCGCCGCCGCGGGCGTGGACCCGGCCTCGGTCACCGACTGGGAGAGCCTGAACGCCGCGCTGGAGGCGGTGACCGCGGCGGGGGGCAAGGGCATCACGTTCTCCGCGATCGGCACCGAGGAGGGCTCGTTCCAGTTCCTGCCCTGGTTCTGGGGCGCGGACGCGGATCTGCGCGAGCTCAATTCCCCCGAAGCGGTGGCCGCCGTCAGCCAGTGGAAGGACTGGCTCGACGCCGGCTGGGCGCCCAACTCGGTGATCAACAACACCCAGACGACGAGCTGGCAGGAATTCGAGACCGGGGAGTACGCCTTCGCCGTCAACGGCACCTGGCAGTTGGCCAACGCGGACGCCTCGGGGATCGACTACGGCGTCATCCCGATCCCGGCGGCGTCGGGCGGGGCCGCCGCGGCCCCCACGGGCGGCGAGTTCGTGACCGCTCCGGTGCAGTCCGACACCGGCCGGTACGAGGCGACCGTGGCGATCACCGAATGCCTCACCAGTGGCGAGAACCTGCTCACCACCGACACCACCCTCTCCTACGTCGCGCCCACCGAGGCCCTGCAGGACCAGCAGGTCGCCGAGAACGAGGCGCTGGCGCCCTGGGTCGAGGCGGTCCGTTCGGCACGCGGCCGCACCAGCGACGACCTGGGCACCGACTACCCGGTCATCTCCGAGCAGTTGTGGACGGCCGTGGGGAACGTCCTCTCCGGCGCCCAGAGTCCGCAGGACGCGCTGGACACCGCTCAGGAAGCCGCCGCGGCCGACACGGCCGACTGATATCGCCGGTGCGGGGCGGCGAGCCCGGCACAGCATCCCAACGAAGGAAGCCCGATGACGGCCATACGCACCCACGGCCGGCCCTCCGCGGCACCGCGGCAGGGTGGACCGACACGACCTCTCCGGCGAACCGGCGGAACGAGCGGACGCCGGCCGCGGCCCCAGCCGATCGCCTGGCTGTTCCTCGCCCCCCTGCTGGTCTACCTGATCGCGTTCTACGCCTACCCGCTCGTCCGCAACGTCGAGCTGAGCCTGAAGGACTACACCCTGCGGTCCTTCGTCCAGGGCGACGCGCCCTTCACGGGCCTGGACAACTACCGGGAGATCCTGGACGACCCGGCCTTCCTCCCGGCCGCGCGCAACACCCTGACGTTCACCTTCGTCTCGATCCTCTTCCAGTACGGCATCGGGCTCGCGCTGGCGGTCTTCTTCCACCAGAACTTCCGTCTCTCCGCGACCTTGCGCGCGCTGTTCCTCGTTCCCTGGCTGCTGCCGCTCATCGTGTCGGCCTCGACCTGGTCGTGGATGCTCAACAGCGAGACGGGGGTGGTGAATTCGGCGCTCGGAGCCTTCGGCCTGCCCCCGGTGAACTGGCTGACCTCGCCCGACTGGTCGCTCGCCGCCGTCATCATCGCCAACATCTGGATCGGCATCCCCTTCAACCTGGTGATCCTCTACAGCGGCTTGCAGAACATCCCGCGCGATCTGTACGAGGCCGCCGCCCTGGACGGGGCAGGTGGCTGGCAGCAGTTCCGGCGCATCACCTTCCCGCTGCTCCGCCCCGTGTCGGCCATCACCGTCCTGCTGGGACTGGTCTACACACTGAAGGTGTTCGACATCATCTGGATCATGACGCGCGGTGGCCCGGGCGACTCCTCGACCACCCTGTCGACCTGGTCCTACGATCTCGGATTCGGCTCCCTGACACCGCACTTCGGGCCGGGCGCCGCCGTGGGCAACCTGCTCATCCTGCTCGCCCTGGTCTTCGGCCTGGTCTACATCCGCGTGCAGAGGAGGCAGGCGGCATGACGCGACGACGAGCACCGTGGAAGACGATGGCCGGCCTGGCGCTGACCGCCGTCATGCTGTTCCCGCTCTACTGGATGGTCAACGTCTCGCTGACCCGCTCGGGGAACATGCGCAAGGATCCGCCGGACTGGTTCCCCCTGGACCCGACCTTCACCGGATACCGGGCGGTCCTGGAGGACCAACTGCCCCATCTCCGGACGAGTTTCCTCATCGGACTCGGCACCGTGGCGCTGACCCTCGCCATCGCCGCGCCGGCCGGCTACGCGCTGGCCAAGCTCCGCCCGCGCGGCAGCGGCCCGGTCGGACTCGTCCTGCTCATCGCCCAGATGATCCCCGGCATCATCATGGCGATGGGCTTCTACGCCATCTTCCTGAACCTGGACATCCTCAACCAGTGGTGGGGCCTGATCATCGCCGACTCGACGCTGGCCGTCCCGTTCGGCGTGCTGATCCTGACCGCCTTCATGTCCGGCATCCCCGACGAGCTGATGGCCGCCGCACGGATCGACGGCGCCGGCGCCTGGCGGACCTTCCGCTCCATCGTGCTGCCCGTCAGCCGGAACGCGGTCGTCACCGTCTCCCTCTTCGCGTTCCTGTGGGCCTGGTCGGACTTCATCTTCGCCAGCACCCTCAACGGTCAGGGCGACACCCAGCCGATCACCATCGGCATCTACCGCTACATCGGCAACAACAACCAGGAGTGGAACTCCATCATGGCCACCGCGGTCGTCGCGTCCGTTCCGGCAGCCGTCCTGCTGGTGCTCGCCCAGCGCTACGTCGCCGCGGGCGTCACGGCCGGGGCCGTGAAGGACTGAGCGGACGGGCCGGGCCATCGCGGCCCGACCGCCGCCTCCCCTGTTTCCGGGTTCGACGGGCGGTATGCCGCACGCCGGCAGCACCGACCTCCACCAGTTTCGTGGCCTCGCGGATTCGCCGCCGCCGCTCAACGTTGGGAGTTCTCTTCCGTGACCGTGTTCCAAACTGCCTCAGGCCGTCTCATCTGGCGGGGAGACGGCGAGACGCTCGTCGTCGAGCCCTGGGGGCGGCACAGCCTGCGCGTGCGCGCCACACGCGCGGCCGACGTGGCCGACACCGATTTCGCCCTGCTCCCGCGGCCGCCCGCCGATGCCGAGATCGTGACGGAAGGGAACGTCGCCCGGCTGACCAACGGCAACATCACCGCCGTCCTGACGGCCGAGGAGTTCTACGACGCGCAGGCCGGATACGACGTGTCCCGGTGCTCACTGGCCTTCCACGACCGCCATGGCGACGTGCTGCTCAGGGAGCTCGGCTCCGGCGGCTCGTTGAAGCTGAAGGCCCGTGCCCACCGGGCGATCACCGGTGGGCCGCACCACCTCACCGCGAGCTTCGAGGCACGCCCGGACGAGAAGCTCTACGGCATGGGGCAGTACCAGCAGGACATGCTCAACCTCAAGGGCTGCACGCTGGAACTGGCACACCGGAACTCCCAGGTGTCGGTCCCGTTCGTCCTCTCCAGCGCCGGATACGGCTTCCTGTGGCACAACCCCGCCATCGGCCGCGCCACCTTCGGCACCAACCGCACGGAATGGGTGGCCGAGAGCACCCGGCAGCTCGACTACTGGATCACCGCCGGTGACACCCCGGCGGAGATCACCGCCGCCTACGCCGAGGCCACGGGGCACGTTCCGATGATGCCGGAGTACGGCCTGGGGCTGTGGCAGAGCAAGCTGCGCTACTGGAACCAGGAACAGCTCCTTGAGGTGGCGCGGGAGTACCACCGCCGCGGCCTGCCCCTGGACGTCCTGGTCGCGGACTTCTTCCACTGGCCGAAGATGGGCGACTTCCGGTTCGAGGACGAGTTCTGGCCGGACCCCGACGCGATGGTGGCCGAGCTGCGGGAACTCGGGATCGAGCTGATGGTCTCGGTCTGGCCGCAGGTCTCGGTGGAGTCGGAAAACTTCCGGGAATTCCGGAGGCACAACCTGCTGGTCGGCGCCGAGCGGGGGCCCGACGTCCAGATGAGCTTCCAGGGCCCCAGCATGTTCCTCGATGTCACCAACCCCGCCGCCCGCGAGGCCCTGTGGGAGCTGTGCCGCCGCAACTACCACAGCAAGGGCATCCGCGTCTTCTGGCTGGACGAGGCCGAACCGGAGTACGGCGTCTACGACTTCGACAACTACCGCTATCACCTCGGCCCGGCTCTGGAGGTCGGCAACCTCTATCCGCAGGCGTTCTCACGCGCGTTGTCCGAGGGCCAGCGCGCCGCCGGGCAGGAGGACGTCGTCAACCTCGTGCGCTGCGCCTGGGCGGGCAGCCAGCGCTATGGCGCGCTGGTGTGGTCCGGCGACATCCACTGCGATTTCGACACCATGCGCAAGCAGATCACCGCCGGCGTCAACATGGGCATCGCCGGCATCCCCTGGTTCACCACCGACATCGGGGGCTTCCACGGGGGAGACATCACGGATCCCGGCTTCCATGAACTCCTCATCCGCTGGTTCCAGTTCGGCACCTTCTGCCCCGTCATGCGGATGCACGGCGACCGGCAACCCACCGCACCGGTCCGGGCGGCGGACGGCACCCCACGGTGTCCCACCGGCGCGGACAACGAGCTGTGGGCCTTCGGCGAGGACGTGTACGACGTCCTCACGCGGTATCTGCGGCTGCGGGAAGCGCTTCGCCCGTACACCCGCCGGCTCATGTCCGAGGCCCACCGCGACGGCCAGCCGGTGATGCGCGCGATGTTCCACGAGTTCCCCGACGACCCCGCCTGCTGGGACCTCGCGGACCAGTACATGTTCGGCGGCGACCTGCTGGTGGCGCCGGTGACCTCGGCCGGCGCCGACTCCCGGGAGGTCTACCTCCCCCAGGGCGCCACCTGGACCGACCTGGGCACCGGCACCCGGCACAAGGGCGGCCGGTACATACGGGCGGCGGCGCCGCTGGAGGTCATCCCGGTCTTCGCCCGTGACGACGCCCTGGCCCACCTCGTCGGCCTCGTCTGACCGGTGAGCGGTGTGGCCCGCCAACACCGGGCCACACCACGCGGAGCCCCGCGGGCCCCGCGCGACCCTCTCCGGCGCGTCGGCCCGGAACGACATCCGAACCGGACACCGTGGTGAACTGTCCCTTTTCATTTCCCCGCCGCTCCGCGAGGGACCAGTGTGACCAGCGCCGCGATGGTCGGGTGCCGGTAGAGATCTCGTACGGAGAACGCCGGCAGTCCCGCCGCCCGCAGCGCGGCGGACACGCGGGCGGCGAGCAGTGAGTTCCCGCCGAGTTCGAAGAAATCGTCCTCTGGCGTGACGGCGGTTTCGAACAGTGACGACCAGATCCGCACCATCACCGCGGCAGCGTCCGTGGGTTGTTCCTCGCCGGGCCGGCTCCCGGGACGGTCACCGAGCCCGGGTGGGTGTTCCCGGGCGGCGCTCACCGGGGCCGGCAGCCCGGCGATGTCCACCTTGCCGTTGGGCGTCATCGGCAGCTCGTCCAGCCGCGTCACCGTGCTCGGCACCATGTGGTCCGGCAGCTTTCGGGCGACCAGGCCCCGGATCTCGGCGGTCGTGTACCCACCGCCGGTGACGTAGGCGTCCAGCCTGGCCAGGGCGGGATCGCCGCCGGGGCCCGCGGCGAGCACCACGACGGCGGCGGAGATGCCCGGGATCTCCTGGAGAACCGACCGGATCTCGTCCAGCTCGATGCGGAATCCGCGCAACTGCACCTGGTTGTCGAGCCGGCCCAGGTGCTGGAGGCGGCCGTCTGGCAGCAGCCGTCCGCTGTCCCCGCTCCGGTAGAGGACTTCTTGGCCGAAGGCGTCCGGCACGAAACGTTCGGCGGTCAGCTCGTCGCGGTTGAGATAGCCGTCGGCCACGCCCGCGCCCGCGACGCAGATCTCCCCACGGGCGCCGAAGGGCAGCGGACGCCCCCGTTCGTCCCTGACGGACACCGCCCAGCCCGGCAGCGCCGCGCCGACGGAGCGTGACCGCCGGGCGATCTCCGCCGGCGTGATGGTCTGCGCCGTGACGTGCACGGTCGTCTCCGTGATTCCGTACATGTTGACCAGTCGGCAGCGGGAGTAGCGGTGCCGGTCGAGCCAGTCGCCGAGGCCCGCCACGACAAGTGGCTCGCCGCCGAAGACCACCAGTCGCACGGCCAGCTCGCCCTGCTCACCGCCGGCCTCGGCATCGGCCGCGTCCAGTTGCGCGAAGGCCGACGGCGTCTGGCTGAGCACCGTCACACGGTGGGAGACCAGGAGTGCGCGAAACTCCTCCGGAGACCGCGACACCCAGTGGGGCACGCACACCAGGTGACCGCCGGTCAGCAGGCAGCCCCAGATCTCCCACACGGAGAAGTCGAACGCTCCGGAGTGGAACTGTGTCCACACATCGGTGGGTGCGAGGTTCATCTCCGGCGCCGTCGCCGCCAGCAGGGCGAGGACGTTCCGGTGCGGAATCAGCACGCCCTTGGGACGTCCCGTCGAACCCGAGGTGTAGATCACATAGGCGGTGTCCCCGGGCCTGGCCGCCGTCCCGACGATGTCCGGCCCGGCGCCGGTGGCCGGCGCCAGCTCGGACGGCGAGACGACTGGTGCCCCGACCAGGGCGGGAAACTCCGCGAGATCGGTGATCACCGCGATCACTCCGGCGTCGGTGGCCGTGAAGGCCAGCCGGTCCGCGGGGGCCCGGACGTCCATCGGCACATACGCCGCGCCGGTACGCAGCACCGCGAGCAGGACGGTGACGAGGTCGATCCCACGGTCGAGGCAGACCCCGACGCGCGCTCCCGGTCGCGCCCCCAGCGACGCCAGGCCCGCCGCCAGGCGCTCCGAGCGCAGGTACAGGTCCCGGTACGTCAGCCGCACGCCGTTCTCCGAGCACGCCGAGGCGTGCGGCTGCCGGCGAGCGATGGTTTCGAAGGCCTCGTGGATGTTCGGGTACGCGGTGAACGTGTCGGCCTCGGCCGCGGGTCGGGGGGTGCGTCCCGCTGCCAGGACCAGTGCCGTCCGGTCGTCCGTCATCAATTCCAGGTCGGCGACGGCCATGGAGTCGGGCCGCTCGAGCATCTGCCGCGCGACGCGGCTCACGCAGCGGGCGAACTCGGCGGCGATCGCCGGGGAAAGGAACGCCTCGTCGTAGTGGCAGCGGGCCACGGAGCCGCCGTCCGGCCGGATCTCCCAGCACAGGGTCATGCGGAACACGGGGGCCATGGCCGGCTGATAGCGAACGCCGGGCGCCCGGCGGGCGAAGACCACCCCCAGCGACGGCAGCGCGGCAGCCTCGGGCGGCTCATTCGCAAGCTGCGTCGCCACCGCCTTCCGCACGACCGCGATGGTGTGGTCCCCGGCGATGTCCGGAGCCACGACGCCCAGCGTCTCCCGGTCGCAGTCCACCAGTCCGATCGGCGCCGTCTCGCCCATCTGATAGCGGTGATGGACCACGGCGACGGCCGCCACGAGCAGGACGGGATCCGGGGCCATTCCGTCGAGCCCCGGCAGTACCACCTGGCCGTACCGGCCGGCGCTCGCGAGGCCCGGGAGCCCGAACGCCAGCGCCGGCTCCGCGCTGTCCGGGGGCACCGGTCCGCCGGCCGCGACCGCGGGAGGCGGTGCGGGCGTCGGCATCCCGCCCGGCTCCGCGCCGGTCAGGGCGCGGGCCATCCGGATCATGGCGGAGCGTTCGAGCCTGGCCCGGTGCGCGACCAGCAGGAGATCGGCCGTGCCGTCCGCATACCGCAGGACCACCACCCGGGCGGCCGGCCCGTCGGCCGGCAGCGCCCGGCGCAGTTCTCTTGCACGGCGCGCCCGGGCCCGGGGATGACCACGTGGCACGTCCAGCCGCTCTTCCCAGGTGGCGGTGTCCGCCAGGCGCTGGAGTTCCCCGCCGCCCGGTATCCCGGTGGCCAGGCTGTGGCTCGCCCGCTCCGGCCGCTTCAGGAACTCCGGTCGGGCGAAGAACTGTTGTGTCTTCATGCGTGTGCTCCCGCAGCATGTCGAAGGAGGCTCAGCGCGCGGTGAACCCGCCGTCAACGGTCAGGACTGTTCCCGTCACGTTCGGCGCGTCGTCGCTGGCGAACCAGAGCGCCGTGGCCGCCACGTCCCAGGGGTCGACGAGCCTGTTGGTGGGCTGTGCCGGGACGAACGTCTCCTCGTGGTCGGCCACCGGCAGCCGCAGCGATCGGGCGATCTCCGAGAGCATCCGTCCGCCGAGGTCGGGGTCGTCGTGGACCGATCCCGGGCAGATGGCGTTCACCCGGACCCGGTGGGGGGCGTAGTCGAGCGCGGCGGCCTTGGTCAGGCCGATGACTCCGTGCTTGGCGGCGACGTAGCCGGCGAAGTGTCGGTATCCCACGAGTCCGGCCGTGGAGGAGATGTTGACGATGCTGCCGCCGCGCCGACCGAGCATGCCGGGCGCGATCGCCTTCATGACGTGCCAGGCTCCGGAGAGGTTGATGTCCAGCATCACCGACCATTCGTCCTGCGTGATCCGTTCCACCGGGCTTCCCGAGGGCGCGACGATCCCGGCGTTGTTGATCAGTACGTCCACGCGGCCGAACCGGTCGAGCGCCTGGCGTGCCATGGCGTCCACGGCGCTCTGGTCGCGCACGTCGCCGGCGATGGGGAGCACGCCGGCTCCCTGCTTCCGGCAGCGCCGGGCGGTCTCGGCCAGCTCCTCGCCGGTGCCCAGGGGATAGGGCACCGCGGTCAGGTCGTCGGCGATGTCGAACAGCACCAGGTCCGCGCCCTCCTCGGCGCAGCGGATGGCGCAGGCACGGCCGATGCCGCGCGCGGCGCCGGTCACCACGACCGTCTTGTCGAGCAAACGCATGGAGGCCGTCCCTACCGTCCGCCCGTGCCGGCCCGGGCTCCGGTGGCGGCGACCAGTTCCAGAACGCCGCGGCCGGAGTCGGTGAGGTACATGTGCCCGCCGGGGAGTTCGACGCGGCGGAAGTCCGTGGCCGTGGCCGCCGACCAGCCGGACAGCTCCTCGGCGCCGACGAGTTCGTCGGTGATCCCGCGCAGGGCCGTGATGTCGACGGCGATCGGCGCGGCGTCGCGCGGCCGGTACTGCTCGTGCATCTCCACGTCGGCCCGCAGCGCCGGCAGGATCAGCTCGCGCAGTTCCGGATTGTTCAACGCGTCGTGCCGGTAACCCGCGAGGGATTCCACCCGTTTCAGGAACTCGTCGTCCGCCAGGCCGGTCGCGCGTTCCGCCCGGTTTTCCCAGGGAGACGGAGACCCGCTGACGAAGAGCCCGGCCACGGGCTGCCCTCTCTCGACCAGGCGTCGCGTCAGCTCGTAGGCCAGCACGGCCCCGAGACTGTGTCCGAAGACGGCGACGGGTCCGTGCCCGTCCCGAGCCACCCGCAACGCCTCCGGCAGCAGCGCGTCGGCGGCCTGGTGCACGTCGCGAAAGGGCTCCTCGTCGACGCGCTGCTCGCGCCCGGCGAGTTGCAGCGGGTGGATGCTCACGTTCGGGACGCCGAGCTTGCGCCAGGGCCAGAAGAAACTCGCCGCCGCGCCCGCGAAGGGCAGGCAAATCAGCTTTACCGGCATGGTCGCCTCTCTGTGGGAGCGATGCTTTCGATCAGCTACCTGCTGAGGAGTTGTGTGATTCGCGAGGAAACGTGCTTCAGCGCTTGGGCGTTCGGTGGGCCATCGTAGCGGAGGAACTCTCGATGACGCCTGGGTGAGGGTGAAATCGGCTTTCTGCGGCGCGGGATGGTGAGGACAGTCCGAGGACCGAATGAGGACGGCATGGGCGATGGTCGGGGCCGGTTTTCGGGTGCCGGTGGCTCGGGAGGCTGATCGGTGTGTCGGATGCGGGTGGTGCGGTGAGCACTGGCCAGGTGCCAGCCACGAGAGAAAACGGGAAGTGCTATGTGTTTCCCGCGTCGCGCGCTCAATATCAGTTGTTCTTCTTGCAGAATCTGCTCGGTGACGCGCCCACTTACAACGTGGGGCTTGTCTACGAACTGCAAGGCGCTCTTGACGAATACGCGCTGCGATCCGCGCTGCTTCTGGTGATGGAACGGCACGAAGCGCTGCGCACGCACTTCGCTCTCGATGACGGAGCACTCCTGCAGGTCGTCGATCCCGACGCTCCGCTGGACTATCTGGTGACGGACGGAACGGATCGGTCCTGGATCGACGAACAGGCACGTCGGCCCTTCGACTTGGAACGCGGGCCGCTGTTCCGGGCGCGACTGCGGCGGCAGGACGACGCGAGGGCGACCCTGCTGCTGAGCATGCACCACATCATCGTGGACGGCTGGTCCGCGGGGATATTGCTGGACGAGATCGTGACGGGCTACGAGGCGCTGGCCGCCGGCCGACAGCCGGACCTGCCGGATCCGGAGTTCCATTACGCCGATTACTCCGGCTGGCAAGAGGCGTGGCTGGCGGGTCCGGAGGCCGCCCGGCAACTGGACTTCTGGCGGAGCACCCTGGGCGGCACCCTGCCCGTGCTGCGCCTGCCCTCCGACGTGGCGACGCACGCCGGACCGACGGGTTCCTCGCATCGTTTCGCCTTGCGGTCGGACGCGACGGGCGCGCTGCGGGCACTCGCCGGTGCCACCGACTCCACCATGTTCGTCGTCCTGCTCGCGGCATTCGCCCTGCTGCTGCGCGGCCGGGCCGGAAACGACGACATCATCGTCGGCACCGCTGCGGCCAACCGTGGCCGCGGCGAGTTCCACCGCACCATTGGGTTGTTCGTCAACGCGGTGGCGATCCGAAGCACGTTCCACGGCGATCCGACCTTCCGCGAGCTGGTGCGCCAAGTGCGCCGAGCCACCCTGGAGGCGGTCGACAACCAGGAAGTGCCCTTCGATCTGGTGGTGCGGGAGCTGGCCCCTGAGCGTGCTCTCGATCACGACCCCGTCTTCCAGGTGCTGTTCACGCTGAACGAGAAGCCGGGTGCGAGACATACGTCGGGCGGGGTGCGATTCGAACCGATTGAACTTCCCACGGAAACGTCCAAGTTCCAGCTCACGCTCGCCATCATCGATCAGGGTGAAACGGTCGACGCCGAATTCGAGTACCGCGCCGACCTGTTCAGTGAGCAGCGGATCGGGCAGTTCGCCGACGAGTTCTGCCGGATCGTCGAATCGGCAGCCGCCGACCCGGACCAGCCGGTCACCACGCTGGCTCGGCCGGGTGATCCGGAGGGGGACGAGCAGCCGGCGCGGCCCGGATCCGAATGGGAGGATCCAGCGCCCTATTCGGCCCCGACCAACCCGACCGAAGCCACGCTCGCGGGCATTTTCGCCAAGGTGCTCGGCCTGGAACAGGTGGGCATCGATGACAATTACTTCGAGATGGGCGGCGACTCCATCCGAAGCGTGCAGATCCTGGCACAGGTCCGGGCGGCCGGCCTCGAACTCCGGCTGACCGACCTGATCCTGCACCAGACCATCCGAGAGCTGGCTCCCCTGGTCATCGCGGCGGATGAAACACCCGAATCACCCATCGTGGAGCGTTGCGACCTGCTCAGCCCGGCGGACCGGGACCTGGTCGGTGAGGACGTCGAGGACGCCTATCCTCTCCTGACTGTCCAAGCCGGCATGCTTTACCACAGCGAAGCCACGGAAACACATCAGATCTACCACAACGTCATGCGTTATCGGCTTCGCGCCGAGTTCTCGGCGACGGCCTGGGAACAGGCGGTCAAGCAGCTTTTGACAAGGCACGAGATGCTGCGGACCAGTTTCGCCTTCGCCCCGTTCAGCGAGCCCGTACAACTCGTGCACCGTGAAGTGGCGGTGCCGATGACGTTCGAGGATCTGCGCGGGCTCGACGACGCCGACCGCCGCGCGGCGGTCGGCGGGCGCCTCCACCGGGAACGCGCGCGTCCTTTCGACCTCGACCGCGCGCCGCTGATCCGGTTCCACGTGCAGCGCCTGTCCGAGGACACCGTGCAACTGTGGATAGCGGAGCACCACGCGATCATCGATGGCTGGAGCGACGCCTCCCTGTTCGCCGAACTGCTCAACCTCTACGTGCGGGAACTGGGGCACCAACGGGAGATCCCGCCGCCACCGAAGGCACGGTTCCGCTCGATCGTCGCGGCCGAGCGGGCGGCCGTGGCCGACCCGCGACAGCGGGAGTTCTGGGTGGAGCAGTTGCGCGACGCGGCGGTGACCCGGCTGCCCCGAGCCGTGGACGACACCGCTCCCGCCGACATGCGGATGACGGAGTTCTCGCTGCCGAACGACCTCTCGACGGGCGTCCTGGAGTTGGCCAAGTCGCTGAAGGTGCCGGTACGGATCGTGCTGCTGGCCGCGCATGTGCGGGTGATGGCGTTGCTGGGCGGTCAGCCCGACGTGGTGACCGGCGCGGTGTACCACGGCCGCGGTGAGGAGAGCGACAGTGACCGGGTCATCGGGCTGTTCCTGAACATCGTGCCGTTCCGCTGCCGACCGGCCGGCGGCAGCTGGGCGGACCTCATCGCGCAAGTCGCCGCGGTGGATCTGGAGATCCAGCCGAACCGGCGGTTCCCGCTGGCGGAGATCCAGCGTGAGCAGGGTGTTGGCACGCTCCTCGAGTCGTTCTTCAACTACACGCATTTTCACGTCTCCCGATCCCAGCCGACCGGTGACGTGGAAGTGCTGGACGAGGAAGGCGTGGTGCCCACCAGTTTTCCGTTCGGTACGGAGTTCTTCCGCTCCGCCGAATCCGGCGAGATCGGTTTCGCGCTGCGGCACGACGCGACCCGGCTGAGCGCCGAGTGGGTGGAGCGCGCGCACGGGTACTACCTCAACGCGCTCACCGGCATGGTCCGCACGCCCGAGCGCGCGTACACCGCCACACTTCTGCTGTCCGCCGACGAGTCGCGTCGGCTCGCCACGTGGAACGACACGACGCGCGCCTTCCCCGAGCCGCATGTGCTGCCCGAACTGGTGCGTCGCCGGGCACTCGTCGCCGCGGATGCGCCGGCCGTTGTCTGCGAGACCACCACCTTGACCCATGGCGAACTCGACGACCGGGTCGGCCGACTGGCGCGCAGGCTGATCGATCTGGGGGTCCGGCCCGGGCAGTTCGTCGGGGTCAGTATGCGCCGCTCGGCGGAGCTGGTGGTCAGCCTGCTCGCCGTGCTCCGGGCCGGTGCCGCGTATGTGCCGCTGCCTCCGGACAACCCGCCCGACCGGCTGGCCGCGATGGTGGCGGAGGCCGGGCTGGAACTGGTACTCACCGATGCCGAGGAGGCCCCGGGTCCGCAACTCGGCGACGCGCGCACCGAGATGGTGACACTGTCGGCATGCCGGCGGCTCTCCGGCACCGTGCCGGAGGTGCCGGTGCTGCCGGACGACCCCGCGTGCCTGATCCTCACCTTCGGCTCGACCGGGCGCCCCGAGGGGGTGGTCGTCTCCCACCGGGCCCTGTGCAACCGCCTGCTGTGGGCGCAGGACGAATACCCGATGGGTGCCGACGACGCGCTGGTGCGGGCGGCGCCGTTCTCCTCCGACGTGTCGCTGTGGGAGTTCTTCCGGCCCCTGCTGGTAGGGGCGCGCCTGGTCATCTGTCGTCCGGGCGGGCATCGCGAACCGGCCTACCTGCGGGAGCTGATCCAGCGGCACGAGGTCGGCGTCGTTCACCTCGCCCCCTCGACGCTCCGGACCCTCCTGGACGAGGGCGGTCTGACGGAGTGCGCGAGCCTGCGCCGGGTCTTCTGCGGCGGTGAGACCTTGTCCCCCGACCTGCGGCGGCGGTTCCGGGCCCGGCACTCGGCCGAACTGGTCAATCTGTACGGAGCGACCGCGGCCGGGGGCGACGTGACGCACTGGCGTTGTCGGGACGACGGCCGCCGGGTGGTACCGATCGGCCGCCCCATCGCCAATGTCACGGCGCACGTGCTCGACAGCGAGCGCCAGCCGGTGCCGGCCGGCCTCCCCGGTGAGCTGTACGTTGGCGGCGCCGGAGTGGCCCGGGGCCATCACGGCGACGCACCGGACACCGGCGTCACCAGCGCCCCGTTCTTCGACCACACCGAGCACGGTCGGCTGTACCGCACCGGCGACTTGGCCCGGCACCTGACCGACGGCGAACTCGAATACCTCGGCCGGCTCGACGAACAGGTGAAGCTCCGCGGCCTCTGGGTCCGACTGGGCGAGATCGACGCGGCGCTGCGCGGCCACGAGTCCGTCCGGGACTGCGCCGCGCTCGTCCGGGACGAGGCGCTCGTCGCCTGCGTGGTGCCGGTCGCGGCGGAGCGGGGGCTGGACACGGCGGCGCTGCGCGCGTTCGCCGCGGAGCGGCTGGCCGGCCACATGGTGCCCCAGGTGTGGCTCGAGGTGCCCGAGATCCCGCTGCTGGCCGGTGGCGAGGCCGACCGCGAGGGTCTGGCCGGGCTGGTCCGGCCCGGGCAGACCGCCGGGCGTCCGTACCGGCCGGCCGGCAACGACGTGGAGCGGGAGCTGGTCGCGCTGTGGGAGGAAGCACTGGACACCAGGCCCATCGGCATCGACGACACCTTCTACGAACTCGGCGGGCAGTCGCTGGTGGCGCTCCGGCTGATCACCGCGATCCGCCGACGGTTCGACCGCCACATTCCGCTGGTCGAACTCATCAGAGGTGGCAGCGTGGCGCGGCTCGCGGCGCTCCTCGAACGCCAGGCGGAGGTGCCGGACGACGGCGCCCTGCTGGTGCCGCTGCGGGCCGAGGGCGATCGCGCGCCTCTGATCCTGATCCATCCCGGTGGCGGTGGAGTGTTCTGCTACAAGGAACTGGCCGCGCGCATCTCGCCACGCCATCCGGTTCTCGGCCTGGCCGCGGCCGGCCTGCGCACCGGTGTCGTCGGCCCGGCCAGCGTCGGCGCGCTGGCCGCCGACTACCTCAAGATCCTCCTGGCCCACCAGCCCACCGGGCCGTACCACCTGGCCGGCTGGTCCTTCGGCGGGGTTGTCGCACACGAGGTGGCGCGGCTGCTGCACGAGGGGGGAGCCTCCGTGGACCTGCTGTGCCTGGTCGACTCGGCGTATCCGGGCCAGCTCCACGTCGGCGGCGACGACGAGCTGGACGCGCTGCTGCGGGCCGAACTGGCCGCCCCCGCCGGGCCGGAGCCGGAGGACCGGGAGGCACTGCTCGGAGTGCTGCGTCACCACATGACCGCTCACGCCCGGCATCGCCCCACGGTGTACCCCGGCAACGCGGTCTTCGTCCAGGGCGACGAGACCCATGTACGGGGCAACGCCGATCTGTGGCGGCCGTTGATCGGCGGTGAGTTCACCGTGCGCCGGACCTCGGTCCCCCACTACGACCTGATGCGTCCACCACACGTGGCAGCGGTGGCCGGGGTCATCAACGGTGTGCTCGGCGGGACGGGCCAGGTGGCCGCGCGGTGACCAATGTGACAAGGGGCCGCCACGATGTCGGCCCCGGCCCGGTCACGACCGGGCACAGGACCGGTTACGGGCGGGCCTCCGGCACGTTCGGTGAGCTGCTGCAGGGTGTGCTGCCCGACGACGGCCGCGATTTCCTGGTCACCCTGCCGATCAGCGAGTTCTCCGCCGCGAGGTTCACGCCCACCGGCGCGGGCGAGCCCCTGACCGTCATTCCGGCCGCCAAGGAGAAGACGCGCCGGCTCTTGCTCACCATGACGGCCGCCTGCGGCTACCGCGGAGGTGGCGTGCTCGAACTGACCAGCGGGCTGGCCGAGGGCAAGGGGCTGGCCAGCTCCTCCGCCGATCTGGTGGCCGCCGCACGGGCGGTCGCCGACGCGCTCGGGCTGCCGCTGGAGGCGACGGCGATCGAGGCGCTGCTGCGTCAGATCGAACCGTCCGACGGGGTGATGTACGACGGAATCGTCTCCTACTACCACCGGGAGTCCCGGTTGCGGGAGAGACTCGGCTGCCTGCCCCGGCTGACCATCGTGGCCGTGGACGAGGGCGGCCAGGTCGACACCGTGCGGTACAACCGGAGCCTCCGCCCGCGCACCGACCGGGAGAAGCAGGAGTACGCCGAACTGCTGGCCACCCTCACGACGGCGGTGCGCGCCCACGATCTGGCCACCGTGGGCATGGTGGCCACGCGCAGCGCCGTGCTGAGTACGAAGGTGCGCCCACGGCCGTATCTGAGCCCTCTGGTGCGGATCGGCAGAGAGGCCGACGCCCTGGGCCTGGCGCTGGCGCACAGCGGAACCGTGCTGGGCGTGCTGATCGCCGAGCACGATCCGGAACACGACGCCAAACTCCGGCAGTTGACCACGGCCTGTCGGCTGCTCGGGGGCGCCGTGTCCGTCTACACCTCGTCGTGCCTCCGCGACGAGTGCCGCCCGGAGGAGAGCGACGCGTGCTGACTCCGAGCGTTCTCGAACTGACCGTGCCGGCGCGGTACAACGGGCCGGCGGGCTCCGCTCACGGCGGTTACACATGCGGTCGGCTCGCGGCGCTGGCCGTGCCCGGCCCGGCCGCCGCCGTCACTCTCCTGAAGCCACCGCCGCTGGCGACGCCGATGCGGCTGCGGCCCGGCGCCCACCGGTCCGCGCTGTGGTGCGGCGACGAGCTGATCGCCACCGCGACGCCGACCGACGCCAGGATCCAGGCGCCGGCCCCCGTGTTGGTGGCGGAGGCGACGGCGGCCGAGAACGGTTTCCTCGGGCGCACGGGGCATCCGTTCCCCACGTGCTTCGCCTGCGGGCACGCCCGCACCGACGGCATCGGTCTGCGGCTGGCACCCGGCCCGGTGGCCGGCCGGCCGCACACCACCGCCTGTGTATGGCGGCCCGCGGACACCGCCGCCGAGACCGTGTGGAGCGCGCTCGACTGCGCCGGCGGCTGGACCGCCGACCCGCGGCGGCGACCCGCGGTGCTGACCAAGATGACCGCCCGGCTGCTGCGCCCGCCGCGGGTCGGCGCGCCCCACGTTCTCGTCGGGTGGCGCAAGGACGATCACGGCCGGACCGCCACCAACGTGACGGCCTGCTACGACGCGGACGGCGAACTGCTGGCCGTCGCCTCCGCAGTGTGGACGAAGAGGGCCGGGTGAAGGGGTGATAGGAGTGAGTCCGAATCTCGACGAAGAGTCACTGCCGGCGTTGTTCACCCGGCAGGCGGCGGCCACCCCGGGGCGCGTCGCGGTGCGCTGCCGTGGCGAAGAGCTGAGCTATGCCGAGCTGGACGAGCGGTCGGCCCGGCTCGCGGCCCTGTTGCGCGAACTCGGCGTCACCGCCGAGGAGCCGGTCGGCGTGCTGATGGACCGGTCGATGCCGCTCGTGGTGTCCCTGCTCGCGGTGCTGCGGGCCGGTGGCTGCTATCTGGCTCTCGATCCGGACTGGCCACCCGCGCGCTCGTCGCGGCTGCTGACCGACGCGGGCGCGAAGGTGGTGCTCACCCAGCGGCCCCTCGCGGACCGGCTCGCCACCGGACACACCACGCTGGCGCTGGACGATCCGGCACTCACGCTGCCGCCGCCCGGTCCCGACGCACCGCTCGGCCCGGACGCCCTGGCCTACATCGCTTACACGTCCGGCTCGACCGGCACGCCCAAGGGCGTGTGCGTGCCGCACCGCGCGGTGGTGCGGCTGGTGCGGGACGCCGACTTCCTGCGGTTGTCCGCCGACGACGTGTTCCTGCAGTACGCCCCGGTCGCCTTCGACGCCTCGACCCTGGAATTGTGGGCACCGCTGCTCAACGGGGCACAACTGTGCGTTCCCCCGCCAGGTGCCCTGACGCCGGCCGAACTGGCCGAGGTGGTGCGAGCCGAAGCCGTCTCCGTGCTGTGGCTGACCGCGGGTCTGTTCCACCAGGTGGTGGACGCCGCCCTCGACGCGCTGACCGGGTTGCGCTACCTCATCGCCGGCGGCGACGTGCTCTCCCCGTCCCATGTCGGCCGGGCGGTGACCGGCCTGCCCGGCACCACGGTGATCAACGGCTATGGACCGACCGAGAACACCACGTTCACGTGCTGCCACCCCATGACCTCGGTGCCGGCCACGCCGACGGTGCCGATAGGCCGTCCGATCCGGGGCACGGAAGTGCGCCTGCTGGACGCCGAGATGGTTCCGGTGCCGGAAGGGGAGACCGGCGAGTTGTACGCGAGTGGCCTCGGCCTGGCCCGGGGCTACCTCGGCCGGCCCGTGGCCACCGCGGACGCGTTCCTGCCCGATCCGTTCGGCCCTCCGGGCTCCCGGATGTACCGCACCGGCGACCTGGCCCGCCGCCTGCCCGGTGGAGACCTGGTGTTCGTCGGCAGGGCGGACAGACAGGTGAAGGTGCGCGGGTTCCGCGTCGAACCGGCCGAGGTGGAAGCCGCGGTGCTGCGCCGCCCCGGCGTCGCCGAAGCCGCGGTGGTGGCGCAGCCCGACACACGCGGCGGCCAGCGGCTGGTGGCCTTCTACACCAGCGACTTCGCCGTCTCCGCCGCCGCGCTGCGCCGCGGCCTCGCCGGCGAACTGCCCGGCCACCTGGTGCCGTCCCTGTTCACCAGGCTGGAGGCGATGCCGTTGACCGGCAGTGGGAAGGTCGACCGCGCCGCGCTGGCCGCGCGCCCGGTACGGCGCCGCCCCGAACTGGACACCGAGTTCCGGCGGCCGGCCGGGCTCGTGGAGACCTGGCTGGCCCGGATGTGGGGCGACGTGCTGGAGATCGACCCGGTGGGCGTCGACGACGACTTCTTCGAACTCGGCGGGCACTCGCTGCTGGCCTCGCAGATCACGACCGAGATCGGCACCGAGCTCGGCATCCCGCTGCGGGCGCGGACCTTCTACGAAAACCCGACCATCGCCGAACTCGCCCTGCATCTCGACGAGATACGGAAGGGGGGAGCCCGGTGAGGATCAGCGTCCCACGCGGAGAGCCGGACATCGATCTCGGTTCCGTGGACCTCTTCGACCCGGAAACCTATGTCAGCGGTGATCCGCACGCCGTGTGGCACGTGCTGCGCCGGCGCGCGCCGGTACACCGGCAGACGCTCCCCGACGGGCGCTCCTTCGCGTCCGTGACACGGCACGCCGACGTGAGCGCAGTGCTGCGCGACCACACCCGGTTCACCTCGCGCAACGGCACTCTGCTGTCCATTCTCGGCTCGCCGGATCCGGCCGTGGACAAAATGATGGCCGCCAGCGACCCGCCGGTGCACTCGCGGATGCGGGTGCCGATGTCCAAGGCGCTCTCCCATACCGCCCTGCTCGCCCAGGAGCCCGGCATCCGCCGCGTGGCGCACCGGCTGCTGGCGCCGCTGCTGGACGGCGAGCCGTGGGACCTGGCCGTGGCCGGCGCCGATTTCCCGATGGCGTTCACGGGCGCGCTGATGGGCCTTCCCGAAGCGGACTGGCCGCGGCTGACCCGGCTGACCACCATGGCGATCGCCCCGGAGGACCCCGCGTACCACGATGAAGCGGGTGATGGCACGCTGGCAGCCGCCCATCACGAGCTGTTCGAGTACTTCGCCGAGCAGTGCCTGGTTCCCGCGCAGCGCGACGACCTCATCGGGTTCCTGCGGCAGATGAAGATCGACGGGCGCCCGCTACGGCTGGACGAACTCGTCTACAACTGCTACAGCCTGCTGCTGGGTGCCAACGTGACCACGCCGCACGCGATCGCCGCCACGGTGCAGGCGTTCATCGAACACCCCGACCAGTACCGCCGGCTGACGGATGGAGCGGACACCGCGACCGCGGTGGAGGAGGGGCTGCGATGGGCCTCCCCGGCCAACCACTTCATGCGTTACGCCGTGGCCGACACGGAACTGAGCGGAGTGCCGATCCGGGCCGGCGAGGCGGTGGTCGCGTGGTTGGGCTCAGCCAACCGGGACGAGCGGGTGTTCGATGATCCCTACCGGTTCGATGTGGGCCGCACCCCCAACCGGCACGTCGCGTTCGGGTTCGGGCCCCACTACTGCATCGGCGCACCGCTGGCCAGGATCGCGCTGCGTCTGCTGTTCGGCGAAATCGTCAGGCTGGTCGAGGAATTCCGGCCCGCCGGAACGGTCGTCCATCTGAAGTCGAACTTCGTGGCGGGCATTCGCCACCTGCCCGTCACCGCGCGGCTGCGCCCGGGCGCCGCGCCCCTGTTGGCCGAGGCGGTCGCGACCGCCGGCTCGCTGTCCGAGTAGACGTCGGCGGAAGGAGAATCCGAGGTGACCACGTCTCCACCGGCCAGGCGCCACGGCAAGTGGCTGTTGCGCCGGCCCAGAAGTGAGTCCGCGGCACGGCTGCTGTGTTTCCCGTATTCGGGGATGGGCGCGTCGATGTACAGCCGGTGGCCGTCGTTCGCCGGTGACGTCGAGATCTGCCCGGTACAGCTTCCCGCCCGGGAGAATCGGATCGGGGAGCCGCATTACGGCAGCTACGAGCGACTCGCCGAGCTCGCGGCCGAAGCGCTCCTGCCCCACCTGGACCGGCCGTTCGCCTTCTTCGGCCACTGCGGCGGCGCGCTCGCGGCGTTCGCCACCGCGCTGCGGCTGCACGAGATCGGCGGCCCCACGCCCGCCTGTCTGCTGATCTCCTCCCAGGTCGCGCCCCACGACGGTCCCTTCGGGCGGTTCCTGGGCATGAGCGACGGCGAGCTTCGTCATGAACTGACCACGCTGACGAGGGAGCTGGGAGGCCGGCCGGACCCGGACGTCATCGAGCTGGGGCTCGGTGTCCTGCGGGCCGATCTCGCCGCCAACCAGCGGTACCACCTGGCCGAACCTGTGATGCTGCGCTGCGCGTTGCACGCGATCGGCTGGAGCGACGACGTGGAGATCCGCCCCGAACAGATGGGCGGCTGGCGCCAGTACGCGCCCGAGGGCCGCTTCTCGGCCACCGTACTGAACGGCAGGCACCACACCTTCCTGAGCGCCCCCGATCACCTGCTCGCCGAGTTCGAGCAGGTGATGGACAAGTCGCTTTCCGCTGCTCGGTCCAGGGAGAACCATGATGGATAGGCGTCCCGATGACTACGCGCTGTCGTGCTACATCAGCCCTCCGGGCGTGCGCTCCGTCCTGCACAGCCGACACGATCAGAACATCTCCCTGTGGCGCCGGAGGGGGGACTCCGTGGAGCTGGTCCGGATGTGGGAGCTGGAGCGGCTGAGTGGGCAGAAGCACCACCACTGGCCGCTGTACTCGGTCGAGCGGGCCCGGGCGCTGCTCGACGGACTGCTCGCCGAGGAGGGGCTGACCCTGGCCGACGTGAGCACCGTGTGGGGCACCCCGGGGCTGCCGGCCGCCGCCGAACTCCCCATTCCGGCCGGGGCCGAGGAGTTCCCGGTGCACACGCTCGGCCACCTGTTCGGTGGGCTGCTGATGGACAGCCGGATCTTCAAGGAGGCGACCATCATCGGCATGGCGATCGACACCGGTCCGGACTTCGTCCAGGAGCGGGTCACCCACCGCTACTCCTACGCGGGATGCGTGTCCCGGCAGGGCCGCCTCACCTTCGCGCCGGTCGAGTCACCCGCACCGCTCTACGCCGCGGCCGAGATGCTCTTCGAGAAGGAGCCGGGCACGCTGATGGCGCTGGCCAGCGCCTGCCGGACCCAGATCGACTTCGATTCGCAGGCCGTGCTCAAGCTCAACCTCTACGGCGGACGAGTGCACCCGGTCTCGCTCTCACTGCCGTTCGTCCAGGACATCGTCGAAGAGGCCCGGGAGCAACTCGCCGGGCGGGCCCTGGAACCGGAGTTCACGCCCGACGAGCATCTGCAGAGCGCGGTGATGTCCGTGGTGCAGGAGTGCTGTGAACTGGTCGCCAGGCGCAATGTGGAGCGCCTCTGCGAGCTGGCCGACGTTCGCCCCGCGGACTGCTACCTCTCCACCAGCGGTGGATTCGCCCTGAACTGCCCCACCAACTCGGCCCTGATGAACCACTTCGGCTTCCGGGGGCTGCTCACCCCTCCCTGCGCCAACGACTCCGGCCAGTCCTACGGGTTGGGACTCCTCGGTCTCCATGGCACCGGCGCCTTCGACCGGGCCGACCACCGACTCGAGTCCGCCTACTACGGAGCGGAACTGCCGGACACCGACACCGCGTTGGCCGAGTTCGCGCCATGGATCGAGAACGTCCGTGAGTTCTCCCCGGAACAGTTCGTGGCCGACATCGCCCAAGGACCGCTGGCCTGGGTGGACGGCGCCGCGGAGATCGGCCCGCGCGCCCTGTGCCACCGCAGCCTGCTGGGCGATCCGCGGTCCGAGGAGACCAAGCGGCTGCTCAACGAGTACAAGCGGCGTCAGTGGTGGCGGCCCGTCGCGCCAGTGGTCATCGAGGAGCTCGCCGGCGAGTGGTTCGACCAGGACCGTCCCTCGCCCTTCATGCTGGAGACCGCGCTGGTGCGGCCCGAGGTGCGCGGCCGGGTGCCGGCCATCCTGCACCTGGACAACTCGGCCCGGCACCAGACGATCACCGAGCGGGTCAACCCGTTGCTGTACCGCGCGCTGCGGGCCTTCCACGCCGAGACGGGCGTGCCCATCCTGTGCAACACCTCGTTGAACGACCGCGGCGAACCGATCGTGGGCACGGTGGCCGAGGCGCTGACGTTCTGCCTGCGCAGAGGCATACCGTTCGCCTATGTACAGGGGCGCCGGGTCAGTTTGCGAAGCGAGCCCGTGCCCGCCGTGGAGCGCCCAACCCGGCCGCGCCCACGACGCGTTGACTACTTCGCCGGCCAGGAGGCCGAGAGGGACGCCATCTGGCGTCGATGGGTGAGGGCCGGCCTGACCGAGCGGGCGATGTTCCTGCTGCCCCAGATGCCCGAGCTGTGGGCCGACCCCGAGGACTGCCCCGTGGAGGACCTCAACGCGCTGGCCGACCACGTGCACGCCACCGATCCCGCCTTCGACCACTGGGTCCGCGAGTTCCGCCTCCAGCAGGGGCCCGGCTCGTCCTTCGCCGAGGGGGCCTGAGAGATGCCGGGCGCGTATCCGGTGCGGGAGAGCCCGGCCGGGAATGAGGAGCCGATGTCCGCCGAGTCCCCCGCGAGCAGCCTGCACGGCCTCTTCGAGGAGCGGGCCGAGGTCTGTGCGGACTCGGTCGCCGTGCTGGCCGGCGATGGCCGGCACCTGACCTACCGCCAACTCGACATGAACGCCAACCGACTCGCTCACCGGCTCCGGAACCTCGGAGTGGACGTCGACCATGTCGTGGGCGTCCGCGTGGACCGCTCGATCGACCTGGCCGTTTCCCTGCTCGCCGTCCTGAAGGCCGGGGCCGCCTATCTGCCGCTCGACCCCGAGGCCCCCGCCGCCCGGCTGGAGCAGATGCTCCGCGACTCCGGGGCGCGAGTCTGTCTCACCCTCGGCCGGCCGCCGGCCGAACTCCCCGGCGGCGTGCGGGGCCTGCGCGCGGATGACCCGGCCGAGGTGGCGCGCTGCTCGCCCGAGCGACCCCAGGTGTCCGTCTCGCCGGACAACCTGGTGTCGGTGTACTACACCTCCGGCTCGACCGGTGTCCCGAAGGGAGTCGCGAGCACCCATCGCGGCTGGGTGAACCGGATGGTCTGCATGCAGCGCCAGCACGGCCTGCGGCCGGGCGAGACGGTCGTCCACAAGACCACCCTGACCTTCGACGACGCGGGCCTGGAGCTCTTCTGGCCGCTGGCAGTGGGCGGCCGGGTCGCCATTCTGGAGCCCGGGCTGCACCGGGACCCCCGGGCGATCGTCGACGCGGTGGCCCGCCACCGGGCGGTGTATCTCCAGGTCGTGCCGAGCATGCTGAATCTGGTGCTGGACACCGTGACACCCCAGGACAAGCGACTGCTGCGCTCCCTGCGCAACACCACGTCCAGCGGTGAGGCGCTCAAGCCGGCCACGGTCGAGCGGTTCAGAGCCGTCATGCCCGGTGCGCTGCACAACACCTGGGGTGCGACGGAGGTCTCGATCGACTCCACCCATCACACCTGTGTGGCCGAGGACACCGCCGCCTCCGGCGCCGTCTGCGTCGGCCGGGCCATGGCCGACAACCAGGTGCACGTCCTGGACGAGAACCTCGACAGCGTGCCGGAGGGACAGATCGGCGATCTCTATCTGGGTGGTTCGGGGCTGGCACGAGGATATGTGAACAACCCGGCGGCCACTGCCGCGGCGTTCCTGCCGAGCCCGTTCGCCGCGGGGGAGCGGCTCTACGCCACCGGTGACCGGGGATACCTTCGCCCCGACGGCGCCGTCATGTTCGTCGGCAGACAAGATCACCAAGTGAAGATCCGCGGCATGCGGGTGGAACTCGGCGAGATCGAGACCGTGCTCCTGCGTCACCCCCAGGTGAGCGAGGCGGTCGCCGTCCTGCACCGCTCCGAGGCGGGCCTGGAGCGCCTGGTGGCCTTCGTCTGCCCGAAGACGCCGGCCGACCCGCCCGAACCGGGCGATGTCCAGGCCCACATGGCGGAGCGGCTGCCCGATCACATGAGGCCGTCCGTGGTGCTGGTTCGGGACAGCCTTCCCCTGAACACGAACGGGAAGGTGGACCGCGGTCGGCTGATCCCGTCCGAGGAGGAGATCCGCGACCACGTCGCGGCGGGCCGCGTGCCCTGCGAGGGGCCGGTCGAGGAGGCGCTGGCCGAGATCTGGTGCGAGCTTCTCGAACTGCCCAAGGTGGGCGCCCTGGACGACTTCTTCCGCCTGGGCGCGCACTCGCTGCTCGCCACCCGGCTGAAGCGTCATGTGTCCGAGCGGTTCGGGGTGGAGCTTCCCCTGCACACCGTCTTCGAACGGCCCGTGCTGCGTTCGCTGGCCGCCGAGATCGAGAAGACGCTCGTGACGCAGCTCGACAGCCTGCCCTCCGACAGCCTGCGGCGCCTCCTGGAGGACAACGACTGACCCGGCGGACCGCGGCCCGGATGCCACTGCTGAGGAGAGACGGAGGAGTACTCGATGTCTGAGCGAAACGAAGAGGACACCCGCGAGTACCGCGTGGTCGTCAACGACGAGGAGCAGTACTCGCTGTGGGAGCGGGACAAGCCCTTGCCGGCCGGCTGGTACGAGCGCGGGGTGACGGGAAGCCGAAGCGAGTGCCTGGCGCATATCGCCGAGGTCTGGACCGACATGAGGCCGCTCAGCCTGCGTCGGCGGATGGCGCAGTCCGCCGGCGGCACCGAGGAGCGGGGCGGCGCGCGATGAGCGACCTGGTGCGGCGTCTGGCCGACGCGGACAGCGAGGTGGACCTGGGCGATCGGACCGGCCCGCTCACCGACCTGCGGCGACGGATCGAGGATCTCCGGTACCTGACGATCAGATTCACCGGAACGCGCGGTGGAACGGTCCTCGGCGTCGCCCTGGACCCGGCCGCCACTCGCCTCGCGGACGCCGACTTCGCCCGGGCCACCGGGACGGTGCACATCGAGGGAGACCTGCTGCTCGACCACGTTCCGGTGCGCTGCGTCGCGGACATCGACCTGGCGTCGCGGCGAGGCGTGGGACGGCTGTCGGTCACCGGGACGGGACACGAGGAGAGGTGAGCCCGGGTGGCGGACGTTCCCCAGCAGCCTGAGAAGCCGCTCAGCGGCCGGATCCGGGGCGGCCCCAGCAGACAGCTGCACGACGAGGTACTCGCACCGCAGTTCCGCTTCGAGGTGCGGCACCTGCTCCCGTGGTACGTCGCCGCCGAGAAGGTCCTGGCACTCGAGTACGGGCGCATGGGCCTGATGTCGGGCGATCAGGTCCTGGAGGTCTTCCGGGCGCTCGACGCCGCCCGGGAAAGCTTCCCCGAGGCCGACCCCGACGAGAACATGTCCGACCTCGCCTTCGCGCTGGAGCGGAAGGTGACGGAGTCGCTCGCCGAACCGATTCCCGTCTGGCACGTCGATCGGAGCAGGAACGATCTGCAGTCCTGCGCCCAGGCCATGTTCCTGCGCACCGAGGTACTGGAAACGGCGGCGGTCGTCCTCGACCTGGCCGGGGCGTCCATCGGGCTGGCGGACGAGCACCGGCACGTGCCGATGCCCGGGTACACCCACTACCAGGCGGCTCAGATCATCACGCCCGGCTACTACTTCGCCGCCGTGTCCGAGCAGGTGCTGCACAGCCTGCGGCGCATGCTCGGCACATACGACGGAATGGACACCTGTCCGCTGGGCTCCGGTGCGATGGCCGGACAGGAACTGGCCTGGGACCGGGAGCGGATGGCCCGTCTGCTGGGCTTCCGCGCCGCCCAGCCGCACGCGCTGACCGGTGTCGCGTCCCGGCGGTCGGCGCAGGAGGTCACCGCCGAGCTCTCGCTTTTCGGAGCCGCCGTCAGCCGGTTCACCACGGATCTGCTCACCTGGAGTTCGGGCGCGTACGGCTTCGTCGAGCTGCCCGACGAGTTGTCCGGCATCTCCTCGGCGATGCCGCAGAAGAAGAACTACCCCATTCTGGAGCGCGTTCGGGGAAAGTCGGCGCACCTGAGTTCCATCCACATCGACACGCTTCTCGGCCAGCGGAACACGCCGTACACCAATCTTGTCGAGGTCTCCAAGGAGGCCGGCTCCCATCTGCTGGACGCCCTGACATCGGCCCGGACGATGGTCCGGCTGCTGTGCACCGTGCTGGAGCACCTGGTGCTGCGCCCCGAGCGCATGCTCGCGGCGTGCGAGCGGGAGTATCTGGGGGGCTTCGCTCTGGCCAACAGGCTGACTCTGGATGAGGGGGTGCCCTGGCGGAGCGCCCAGGTGCTGGCCGGTCGCTACATCGTGGCGGCCCTGGACAGCGGCCGCGAGCCCCCGGACATCGACGCGGGCCTCCTCCGCACGGCGGCGGCGGAGTTGGGGCACCGGCTTGCCGAGCCGGAACGGGCGCTTCGCCGCGCCTGCGATGTCCCGGGAGGGGTGCGCGAGCACCGGACAGCCGGCTCGGTCCACCCCGACGCGGTCGCCGAGCTGGTGGCGGCACAGCGCGCGGAGCACCGGCGGCTGGCCGCCGAATGGAACGCGCGGAGCGCGGTGGCGACGGCCGTGCCCGCGGAGCTCGACCGGATCGCCGCCGTGTGGGCGGCGGACGCGGATGGCACGGGCAGGGGTGCCCGGTGACGCCGACCACGTACCGGACGGCCATCGAATTCATGGATCCGAAACGACCCCTGGGGGCTGGAGCGGTGCTCTTCGACAGCGTGCTGGACGCGATTGGCTGCACCCCGGTGCTGCGGCTCCGGATGGACACGCCTCCCGGAGTCGACGTGTACGCGAAGCTGGAGATGCAGAACGTCTTCGCGATGAAGGACCGTGTCGCCCGCAGCATCATCCTGAAGGCACGGGAGAGCGGGGTGCTGCGGAACGGGGACCCGATCCTGGAAAGTTCTTCCGGCACCATGGCCCTCGGGGTGGCACTGGTGGGCACCGCGCTCGGCCACCCGGTGCACATCGTCACCGACCCGCGCATCGACGAAGTCACCCTCGCCAAGCTCGCCGCGCTGGGCTGTGAGGTGCACATGGTCGGCGCGATGACCGCGCAGGGCTGGCAGAGCGCCCGGCTCGAGCGGCTGGCCGAGCTGATGGACGAGATGCCGGGGGCGTTCTGGCCTCAGCAGTACACCAACCCGGACAACCCGGCGGGATACCGCAGGCTGGCCGAGGAACTGACGGACGACCTGGGCCGGGTCGACGTGCTCGTCGGTTCGGTGGGAAGCGGCGGTTCGCTCTGCGGCACCGCCAGGGCACTGCGGCGGCGCTTTCCCAAGCTCCACGTCGTGGGCGTCGACTGCGTCGGAAGCCGGCTGTTCGAGCAGCCCGACCGCCCGGAGCGGTTGCAGAGCGGACTCGGCAACAGCCTGCTGCCCGGCAACCTCGACCGGCGGCTGATCAACGAGGTGCACTGGCTCAACGACCATGAGGCGTTCGCGGCGACCCGCGCCCTGGCCGCGGAGCAGCAACTGTTCGCGGGCAACACATCGGGCGTGGTCTACCGAGTGCTCCACGACGTGGCCTCGCGGGCGGAGCCGGGAAGCACGGTCGTCGGGATCTTTCCGGACCGCGGTGACCGCTACGCCGGCACCGTCTACAGCGACGCGTACTGGGACCGGCACCGGCTGAGCGGGGGGCCCGTGGCCCGGACCCCTCAGGTGGTGGAGTACGGGACGGAGGTCCGCACCTGGTCGCGGGCGGCCGTCAGGCCGCCCTCGGCGCCGCCCCGGCTGCTGTTCGTGGAGTCCAACACAACGGGCTCGGGCATGCGCGCCCTGCGCACGGCGGCCGCACTCGGCCTGGAGCCCGTCCTGCTGACCGGCGGCCCGGAGCGCTACGCCGGTCTCACCGAGACGGGCTGCGAGGTGGTGGTCTGCGACACCAACTCGCCGGAGGAACTGCGCGCCACCGTCCAGAGGCGGTACCGGCGCGAGGAACTGGCGGGCGTCACCAGCACCAGCGAGTTCTACATTCCCCGCGTGGCCGATCTCGCGGAATGGCTCGGGCTCCCGGGCAATCCGCCGGCGGCGATCGCCAGTTGCCGTGACAAGGCCCTGCTCCGGGAGACTCTGGCCCAAGCCGGGGTGCGCCAGCCCGCGTTCGGCATCGCGCGCGAGGGCACGCTTTCCGGGGACGTGGCCGACGCCGTTGCAAGAGTCGGTCTGCCCTGTGTGGTCAAGCCGGTGGACGACTCCGGCTCCCGGGCCGTGCGGCTGTGCCACACCATGGCCGAGGCGACCGAGCACGCCGAGCGGATCCTGGCGGAACGAACCAATGTGCGTGGGCAGCCCACCGCCCGGCGGGTGCTGGTGGAGCAGTACCTGCCGGGGCCCGAGGTGAGCGTTGAGATGTTCGGCTGGGACGGCGAGACGCATTGCCTCGGCGTCACCGACAAGAGCACCTCCACCGGCCCGTACTTCGTGGAGCACCAGCATGTCTTCCCCACGGCGCTGCCGACGGCCGCCGTCGACAGGATTCAGGACGTCGTCCGCCGCGGCCTGGCCGCGGTCGGGGTCGGGGCCGGTGCGACGCACACCGAGGTCAAGCTGACCCCCGAGGGACCGAGCGTCATCGAGATCAACCCACGGCCCGCGGGCGGGATGATTCCCGAGCTGATGCGGCTCGCCTCCGGGATCCGGGTGCTCGAACAGCACATGCGGGTGGCGGCCGAACTGCCCCCGCAGCTCACCGCCTCCTCGTACCGCCACGCCGGCATCCGCTTCCTGACCGCGCCCCGGCCGGGGGTCCTGCGGACGGTGGAAGGTGTCGCGGCGGCGGGCCGGACACCCGGGGTCGAACAGGTCACGGTCACCGCCCGGCCGGGGGCGAAGGTGAGACCGGCCCAGGACGCGTACGACCGCCTCGGCTTCGTCATCGCCTCCGGAGACGCACCCGGGGCGGTGGCACGTTCCCTGGCCGAGGCGGCGGCGCGGCTGCGGATACGGACGGATCAGGACACGACGAAGGCGGGGCCCCTGCCGTGATCGAACTGCGCAGTGACACCTTCACTCTTCCGACGCGGGAAATGCGCCGCGCGATGGCCGACGCGCCGCTCGGCGACGACGTCTACGGCGAGGACCCGACGGTTCGCGCCCTCGAGGAACTCGCGGCGGAGACCCTCGGCAAGGAGGCCGCCTGTCTGATGCCCTCGGGAACCATGGCCAATCTGGCCTCCCTCCTGGTGCACGCACCGCGGGGCGCCAAGGTTCTGGTGGGCAGCGAGAGCGACATCTACGTCTACGAGGCCGGCGGCGCGTCGGTGTGCGGTGGAATCGTCTACGAACCGATCCCCACCCAGCCCGACGGCCGACTGCTCCTGGAGGACCTGGCCGCCGGATTCCCCGTCGACGGCGACGACCCCCAGTTCGCGCGGCCGGCGCTGATCTGTGTGGAGAACACCCACAACCGCTGCGGCGGCGCGATTCTGCCCGAGGAGTACATCGAGCGGCTGCGGCGGTTCGCCGACGAGCGACGCGTGGCTCTGCACCTGGACGGCGCCCGGGTGTTCAACGCCGCGGTGGCGTCGGGCGTCCCGGTCGCCCAACTGGTCCGCCACGTGGACACCCTGCAGTTCTGTCTGTCCAAGGGACTGGGCGCCCCGGTCGGATCGCTGGCCGTCGGCCGTGCGGACTTCGTCGCCGAGGTCCGCCGGGTGCGCAAAATGCTCGGCGGCGGCATGCGCCAGGCAGGGGTCCTCGCCGCCGCGGGGATCGTCGCCGTCAGGAACGCCGGCCGGCTGGCCGAGGACCACGAGAACGCCGCCGCCCTGGCACGGGGCCTGGCCGGCATTCCCGGCATCGAGATCGACCCCGGAGAAGTCCGGACCAACATCTGCATGTTCCGGGTCACCGACCCGCGGTTCACCTGGCAGAGCTTCGTGGCGTCGGCCCGCGAACTCGGCCTGGCGGTAGGTGAGCTGGGCCATGGCCGCATCCGGGCCGTCACCCACTCCGGCGTCACCGGCCACGACATCGAGGCGGCGGTGTCCATCGTGGCCAAGGTGCTCAGCCGCGGTCCCGAGTACTGACGCCGAAAGAAAGAAGGACAGGATGAGCTCGGAAGAGCAACGGGGCGGTGCGAGCCCCAGGCAGCGGGAACTCCTGGCCATGCTCCTGGCACGGCGCAAGGGGATGTCGGCCGCCCCGCGCCGGGTCCCGGCGGCGGAGCCGATCGCCGCGTCCTACGCCCAGCGCCGGATGTGGTTCATGGACGAGCTGTACGGCGCGGGCCCGACCTACAGCGTGCCGTTCGTGCTGCGGTTCACCGGCGATCTGGACACCGACGCGCTCGTGCGGTCCATCAGGGAGCTGTACGCCCGGTACGAGGCGCTGCGCACCAGGTTCGAGCGGGACGCCGAGGGAAATCTGCTCCAGCACGTCGTGGACACCGACGGACTGGCCGTCGAGGTCAGCGACGTCGGTGAGACCGGTGACCCCGACGGCGCGTCCGCGGAGAGCCGCGCGCGGCGGAGGATCGACGAGATCATCCACCGGCCGTTCGCGCTGACCGGGGACCCGCTGCTGCGGGTGCACCTCATCCGGGTCTCGGACACCCTCCATCTGCTGGCGCTCTGCACCCATCACATCGTGTCCGACGGCTGGTCCGAGAAGATCCTCTTCGCCGAACTGGGCCGGCTGTACACGGCGCATGTCCGGGGCGTGCCGGCCGACCTGGCGCGGGTCCCGTTCCAGTACCGCGACTACACCGCCTGGGAGTACCGCGCGGCGGCCGCCGGTCAGTTCGACGACGACCTGGCCCACTGGGTGAAGAAGCTCGACGGGGCACCGGCACTCCTGGAACTGCCCTGCGCCCGCCCGCGCCCCAAGCGCCCCTCCGGAGCGGGCGCCGCCGTGGAGTTCGCGATCGCCGAGGAACTGGCCCGCGGTGTCGAGACACTGCGCGAGGCCGAGCGGGCGTCGGCCTTCGCCGTCGGGCTGGCCGCGTTCGCGGCGCTCCTCCACCGCTATACGGGCGCCGACGACCTGATCATGGGCGTGCCGGTGGCCAACCGGGCCCGGACCGAGTGGGAGGGCGTCTTCGGCCTCTTCGTCAACACCGTGCCGCTGCGGCTCCGGATGACCGGTGACATGACGCTGCGGGAACTGGTGGCCCGCACCCGGGACGAGCTGCTGGAGGCGCAGGATCACCAGCACATCCCGTTCGACATGGTGGCCAACCGGATCGCGCCCGGCCGCGACGTGAGCTACGGTCCGCTGTTCCAGGTGATGGGCAACCTGCACGAACCACACCCGCCGCTCGACCTGCCCGGTGTGCGCTGCGAGATCCTGGAGGTGCCGACCCGGACCGCCAAGCTCGACCTGACGCTGCATCTGGTCCCCTCCCCGCGCGGCCTCGCCGGCCGGATCGAGTACAGCACCGACCTGTTCGACCGGCCCACGATCGATCGCGTGATCGCCCACTACCTGCTGCTGCTGCGGCGGCTGACCGACGATCCCGGCCGGCGGCTCTCCGCGTTCCCGCTGCTCACCGAGGAAGAGGAGGTCCTCCTCGCGCGGGAGGGCGAGACGGCGTCCGGGTCGGCGCGGCCCGGCGTCGTGCTTCTCGACGCGTACGGGCACCCCTCGCCGATCGGCACGGTCGGTGAACTCCACGCCACGGGCGAGGACGGCCGGCCCGCACCCACCGGCCGACTGGCGCTCCGGCAGGCCGATGGCGGCATCCGGGAGCTCGGGCACCGTGACCGCTTCGTCGAGATCAACGGCTTCCGGGTCGACACCGCGGCGGTGGCCACCGCACTGCGTACGCACCCGGCGATCGCGGACTGCGCCGTCCTCGCCGCCCGGACGGATGACCTCGGGAGCTGCCTGGCCGCCTGCTACGTGCCCGTCGCGAACGGGCCGGCGGTCCAGTCCGTCGAGCTGGCCCGCCATTTGGCGACCGCTCTGCCGCGCCATCAGATCCCCCAGGTGTTCGTGCGGCTCACGGCCCTGCCCCGCAGCGGCGACGGCGATCCGGACCCGGGTGCCCTGGCCGAGGCGGTGCGTCGGGCTGCGGGCGAGGAGGACCCAGCCGACCCCGAGCCGCTGACGGCAACCGAACGGGAACTGGCCCGGCTCTGGTCGCAGCTCCTCGCCCGACCGGAGATCCGCCGATCGGATCACTTCTTCGCGCTGGGCGGGCACTCGCTCCTGGCGGTGAAGCTCATCGCCCGGGCACGGCGGATCTGGCAGACGGACCTGCCGGTGAGGACCCTGTTCGAGGCCCCGACGCTGGCCGAGTTCGCCTGTGCGCTGGAGGAACGGCTGGCCCGGCAGGAGGGGCAACGCCCGGTCGAGATCGCCAGACGCCCCGCCGACGCGCTCGTCCCGCTCTCCCCGAACCAGGAATCGCTCTGGTTCATGGAGGAGTTCCAGCCGGGCAACTCGCTGTACCACATCGCCCGCGCCCGGGAACTCATCGGCGATCTGAACGTCCCCGCGCTGGAGCGGGCGCTGGCAGGGCTGGCCGGACGGCACGAGTCGCTCCGGACCAGGATCGAGGAGCGGGACGCCAACCCGGTCCAGACCGTGGGGTCCGAACCAGCGGTGGAGTTCGGCCGGACCGACATCGCCGGCCCGGCCGGCGAGACCGCCGAGCGGCGCATGGAGGAGGCATTGCGGGCCGCCGCCCGGGAGGCCGCCCGCCCGTTCGACCTGCGCCGGGGCCCGCTGATCCGCGCGCACCTGTACCGCCTCGCGGAACGGCACCACCTGTTCGTCGTCGTGGTACACCACATCGTCTTCGACGCCTCCTCCTACGACATCCTGGCCGCGGAGCTGGCCGAGCTGTATCGCGCGGCGTGTGCCGATGAGCCCGCCGACCTGGCCGAACTGCCCGTCCAGTTCCCGGACATCGCGTTCTGGGAGCGCGGCGAGGAGCAGGTCACCGCCCGGGAGGAGGCGCACGTCTCCTACTGGACCGGACTCCTGGCCGACGCGCCGCCGCTGCTGGAGCTGCCCACCGACACCCCGCGCCCCGCCCGCCGCACCTACGCGGGCGAATCCGTCTCCGCTCTGCTCCCCGCCGACCTGCTGGCCCGGATCCGGTCGCTCAGTGCCGAGGCGGACGCCACGCCGTTCATGACACTGCTGGCCGCCTTCGAGGTGCTGCTGTGGCGCTACACCGGTCAGCCGGACTTCGTCGTGGGCACGACCGCCGCCAACCGCGAGCGGGAGGAATACGAAGGACAGATCGGCTACTTCGTGAACACCCTGCCGCTGCGCGCCACCGTGAGCGGCGACGAGTCCTTCCGGCTGCACCTCCGGCGGGTCCGGGAGACCGTGCTGGAGGCGTCCGCCCACCAGACCCTGCCGCTGGCGAAGCTGGTGGCGCTGCTCTCGCCGGAGCGCTCACCGAGCTACAACCCGCTCGTGCAGATCGTGTTCGACATGCACGAGGGCGAGGAGCGGCACATCCACCTGCCGGGCCTGACCGACCGCGAGGTGTCCCTGGGCGTCCGCTCTCTCGACTTCGACCTGGTGCTGTCGGCCAGGACGGCCGAGGACGGGGTGCGGCTGACGGTCGACCACAACACTGATCTCTACCCCCGGTCCCTGGTGACCGGGCTGCTGCGCCACTACGAGGTGCTGCTGCGCGCCTTGCTGGCGGACCCGGACATGCCCGTCGCACGGCTGCCCCTGCTCGCTCCCGACGAGCGGGCCGAACTGGTCCGGCTCGCCTCCGGGACGCCCTGCGACGACCTGCGGGCGAGCACCCTCCACCAGTTGTTCGAGCAGCAGGTCCGACGCACTCCTGACTCCATCGCCCTGACACATGACGGCAGCCATCTCACGTACGCGCGGCTCAACGCGGACGCCAACAGGCTCGCCGGCCACTTGATCGCATCGGGTCTGGGCCCGGAGAACCGGGTGGGCCTGTACACCGAGCGCGGACCGCACACGTTCATCGCCGTGCTGGGCGTACTGAAAGCGGGCGCGGCCTACGTTCCCCTGGACCACGGTGATCCGCCGGAGCGGCTCGGTGCCATGCTCGACGAGGCCGGCGTGATCGCGATCCTCGCGCATCGGGACACCGAGAAGAGCGCCACCCGGCTCACCGAACGGACCGGACGCCGGCTGTTCCTGGTGGACCGGATCCTCGCCGACGCACCGGAACGCGCGTCCGGCACCCCTCGGGCGCGCGCCGCGGGAGACCAACTGGCCTACGTCCTGCACACCTCGGGCTCCACAGGGCGCCCCAAGGCCGTGGCCCTGCCCCATCGTTCGCTGCTCAATCTGATGCGCTGGGACAGGGACGAGATTCCGGTTCGGCCGGGCGAGGCCGTTCTGCAGTTCAACTCCCTGGGATTCGACGCCTCGTTCGTCGAGATGTTCGCCGCCTGGCAGGCAGGGGGCCGGCTGGTCGTGCTGTCCACCGACGCGACGCGGCGCGATCCCGGGGCAGTGCTCGACATCCTGGACCGGGAACGGATCGGGCGCTGGGACACTCCCTACGTCGGGTTGATGAACGTCGTCGGCTGGTCGCTGGCCGAGGGCGGGGAACGGCGGCTGAGCCTGCGGCATGTGATGTCCGGCGGCGAGCAACTCCAGGTCACCGACGCCCTCCAGGAGTGGCTCCGGGGCGTTCCCGGATGCACGCTGATCAACCAGTACGGTCCGAGCGAGGTCAACCGGGCGACCAGCCAGCCCCTGCCTCGGCGGACGCCGGCGGGGGAGGGGGGCGGCGAGCCGTGGCCGACCCTGCCCCCGATCGGGAGGCCCGCGTACGGCACCTCCGTCTACGTCATGGACGACTCGGGCGCGTTGCAGCCGATGGGCGTCCCCGGCGAGGTGTACATCGGGGGCGGGAACCTCGCACGCTGCTATGTCAACCGCCCCGACCTCACAGCCGAGCGATTCGTACCCGACCCGTTCGGCCCGGTACCCGGCGCACGGCTCTACCGGACGGGCGACATCGCGCGATACCGCCAGGACGGTTCCCTGGAGTTCCTGGGCCGGAACGACAGTCAGCTCAAACTCCGCGGACACCGGGTCGAACTGGGCGAGATCGAGGCCGAACTGCGGCGGGTCCCGGGCGTCCGGGAGGCCGCGGTGGCGGTCCATGGCGAGGGGGTCGCACGCCGGCTCACCGGCTACCTGGTCCCGGAGCCCGGGGTCCTCGCCCCCGCTGCCACCGAGGTGAGACGGCTGCTGTCGCAACGGCTCCCCGACCACATGCTGCCCGTTCACTACGCCGTGCTCTCCGCGCTGCCCACGACGGCCAGCGGGAAGCTGGACCGCAAGGCGCTGCCGGAACCCGCCGATCCCGCCCCCGCCCCGGGACCTGGCGCGAAGCCGCGCACCGACCGGGAGCGGTATCTGTGCGCGGTCTGGGAGGAGTTTCTCGGACACCGGGACATCGGGATCCACGACAGCTTCTTCGACCTGGGCGGCCACTCGCTGCTCGCCACCCGGCTCGTGGCCCGTCTCCGGCAGGAGCTGGCGGTCGACGTGTGGGTCAAGGATCTCTTCGACGGCCGGACCGTCCACCGGCTGGCCGCCGTGCTGGACACCCGGGCGAGGGCGGGAACGGGCGGCCGGGATGCCGAGCCCAGGGTCGTCCGACGCCCCCGGCAGCCCCGACGAGGAGGCGAGCAGAGGTGACATCCCCACGAGAAGTGGTCCTGTACGACTGGTTCGACCGCTCGGTCATGGCACACCCCGCCCGCACGGCACTGGAGGTCGAGGAGCACGTCCTCACCTACGCGGAGCTCGCGCGAGTGGTACGCGGCCTGGCCGGCGCACTGGTCGAGTGCCACGGCGGCACGGCGCCGCGCCGCGTCGGGCTGCTGGCCGGGCGGACCCTGGCCGCCTACGCCGGATACCTGGCGATCCTGTGCCTGGGGTCAACCCCGGTGCCGCTCAACGTGCGCTTCCCTCCCGCCCGCAACGCCGACATCGCCGCGGCCGCCGGACTGGACCTGGTGATCAGCACGGACGCGGAGCGTGCCGCCGAGGTGGGCACGACCGTCTACGAGGCGTCTCCCGGGCGGCTCGCCGAGTTCGCCCACGGCCCCGCGCCGGAGCTTCCCGGCTCCCGTGCGACCCCCGACGACTTCGCCTACATCCTGTTCACCTCGGGCTCCACCGGCGCCCCCAAGGGTGTTCCGCTCCAGCACCGGCAGGTCTGCGCTTTCCTCGGCCACGTCATCGCCCGTTACCCGGCCGGCCCGGGAGCGCGGGTGTCACAGGTGGCCGAGCTCACCTTCGACCCGTCCGTGCACGACATGTTCGTCGCCTGGGGGACCGGAGCGGCGCTGGTCGTGCCCAGCCGGGAGGAGATCCTCGCTCCCGTCGACTTCGTCAACCGCCGCCGGCTCACCCACTGGTTCTCCGTCCCCTCGGTGATCTCGACGGCCCTGCGGCTGGGTGAACTCGCACCCGGCGACATGCCGGGTCTGCGCTGGAGCCTGTTCTCGGGCGAGCCGCTGACCTGGAAGCAGGCCCGGGCCTGGCAGGAGGCGGCACCGCACAGCACCGTGGACAACATCTACGGGCCCACCGAGATCACGGGGTGCTACGAGTACCGACTGGGCGGCGATCCGGGTTCCTGGGAAACAACCGGCAATGGCACCGTTCCGATCGGCTCGCCCTACCCGGGGACGGAATACCTGATCCTCGACCCCGAGGGGAAGCCGGCGCAGGAGGGCGAACTCCTCCTGCGGGGTGTGCAGCGCTTCCCCGGATACCTCGACCCCGCGCAGAACTCGGGCCGTTTCATGACCGTCGACGACGACGGCGCCCAAGTACTGCGCCGGCCGTTCGAGATGACCGACGAGATCTGGTACCGCACCGGTGACCGGGTGCTTGAGGAAGACGGCCGGCACGTCCACCTCGGCCGCCTCGACCACCAAGTGAAGATCCGCGGCCACCGCGTGGAAGTCGGGGAGATAGAAGAACTGATCCGAACTCACGACGGGATCCGCGAGGCCGTCGTCGTGGCGGGCGAAGGCGCCGACGGCGAACGCGAACTGCGAGCCGCCTGCACCGGAGCCGGCGCCGACACCGAGCAGGTGCTCGCCCGGCTGCGGGAGCGACTGCCCGACTACATGATCCCGCGGTCGCTGGTCCGATTCGACGAACTGCCCCTCAACTTCAACGGCAAGATCGATCGCACGATTCTGGAGCAGGTGCTGTTCTGCTGAGGCCGCTCCCGCACGAGGCACGACGGAAGACGCACGACCACGGAGAGGGAAGACATGGTGCGGCTGGAAGCGGTGGAGCGTGCCACGGCACGGGCCGACTACGCCAGGGACGGCTGGTACGCCCCGGGGACCGGGCTCGATCCCGCGTTGCTCGACAGCGTGCGGCACAGTATCGAGGAGATGTCCCGAATGGAGCGGCCCGAGGTCGTGTACGAGGCCGGCTCCCGTACCGTCCGTGCCCTGCACGGCTGCCACCGGTACAACGACGTGTGTGCCCGGCTCATCCGGCATCCGCTGCTGGTGGACCTCGCCGAGACGCTGCTGGGCGAGGAGGTGTACGTCTATCAGTTCAAGGTCAACATCAAGAGCCCGCGCGAGGGGAAACAGTGGCCCTGGCACCAGGACTACGCGTTCTGGGCCCGGGAGGACGGCATGCCAACGCCGAACGCCGTCTCCATCGCCATCAACATCGACGACGTCCACGAGCACAACGGCCCGCTGACGGTGCTTCCCGGCTCCCACCGGCACGACCTGATCGACGCCTCCAAGCCACCGGAGCCGGCCGGGCGGGAGACCTGGCACGCACACGTCTCGGCCAAGCTGAGCCACACGGTCCCCGACGCCCGGGTTCGGAGACTCACCGAGGAATGCGGCACCACAACGCTCGTCGGCCCGGCCGGAACGCTCATCGCCTTCCACCCCAACCTGGTGCACTCATCGTCCGACAACCTCTCGCCCGACCGCCGCGCCGTCCTGCTCATCACCTACAACGCGGTGCGCAACGCCCCGACCCGGCTGACCCGACCGGACTTTCTCGTGGACCCCGATACCACCCGGGTGCGGCCCATGGCCTGGGACGGCCCCGAGGCGGACGATGACTGAGCGACACCCGGCACCTCCGGTACATGGGGATACGAATGGAACCGATCACCACTCAGGACATACGGCGCTCGCTGGTCAACATGTCGAGGCGCCGTGCCCAGGCACTGGTGATTCCGCGACTGGACGACGTGGCCTGGCAGGATCTCGACTTCCTGGCGTGGGCCGACGGCAGGGACGCGAATCGCTCCTACCTCGTGACGAACTGGCGCGACCGACTGGTCGGGATGGAGATGCGCGCGACGGCGCGCGGTCCGGACTTCCGCCGCAAGACGATGTGCGCCCTGTGTGTCACGACGCATCCCCTGGGCGGCACAGCCCTGTTCGCCGCCCGGAAGGCCGGCAAGGAGGGGAGGCGGGGCAACACGGTGGGCGAGTACCTGTGCCGGAACCTCGCCTGCTCGCTGTACGCCCGGCGGAAGCTCGACCCGCCCATGATCCAGATGCACGAGACCCTGAGCCTGGACCGGCGCATCGACCGTGTCGCGGAGAACCTCTCCGCGCTCGTCGGGAAGGTTCTCGGCGAAGAAGAGCAGGACTGATCTCCGAAAGCTCAGTGCCCGCACACGTCTACGAACAAGGTGTCCATCCGTGACCGAAACGTCCACCAGCCTCTGGCGGCACGCCAACTTCCGCAACCTCTGGCTGGGGCAGACCGCTTCGACCCTCGGCTCGAAGATGACCGGCATCGCTCTGCCCCTGGTCGCCGCGCAATCGTTGTCGGCATCGGTCTTCGAGATGGGATTGATCGTCGCCCTGGAGTACGTTCCGTACCTCCTGATCGGCCTCTTCGTCGGGGTCTGGCTCGACCGCAGGCCCAAACGCCCCATCATCGCCTTCAGCGACGCCGCACGCGCCGTGCTCCTGCTGGCCGTCCCGCTGGCCTGGTGGCAGGACTGGCTGTCGGCACCACTGCTGATGCTCATCGCGTTCCTGGTCGGCTGCTGCAGCGTCATCTCCGACGTCGGCACCGCCTCCTTTCTGCCCACCGTGGTGTCCCGCAAGGACCTCGTGCAGGGCAACAGCAAGTTGGAGATGTCCATCTCCGTCACGAACATCGGCGGCAGTTCGGTGGGCGGCGCCGTCATCCAGGTGATGACCGCCCCGTTCGCGCTCATCGCCAACGCGGTCACCTACGCCGTTTCCGCCCTGTTCACTCTGCGGATCACGACCGCCGAGACCCCCCGCGAGGGCTCCGACGAGGGCGGGAGCATCTGGCAGGACATCCGGGAGGGACTCGCCTTCATCGTCCACAACCCGACCATCCGGGTGCTCACCGGCGCCACGCTGATCTTCAATTTCTTCACCCTGGCGTTCGAGCCCATCTTTCTGATCTTCATCGTCCGCACGCTGGAGATCGAGCCGATCTACATCGGCCTCATCTTCTCGGCAACCGGCGCGGGCGCGCTCATCGGCGCCTTGATCGCCGAACGGATGGGCCGCGCGCTGGGCCTGGGGCGCACCCTGGTGGTGTCGACGACTCTGGCCGGACTCGCCTCCGCCCTGCTCCCCGTGGCCACCGTGGTACCCGTGGCCCTCGCGATCGCCCTGGTCGTCGTGATGCGCCTGGTCGACGGGGCCATGGTGATCGTCGGCAACGTCAATCTGCGGAGCTACCGGGCGGCCATCACCCCCGATCATCTCCAGGGCCGGATGAACGCGTCGATCCGCACGGTCGTGACGGGCATCGCGCCCGTGGGAGCCGTTGTCGGCGGTGCCCTGGGAGCCTTCCTCGGCGTCACCGCCGCCCTGGTCGTGGCCTCCGTCGGCATCCTCCAGGCCGGCGTGGTGCTCGCCCTGTCGCCGGTCCGCTCGGTCACGGACGTGCCGGGCGTGCTGGAGAACGAGGAAGAAGAACCGGCGCTGAAAGACGCCTAGGAGAAGGGAAGGGCATGGCGACACCCGAGGAACGGCCGCGCATCCTGATGCTGTGGAGCGTGCCCCGCGCGCGCTCCACAGCGGTCTTCCGAATGATGTGCGAGCGCGGCGACGTGACGGCGGTCTTCGAACCCTTCTCCTGCTTGGCGAACTTCGGGGTGTCGGACATCGGGGAGGTGTCGGTTCACGGCGAACGGGAGGCGCTGGCGGCGTTGCGCGGGCTCGGACAGCGGTGCACCGTGTTCGTCAAGGACACCACGGAGAACCGATATCCCGGGGTCCTCGCCGATGAGGCGTTTCTCGCCCGCGACGCGCGTCACGCGTTTCTGATCCGGCACCCCCGGGAGACGATCGCCTCCTGCCACGCGCTCAACCCCGGCATCGGATATGACCAGATAGGCTTCGAGGCGCTGCACGAACTGTTCACCGTCGTGCGGCAACGCAGTGGGGAGACTCCCGTCGTCATCGATGCCGAGGACCTCATGGCCGACCCGGAGGGGATCATACGGGCCTACTGCGCGCGGATGGACATCACGTTCCGGGCCGGCGCGCTCGCCTGGCGCCCCGAGACCCGCAAGGAGTGGCTTCCGACGCGGGAGTGGCATCGCGACGTCAGCGCCAGCAGCGGTTTCGAGGTCCTCACGAAGAAGGCGTACCCGGATATCACGGCCTCCCCTGTGCTCCATGGATACATGCGGCGCTCCCTGCCGTACTACGAGGAGCTCCGCTCACTTCGCGTTCAGGTCAACCGCAGCCGAACAGCCAGGTGGCCGGACCGGCTTTCGTGAGCGGACTACCGGAACGTCTCGCGGAGGCGTTCACCTCACCGGCGAGTCGAGCGGCATACGCGCGAAGCAGCTTGTGCATGCGGTAACGACCAGGTGCGGACGTACTCAGGAGGTGGGCATCGACGAATGACTCGAGCAGTTGATCGGTGTGTGTCCCGGACAGACCCGACAGCTCTGAAACGCTATGCGTTTCGACGTGCTCCGAGGGCAGTCGGCCGAGCAGACGAAAGATGTACTGCTGAAGCGTGTTCAGATCGTCATACACCTGCCGGAATGCCTCGATCAGGCTGTCGTCCCCCGCGTGCGGAGCGGTCCGAGTCTCCCTGCTGATGGCCAGATGGGAAGCCAGGCGGGAGACGGGCCACGATGGACGGTGACGCAATTTCCCCGCCGCGATCCGGATGGCCAGCGGGAGACGGCCGCACAGGTCGACGATCGCGTCCACGGCCCCGGGCTCCTGAACGGCGCGCTCGTTACCAAGGATTCTGCCGAACAGCTCACGTCCCTCTGCCGGCGACATCTCCTGGAGGGTCAGCTGATGGAAGTCGGCGCCATTCGTGAGCCGGTTCCGGCTCGTCACCATGGTGAGACAGTCGGACACGCCGGGCAGCAGAGGAAGGATCTGCCTGGTGTCGCTCACGTTGTCGAGCAGGATCAGTACACGGCGGTCGGCGACCATCCTGCGCCAGGTGGCGGATCGCTCTCCCAGGCCATCGGGAATACTCCCCGGGGGAACACCCAACCCCGACAGAAGCGCCGCCAACGCCGAGCTCGGATCCAGCGGTTGATTTCCGGCCGCAGGTGCGCTCATATCGACGAACAACTGGGCATCCGGGTACCGCGAGGAAAATTGATGTGCCACATGGACGGCCAGCGCCGTCTTGCCGATTCCGACCATGCCATCGATCACGATGACCTTGGGATGAGGCGAATGCGACGGGCCGCTCGCTCCGGAGACTCTGCTCAACTTCATGAGGAACTGTTGCTCTGCGTTCCGGCCGAGAAAGTGAACGGGACGGGGCGGCAGATTGTTGGGATACAGTGCTCGAATGAGTTGCGTTTTGACGCCCGCGGAGTCAGTTGTCGTGATGTGGCGATGACACTCCTGCAACTCAGGCCCGGGCTCGACGTCCAGCTCCTCCTTGAGGACCTGACGAGTCCGCTCGTAGACGGCGAGGGCATGCGACTGGGCGCCGGACCGGAAGAGCGCCAGCATCAGCTGGGCCGCCAACCGCTCACGAAGCGGGTTCTCGGCCACCCGCGCATACAGTTCACCAAGGAGAGACTCATGGTGGCCCTGAACGAGTTCGAGTTCGATGCGCTCCTCCATGACGGAGAGCCGGAGCTCGTTCAGCCCCATGACCTGAGCCTGGAGGGCCGCGCTTTCAATCCCGGACAACGCGGGTCCGCGCCAGAGGGACAGAGCATTTCGGAACCGGTCCAGCGCCCCCGCATGGTCGCCGTCTCTCCGTAGCTGCCGCGCCTCGGCCACACGACGTGTGAACACCCTCGCGTCGAGCTGGCTGTCTTCCACCTTGAGCTGGTACCCGTCTCCCACCAGGGTGAGCCGTTCGCCGATCTCGGAGTGGAGCCGCCTGAGATCGGACGTGGTGTTGCGAATCTGTTTGATGGCGGTGAAGGGCGACTGGTCCTCCCAGACCGCATCGATCAGCCGGTTGATCGAGACCGGCATACCGTCGGCCAGCAGCAGAGAACCCAGGACGGCCGGACGTTTCGTTCCAGATAGTTGTAGCCGTCGGTTTTCGGACCAAATCTCGACAGATCCCAGAATGCGGAATTCCAGCAATTGATCCTCCAACGTGAGCTTGATCAGCCCCTTGGGCGTGCGTCATCAAATCGTCGGGCGCACGGTGGCGGTCGCGGGGGCGCCGCCCCTCCGGGCGCGGCGGCTGAAGGGCGTGACGACGTCGGTGATTTCTTCGGAAGGTGATCCCATCGGTGAGCGGCTCGGGCGCACCTCGAGATGTTCGACTCAGTCCTGGCGGACCGCTGGTATGCGGTCGGCCGGCAGCCGTTCGTGAGCGTGCCGGCGGCGGGGTTGCTGTGGGGGGTGAAGCTGCTGCTCGTGGTCGCTGGACATGTTTCCCCAACTCGCTCTGAGCTGCTTACTGGAGAGAATCGCAGCGCTGCTTTCATCTCGCTTTCATGCCGATGAGGCCGTGCGCAGCCGCCCGGGGGGCGGAACGCTCGCTGAGGCCGCTGACGCCCGGCCGCGCGGTATTGTCCTCGCGCTGCGCGGGATTGTACTGATCCCCGCCCCTACTCTTGATCCGTTCACGTGCCCGAATGGACTGGGGGACCCTCATCCATGACGGCAAGCGCTTGCACGGCCGAGGGTTCACACACGGGAAACGCCCCACCCCCGCACCGCTGACCACCCCCTACACAGTCCGCTCATGACTTCCCAACGCCCCGGCCGGGCAACGCGTGCCCCGCGCGTTCGGCCGGGCCCATCGTCGTCGAACGCGCCGAGCGCGACGTGTCCACCGACGGCTCCAAGCCGTTCCCGTCCGGCGGAACGAGCCCGCGCGCTCCCGCACCGGCGAACCCGACCGGTCCCTCGCCGAGGACGGCGGTCCCCTTGTGACCTCCGGCGGGATCCGGGTCATGGACCGGCCGGTCCACCACGACCGGCCGGATCCCCTTCGAGAAGAACACCCATCCGGGCCGGTGGACGACCGCCCGGCGGTGGGCCGGCAGCTTCGACGGCCCACCGGGACAACCGCGGTGTGCGGCAGCAGCACCCAGTATTCGAAGACGAAAGGCGAGCCGAGGATGAAACGATCAGTCGCGCTGCGACTCTACGCGATGCTGGCCTTTATGGCCGTCGCGATCGCGACCGGTGTGGTTCTGTCGATGCCCGAGGCGTCGGCGGCGACCGGAAGCGCCAGCGGCTACGCGACCCAGAACGGTGGGACCACCGGCGGTGCGGGCGGGCAGACGGTCCGGGCCACCACCGGCACCGCGATCCACGCCGCCCTGTGCGGCCGGGCCAGTGCCAGTACCCCGATCATCATTGAGGTCGAGGGGACCATCAACCACGGCAACACCAGCAAGGTGTCGGGCGAGAGCTGCAACACGGCCGACGGTGTGATCGAGCTCAAGCAGATCAGCAACGTGACGCTCGTCGGTGTCGGCAGCGGAGCCGTCTTCGACCAGCTCGGCATTCACATTCGCGAGGCCAGCAACATCATCATCCAGAACGTGACCGTCCGGAACGTCAAGAAGTCGGGCTCGCCCACGTCCAACGGCGGTGACGCCATCGGCATGGAGAGCGACGTCCGCAACGTCTGGGTCGATCACGTCACCCTGGAGGCGTCGGGTGGGGAGTCGGAGGGGTTCGACGGCCTCTTCGACATGAAAAACAACACCCAGTATGTGACGCTGTCCTACAGCATCCTGCGCAACTCCGGCCGCGGTGGGCTCGTCGGGTCCAGTGAGAGCGACGTCTCGAACGGCTACATCACGTTCCACCACAACCTGTACGAGAACATCGACTCCCGCGCCCCCCTGCTGCGCGGCGGCATCGCCCACATCTACAACAACCACTACGCGGGCCTCAACGAGTCCGGGATCAACTCCCGGGCCGGAGCCCGCGCCAGGGTGGACAACAACTACTTCGAGGACTCCAAGGACGTCCTGGGCACCTTCTACACCGACGCGGCCGGTTACTGGCAGGTCAACGGCAACATCTTCGACAACGTGACCTGGTCCAGCCCGGGCGAGGACAACAACCCGGCCGGCCCCAACCCGCAGTCCAACACCAGCGTCAGCATCCCCTACTCCTACACGCTCGACGCCGCCAGTTGCGTGCCGAGCGTGGTCAGGCAGACGGCGGGCGCCAACACCGGCATGCGGGAGTCGGACGGCAACTGCACGCCCCAGACGCCCGACCCGACGGAGCCCGACCCGGACCCGACGGAGCCCGACCCCGACCCGACCGACCCGACGGGGACCAACCTCAGCATCGGAGCCGGCTCCGACGGCTCCAGCAAGGCGGACGGGACGAGCTACGGCAACGTTCGCGACGGCAACATGAACACCTACTGGTCGCCGACCGGCTCGACCGGCGCCATCTCGATCAAGTGGAGCTCCGCGACCACGGTGTCCAGGATCAACATCCGGGAGGCATCGGGCGCCACCGGGAACATCGGGTCCTGGAGGGTCGTCAACGCCGGGACCGGCGCCGTCCTGGCCTCCGGCAGCGGGGCGGGTGTCATCACCTTCCCCTCGACGTCACTGGCCAAGATCACGTTTGAGATCACCAGCTCGGCCGGCACGCCGAGGGTCGCCGAATTCGAGACCTACGCCGGGTAGCGACGCGGTCCCGCCGCCGATCACCCGAGGTCCGGGGGCCGCCCGGCCGGCCCCCGGACCAGGCATAGTGACCCCATGGACGGACGAGGGCTGGACCGCGACGGAACGATCGCCCGCGAAGGCGCGCTGGACCGCGTGCCCACCGCGTTCGTCCCCGTGGTCGACGCCGCCCGCGCACGCATCACCGAGACGTTCGATCCCACCCGCCTGCACAGCGCCTACCTCTACGGCAGCATCCCGCGCGGCACCGCCAGACCCGGAGTCTCCGACCTCGACCTCCAACTCGCCCTCCACGACGAGCCCACCGAGGCCGACCGCGCCGACGCGAAAGCGATCGAGGCCGCACTCGACCGCGCGTTCCCTCAAATCGACGGCGTCGGAATCCTGCTGACCAGCACCCGCGTTCTGCTCAGCGAACTCGAACGCCACGATCTCGGATTCTTCATCGCCTGCCTCTGCACCCCGCTGCTCGGTCCCGACGTGGCGGAACATCTGCCCCGTTATCGCCCCACGTCCCTGCTCGCGCGCGAAACGAACGGCGATCTCGCCCGCCTGCTGCCGCGTTGGCGCGCAAAGGCGGCCGAAGCGGCCACGGACGCCGAGCGGAAAACCCTCGCCCGACTCGTCGGCCGTCGCCTCGTTCGCACGGCATTCACCCTGATCATGCCCCAATGGGGCGGCTGGACCAGCGACTTGGAGCAATCCGCCGAACTCTTCGGCCGCTATTACCCCGAGCGCGCCGCACACATGCGCATCGCCGCGTCCATCGGCCGCACACCCTCGCCCGATCAGGCAGTGCTCGGAATGCTCATCGACGACCTGGGCCCGTGGCTCGCGGCGGAATACGCGGCCACGCACGGCGAGAAGGCCCCGCGCCCCTGACGGACCCCTGGCCTGCGCCTTTGGCAGAGAAGCGGGCGGGGAGGCCGGAAGGATCCGCGTTATCCGGCATTCGCCCACACCCCCGTGGCCGCCGTTTCCCGCACATATTCGGCGAACGATCTCGGCTCGCGCCCCAGCACGCGCCGCACGCCGTCCGAGACTTCGGCGTACGCGCCGCTGCGCACGGCCGCGAAGCGCCCCAGTTCCAGCGCGACGAATTCCGCCGGCACGCCCGTCCGGACCAGCTCGCTCTCGAAGCGTTCGGGCGTCAGCGAAACGTAGCGGATATCGCGTCCGCTGGCCCGCGCGATGCGCGCGACCGCGTCACCGAAGCTCAGCGACTCCGGCCCGGACAACTCGTATACCCGCCCGGCGTGAACGTCCTCGGTGAGCGCCGCCACCGCCATTTCCGCGACATCCCGGGCATCGACGAACGGCTCGCCTCCGTCGCCCGCCGACAGCCTCACCTCACCGCGCCGCAGCGGTTCGAGGAACAGGTCCTCGCTGAAGTTCTGCGCGAACCACGCGGGCCGCAGCACCGTCCACGCCGCCCCGGCTTTGCGCACCGCCTCCTCGGCGGGGACCGCCTCCGGCCATCCGCCTCCCGACTGGAACACCAGCCGCTCGGCGCCTTGCGACACCGCCAGTTCGCCCACCTCCCGCAGACGCGGCGCCGCGTCGGGGCTCGCCAGGTCGGGCAGATACACCAGGTAGACCGACCTCGCCCCGCGCAGCGCGGGCTCCCATGTCGTCCGGTCCGTCCAGTCGAAACGCCGCTCGCCGGAGCGCGAGGCAACGCGCACCGGCACGCCGCGTTCCCGCAGCAGCCGCACCACCCGGCGGCCGATCTTTCCCGTGCCACCCAGGACCACCGTCGGTTCGTTCGACCTCGATTCCCTCATGCCGGGGAGCCAACCGCCGCCACGGCCGGCGAGCAAATGGTTTCCCGGACGGCCGTCGGCCCGCCGCGCCGCCACAGCCGCCGCACGTCAACACCTGGGCACACCCGGTGATCCGCCCGCGCGGACGCTCCCGTCGGGCCGTCGGCGGCACTTTCGTCAGAACTGTTGACTCGGCGCTCCGCGCAACCTACGTTCATCGGCACTGCGGCTCGTACGCGATATCTCATATACGAGACACGCCTGAATGTGGGCCGTATCCAGACCTCGCAGTAAGGCCCCGTCACGCATGAACGCACCCCTGTCCAATTCCGCGCCGGTGCCCATCCCTTCTCGCACGCAGTACGTCATGGAGCAGTTGAAGCACGCGATTCTGACCGGCGGACTGGTCCCCGGCACCCCGCTGGTGGAAACCGAACTGGCTCGGACGTTCGGCGTCTCCAAGACCCCCGTCAGGGAGGCGCTGAAGACCCTGGCCGGACGAGGACTTGTGGTGATGAGCGCGTACAAGGGCGCCGCGGTGCGCGCGGTGGACGCGACGATGGCCCGCTCGGTCTACGACGTGCGGCTGCTGCTGGAGCCGGAGGCGCTGCGCCGCACGGTCGGCGAACGGGCCTCGCTGGCCGAGGCGCACGCCGCGCTCGAACGGGCCGACGCGGCCGGCGACACGGCGGAACGTTCGCTGGCCAACCGGGACTTCCACCGGGCGCTGTACCTGCCGTGCGGCAATCCGCTGCTGGTGAGGATGCTGGACGACCTGCGCGACCAGGCGGCCCTGGTGTCCTCGGTCGCCTGGCAGGCGCGGCCGACCTGGGAGCGCGAGGCCGCCGAGCACCGGGAGATCCTGGCCCGCGCGGAGGCGGGGCAGGCCGAGGAGGCCGCCGGGCTGCTGCGGGAGCACATCGAGGGCTTTGTGCTGCGCGCGTTCCCCCTGGACTCCGCGGACTCCACGTTTCCCACGGCCTCCGCGGGAGGGGCGTCATGACCGCCCCGGCCGGCCCCACCGCGGCGGAGTCCGCCGAGCTGTTCGCGGTGCAGCGTGCCGCGCTCGCCGATGTGGTGGCCATCCCGGTCACCCCCTTCGACGCCGAGGACCGGCTGGACCAGGACACCTACCGGGCGTTGGTCCGTCGGCTGCTCGACGCTGGCGTCCGGACACTGACGCCGAACGGCAACACCAGCGAGTTCTACTCCCTCACCCCCGAAGAGCGCCGCCTGGAAGTGGAGTTGACGATCGCCGAGGCGGGCCGGGAGGCGCGGATCATCGTGGGCGTCGGCCAGGAGGTGCCCACGGCGGTGGCCGCCGCCGTGCACGCGCGGGAGGCGGGGGCGCGGATGGTGATGGTGCATCAACCGGTGCACCCGTATGTGTCAAGGGACGGCTGGGTGGACTACCACCGGCACATCGCCCGGGCCGTGCCGGAGCTGGGGGTGGTGCCCTACATCCGAAACCCGCTGATCAGCGGCGCCGCCATCGCCCGGCTGGGGGAGGAGTGCCCCAATGTGATCGGGGTGAAGTACGCGGTGCCGGACCCGGTGCGGTTCGCCGCCGTGGCGCGGGACGCGGGTCTGGAGCGTTTCGTGTGGGTGGCCGGGCTCGCGGAGCTGTCGGCACCGGCCTACTTCGCGTGCGGCGCCACCGGGTTCACCTCGGGACTGGTGAACGTCGTGCCGGAGGTGTCGATCGAGATGCTGCACGCCCTGCGGGCCGGTGACTACCCGGCGGCGATGAAGGTGTGGGAGCTGATCCGCCCCTTCGAAGAACTGCGCGCCGAGCGGCAGTCGGCCAACAACGTCACGGTCGTCAAGGAAGCGCTTGCGGCACTCGGCCTGTGCCGCCGCGACATCCGCCCCCCGAGCGCGCCTCTGCCGGAGGCCGAACGGGACGCGGTGGCCGCCATCGTCGAGGGGTGGGACGCCCGGTGAGCCGCGACGACATCCCCGACACCTCGCCCGAAACCACGCCTCACAACGCCCGAATGAGCGGCACCGGCCGCGACTTCGCCTTCCGCTCCCGACCGGGAGAGGTCCCCGAGCCCTCCGCGGGCTGAGCCACACCTCGTTTCCCCGCACGTCCCCGCCCACCACGCCCGTATGGAGAGCGCTTACCGGCCGACCGCCCGCCGAGGGCGCGAGTCGGCAGACGCAATCCATGAGCTTTTCGTCCGTTGTCCGAATCCAGCGCTCGCAGGGAGAGTGCAGATGATCAAGCATATTCCCGGCACTTCCGTGAGGGGCCGGCCCAAGCACCGTGCGGTGAACGTCCGTTGTCAGTCCCGGCCGGGCGGACGGGGCGGTCCGGCATGACTCGCACCGAGATACGCGCGGAGCCCACCCGGGCCCGGCCGCTGTCGCTGCGCAAAACGGCGCCCGAGGCAAAAGGGGCGAAGGTCCGCCGCCGCCGCGAGGCGCTGACGGCCTATCTGTTCCTGGCGCCCTGGTTCGTCGGCCTCGCCGTGATCACCGCGGGACCGCTGGTGGCCTCGCTCTACCTGTCCTTCACCGACTACAACCTGATCGGCGACGCCGACTGGGTCGGGCTGGACAACTACGAGCGGATGTTCACCGATGACCCGCGCTTCATGAAGGCGCTGCGGAACACGGCGATCTACGTCTTCCTCTCCGTCCCGCTCCAGTTGGGCTTCGCGCTCGCGCTCGCCCTGCTCCTGGACCGCGGAGTCTCCGGACTCCCCATCTACCGGTCGATCTACTATCTGCCCTCGCTGCTCGGCGGAAGTGTCGCCATCGCGATCCTGTGGCGGCAGATCTTCGGCGACGACGGCATCGTCAACGGCTTCCTCGGCATCTTCGGAGTCGAGGGCACCAGTTGGATCGCCGACCCGGACACCGCCCTGGGAACGCTGATCGTCCTGAACGTCTGGACGTTCGGCTCGCCGATGGTCATCTTCCTGGCCGGCCTGCGGCAGATCCCGCAGAGTCTCTACGAGGCGGCGGGGATCGACGGTGCCAACAAACTGCGGCAGTTCCGCTCCATCACGCTGCCGCTGCTCACGCCGATCATCTTCTTCAACCTGGTGCTACAGCTCATCAACGCGTTCCAGTCCTTCACCCAGGCGTTCGTGGTGAGCGGGGGGAAGGGCGGACCGGCGGATTCCACGCTGTTCTACACCATGTACATCTATCTGAAGGGATTCGGTCCTTCCCTGGAAATGGGATACGCGTCGGCGATGGCCTGGGTGCTCGTTCTCATCATCGCCTCGTTCACGGCCGTCAATTTCGTCATGTCGAAATACTGGGTGTTCTACAGTGACAACTAAAACTGAGCGCAACGGCACCCTGCTGGCCAGAACGCTGGGTGCGGCGCAGCGCCACCGTCTCTTCACGCATCTGCTGCTCATCGGGTTCGGCTTCGTCATGCTCTACCCGCTGCTGTGGATGGTCTCCAGCGCCGTCAAGCCGGAGGAGCTCATCTTCCGGGAGACCGGCCTGATCCCGGGTGAGGTCACCCTCGACAACTTCTCCGAGGGCTGGGGCGCGCTGAGCCACTCCTTCGGCACCTACTTCGTCAACTCGGCCATCGTCACGGCGGGTGCGGTGGTCGGCAACCTCGTGGCCTGTTCGCTCGCGGCCTATGCCTTCGCGAGGCTGGAGTTCCCCCTCAAGCGCCTGTGGTTCGCGGTGATGCTGGGCTCGATCATGCTGCCCCTGCACGCCGTGCTCGTCCCGCAGTACGTCCTGTTCTCCGAGCTCGACTGGATCAACACCTTCTGGCCGCTGATCATCCCCAAGTTCCTGGCCACGGACGCGTTCTTCATCTTCCTGATGGTGCAGTTCATCAGGACACTGCCGAGGGATCTGGACGAGGCGGCCAGGATCGACGGGGCCGGGCACTGGCGGATCTTCAGCCGCATCATCATCCCGCTGTCCATGCCCGCGCTGGCCACCACGGCGATCTTCACCTTCATCTGGACGTGGAACGACTTCCTCAGCCAGCTGATCTTCCTCACCAACCCCGACATGTTCACGGTGCCCGTGGCGCTGCGCACCTTCATGGATTCCAGTGGCAATTCGTCCTGGGGCCCCATGTTCGCCATGTCCGTGCTGTCTCTGGGCCCCATATTCGGGTTCTTTCTCGCCGGTCAGAGATATCTGATCCGAGGCATCGCCACCACCGGGTTGAAATAGCCCCGGTCTTGATGAAAGGGAATGTCATGTTCTATCGGAGAAGGAAAATGTACGCGGCGCTCTCCGCGGTGGGGGCGCTCCTGGCGGGCGCCACCGCGTGCGGCGGCGACGACGGGGGTTCCGACGACGGATCGGTGACGCTGCGGATGGCCTGGTGGGGGAACGACTCCCGGGCCGAGCTGACCGAGCAGGCGATCGCTCTCTTCGAGGAGAAGAACCCCGGCATTCAAGTGGAGCCGGAGTTCACGGACTTCACCCCCTACTACGACCGGCTGACCACGCAGGTTGCCTCCCGCGAGGCCCCGGACGTCTTCGCCATCGAGATCCGCCGGCTGGGAGAGTTCGCCAACAACGAGATCCTCGCCGACCTGACGGACCGGGTGGACACGGCGGACATGGACCCGAACGTGCTGGCGTCCGGCCTGGTGAACGATCAGCAGGTCGGCATACCCACCGGCGCCAACACCTTCGCCCTCATGGCGAACACCGCCGTGTTCGAGGAGGCGGGGGTCGAGCTCCCGGACGACACCACCTGGACCTGGGACGACTACCTGGAGATCAGCCAGCAGATCAGCGAGGCCACGGGGGACGACACCTACGGCTCCCAGCCGTCGTTCAACGACGCCTTCCTGAGGATCTTCGCGGAGCAGCGCGGCGAGCAGATGTACACCGAGGACGGCCTCGGTGTCTCCGAGGAAACGCTGGTCGAGTGGTTCGAGCTGCAGCTGGAACACCAGGACACCGGCGCCGCGCCGGACGCGGCGCTCAGCGCCGAACTCGGCAGCTCGGTCGAGAACGCCCTGGTCTTCACGAACGACGGCGCGTTCGGCATGTGGTGGAGCAACCAGCTGAGCGCCATCAGCATCGGCTCGGGCGAGACCATCGAGCTGCTGCGCTTCCCGACCCTCCCCGACGCCCAGACCAACGGCATGTACCTGCAGCCCAGCATGTTCTGGTCGTCCTTCGCCGGGACGGAGCACCCCGAGGAGTCGGCCCAGCTCATCGACTTCCTCGTGAACGACCCCGAGGCGGGAGCCATCCTGGGCTCGGACCGCGGACTGCCCATCAACTCCAGCGTGCTGGAGAGCATCCAGGGCGATCTCCCGGAGGCGGACGTCGCCTCGCTGGAGTTCTTCAACGAGATCGCCAGCGAGCTCAGCGCGGCTCCCACCGCGCCGCCCCTGGGCGCGGGTGACATCCCCGACATGCTGGAGCGCTACGGCCAGGAGGTCCTGTTCGGCAACCAGAGCCCGCAGGAGGCCGCCTCCGCGTTCCTCGCCGAGGCCGATTCGACCCTGGGCTGACCGTGCCGCGACCGTCCGGCCCGCCCGGCCGGCCCTTCTTCGGAGAGGGAGCCGGGCGGGCCGGCGAGAGACACCGCGACCGGTGCCGTCCCGCGCCGGTCGCCCCGACGCCCGAACCAGGAGCAAGCTGTGGGTACCCGATACGCCTTCGTCGGTCTCGGCCATCGCGCCCGGATGTATGTGGACGCGCTCCTGACCGACTGGAGCGACGCCGGCGAGATCACCGGCCTGTGCGACGTCAACCAGACGCGCATGAACTACTACAACCGCACCATCGCGCGATCGGGCCGGCCCGAGGTTCCCTGCTTCGCGCCCGACCGCTTCGGCGAACTCCTGGAGCGCGCCGACACCGTGGTGGTCACCACGGTGGACGCGCTGCACGCCACGTATGTGTGCGCGGCGCTCGACGCCGGCCGGAACGTCGTGGTCGAGAAGCCGCTGACCACGGACGCGGCGGGGTGCGCCGCCATCGCCGACTCGGCGGCACGCAGCGCCGGCGAGCTCGTCGTGACCTTCAACTACCGCTATTCACCGCGCAATTCGGCGGTGCGCAGGCTCATCTCCGAAGGCGCCGTGGGAGAGGTCACCTCGGTGCACTTCGAGTGGCTGCTGGACACGATCCACGGCGCCGACTACTTCCGCCGCTGGCACCGGGACCGGGAATCCTCCGGGGGGCTGCTCGTCCACAAGGCCAGCCACCACTTCGATCTCGTCAACTGGTGGCTGGACTCGGCGGCCGAGCTGGTGTTCGCCCAGGCCGACCTGCGGTTCTACGGCGACGAGAACGCCGCCGCCCGGGGCCTGACCGGCCGTCCCGCGCGCGGGCAGGGGGCGCCGGGACTCGGCAGCGACCCGTTCATCCTGGACGTCTCCGCCGATCCCCGGCTCACCGAGCTCTACCTGCGGGCCGAGCACGAGGACGGCTACATCCGGGACCGGGACGTCTTCGGCCCCGGTATCACCATCGACGACAACATGGCGGTCCTGGTCCGCTACGCGAACCGGGCGATGCTCACCTACTCCCTCAACGCCCACGCGCCGTACGAGGGTTACCGAGTGGTCTTCAACGGCACCGAGGGCCGCGTCGAGTTGGATGTCTGCGAACGGGCCTGGACGCCCCCGCACGCCGCGATCGACCCCAGCGCCGCGTCCAAGGCGAACGCGGAGGGCACCTGGGAGCGGCTGATCCTGCACCGGCACTGGGAGAAGGCGCGGGACATCGCCATCGAGAGCGGCGCGGGAGCGCACGGCGGCGGGGACCGGCTGCTGCTCGACGACATCTTCCACGGCCCGTCCGACGACCCGCTGGGGCGGCCCGCCGGCTACCGCGACGGCATCCGCAGCGTTCTGATCGGCAGCGCGGCCAACCTGTCCGCCCAAACGGGTGCCCCGGTCCGGCTGACCGACGGCGGCACCCGCCTGGCCGGCTGAGGCCGGCACGCGGGGCTCACCGAGGTTGAACTCCCCCGGGTCGCACGGGCCAGCATCAGGTCCGGGGACCCGGGGTCGAGCGTTTTTCTCCCGCCTCGATACGGCCGTTCATCATCGGCCGATCCGCCCTTACCAGCTCGCCGCACCACCTCGCCCTGTCCGGATCCGTGTCCGGACAACGCTCTGACCAGGTGAGACGTCGCCGGACTGTCCGGGACAGCCGGAGCCCATTGCCCGGCGCCGAACGACCGCCACAGACTCCCTCTTGCCGCCAGCCGGCGGAATCCGAGCAAGGGGGAAAACGGTGATCAGCGACGAGGTCAAGCTCGCTCCCGAAGAGGTCGAGCGGGTCATGGGCATCATCCAGCAGGCGTACACGGACATGGAAGCGGTGGCCGTGGGGATCGGCGGGCACAGCGCGAACGTGGCCACCGCCTACAACGGCGGCGGCACCAGCCGTGCCGTGGCGACCTACGAGGACCTGGGGCGCGCGGGGCAGGCGTTGGCCAACGCGCTCGACGGGCTGTCGCAGGACCTGGGGCTGACGGCGGCCACCGGCCGCGAGACGGACGCCGACGCGGAGAGCGTGCTGAACGGCGTCGACACCTCCGGCATCCGCGTCGACCTGGGCGTGGCCCAGGGCATCTGACCGGCGCCTGACCGGTTCACAGCGCGGCGACCATTCCACAGCGCAGCGACCATTCACAACGAAGGGGACAGACATGGCGGCGTACGGGGGCGACATCATCAGGTTCGCCAACGAGGGGCTGGACAGCATCCAGTCGCAGACGAGGAGCCAGCAGGAGCAGTACACCGAGATCTGGAACAACGTGCACACCCAGCTCTTCAGCCTGATCGAGCAGGGGCAGGTGGACGCGAGCATCGGACAGGTGCTCAACGAGCGCGACGAGCAGTTCCGCCGCGAATCCACCGGGTTCGACGACGGGGTGACCGCGCAGAACACCGCGATGCGCGATGTCCAGGTGATCGGCAACGAGGGTGGCGCCGCGATGGTGCGGGCGGCCATGGGGAGTGGACGCTGAGCCATGGCGGAATCGGGCGACCTGGAGCTGAACCCCGGCGCGGCGCGGCGAGCGGGGGAGCACACCCGGGGGAGCGAGCAACTCGCCGCGATGCGTGAGGCGTTCATCGACGTCGCCAGCGCCCGCGGCCTGTTCGGGCAGGTGCCGGGCGGCGACCTCGCCGAGCAGGCGCTGGCGTCGGCCGCCGCCACCATGCTGGACGAGCTGACGCGGACCGGACTGACCGTGCAGGACATCAGCGACAGCGCCTACCGCATGGCCGAGATCGCCGATGAGACGGATCAGGCGGCGCACAGCCGGCTCGTCACGGCCGGCGAGGCCGTCCAGCACATGTACTACGCGGTGGGCGGACCGGAACTGCCCTCGATCGACAAACCGGAGTGAACGCGATGACGACCGACGACGACTTCATGGCTGTCATCGACCGCATCCTCAGCGCCCAGCACGTCATGATCCACGCGGCGGCCGGCGCCTGGTACGCCCTGGCCGGCGCGGGGACCGCGGAGCGCGACCGGCTGGCCGGTGCCGCCGCGGACGCCGAGGCCGAACCGGGCGTCGGGCTGATCGAGCTCGCCGACCGGATCAAGGGAACGGCGTCCTGGGCCGAGGGCGCCAGCGCCGTGGCGCAGCAGATCGCCGGCCAGTTGCAGGCCGCGGGCGAGGCGTCGGCCCGGGCGGCGGAGCGGGCGCTGGCCCTGCTCGTCGAGTACGAGGCGGCCGCCGTGGACATGCCCGCGGACGACGCGATCGACCCGACCATGGTGAGCGCCGCGATCCGGAAACAGGAGGAACGCGACCGGCTGCTCGCCGAGGCCCGCAGCGTGCTGGACCAACTGAGCAGCGACGTCGGCAGGGTGACCGGCGGCCAGGCGCCGCCCTCCCCCGAGGGCGACCGTACGGGCGGTGGGAACAACTCGCTGGAGTCCGTGCCCAGAAGCGCCGACCGGAACGGCACGACGGACAGCACGACGAGAAGCGACCGGAACGGCTCGCCGGACCGTCCGACGCGCGGCGACCGGGACAACATGATCGAGGGGACCCCACCCCCCAACAGCACGACACCGGACGGCGACTACCCCTCGTACCTCTCGGTACTGGGCCCGGAGAACGAGGAGTTCGGCGGCTGGGTGCAGAGCCCGAACACCGGATACCTGGTGGACCCGGCGACGGGCCGCGAGTTCGACCCGGGCAGCGGCCGGTGGATCGACCCGGTCACCGGGCTGCCGTTCGGTGAGTCCACCGAGTACGCCACCCGCCTCTCCGGGCTCGGCACCGGGCCGGGCGCGATGGCCACCGGCGTCGGGCTCGCCGCGATCGGGGCCGGCGGCCCGGGGACGATCGGCGGGGGCGGCGGACTGGCCGGGCTGTACGGCGGGGTGGTGCCGCCGAGCGTGGCCCATCCGGGCCCGGCGCAGCAGCAGGTGATCCGGGAGGCACACCGCAATCTGAACCAACGCGCGGCGGTCGCCAGCCGGTTCGCGATGCGCGAGGCCGCCCAGGGCGGCCGGCCGTTCGCACCGCCCCCGGCCGCGACGGGCGCGGTGAGCCGGTCGAACGGCGACCGTTCCGGCGAGTCGGGCCGGCTGGGCCGGCCCACCGACCTGACCGAGGACCCCGAGGTGTGGTCCGCGCGCCGCAGCGCCGCCAAGGGCGTGCTGGGCGAGTAGCAGAAGCAGGAGAAGGGGGAAGCCAGTGTCCGGAGACGGTCTCTTCTACATCCCGGACGAGTTCCGCGAGTCGGCCCGGGTCAGCCTGGACTCCGCGGACGCGGCGGAGGGCACGCGCCGCCAGCTGCGCAACGCACAGCCGGACGCCGGTTGCTTCGGCGGCGCCGACGCCTTCGTCACCGCGCTGACCTCGACCCGCGACCGCCAGTTGCGCGAGGTGGGGCAGGCGGCCGAGGGACGGGAGAACATGTCCGACGCCGACCACCGGACGGCGGACATCGGCGAGGAGATGGACGTCGCCGCCGAGGCGACCGTCACCCGGGCCAACTCGGCGGTCGCGCGGGCGATCGCCGACGGGATCTAGGGGGCGGGGTCCGCCATGGACGTTTCATTCGACAAGGCCGATGTGGAAGCCGCGGGAAGCGCGAAGCCGTGGACCCATCGCGACGAGTTCGCCGCCGAGGTGGACACGGAGCACATGGCGGACACCGCGTCCACCTTCGCGCGGGCCGCGAACGAGGCACGGAACGCCGGCGAGCTGGCCGAACGCGCGACACGGATCGGGCAGCAGGCGGGCGTGCGGAACGGCGCCGCGTTCGTCGAGGACGACCGGATCGACGTCACCGCCGGCGGTCTCCAGGGGAACGGCGAGGGAATCGACAACGTCGTCCGGATGCTCGTCCGGGCCATGAACCGGGCCATGGAGGCCAGGGAGGAGGTGGACGCGCAGATCGACGGGGGAAACGGAGGCGCGGGAATGCAGCAGGTGCTCGAACACAACTCGGCGGCGGCGGTGCAGACCTGGGAACGGGCGCAGCAGTTCTTCGCGAGCCAGCCGGCACCCAGCCTCATCATGCCCGCGCCCGCCATCGGCTCCGGCACCCCCCGGTTCAACTTCAACAACGTGGAATACGAGGGCGTTCCCTCGGACGGCGCCTGGACCGCCCCGCCGAACCTGCCGGGCGACATCCGCGACTCCTACCTGAACATGACGGCGGACGAGGCCGCCCACGCGGACGAGGAGATCACCGACGCCATCCGGCAGTACCGGCAGAAGCTGGCCGAGTACGGGGCCGAGCTGGAGGAGGCCGGCTACGACACCTCACGGGGCCCGCTGGACATATGGCGCAGCGACGAGATGGCCGCCTTCAACGGCGAGGAGGTGAAGAAGCTCCTCAGCCGGGGGAACCCGGACCCCGAGCTGCTGGCGCGCTACACGGCCGGACTCGACAGCATCGCCGACGACATGAACGACAAGAAGGGCGCCAGACCCCCCACGCCCGAGCAGCAGGCCTACCTGAACGCGTTCTTCGGCAAGGTGGGCACCGAGGACCTGCTCGCGGCCGGTCGGCTCAAAGGCCCGTCGTTCGAGCCGTTCCAGGAGTCGCTGGCCAATGGCGTCGTCGCCGCCTCCACCGGTCCCGAACCGCTGAGCTCCGTCCGGGAGTTCTTCGAGAAGGAGCCGATCTCCGACCAGGGGAAGGACGGGCACAGCGTCCGGCTCCAGGCCGAGCGTTTCGGCGACTTCGGTGCGCTGATGGGCCATGCCTCGATCACTCCGAGCGAGAACTTCAGCACGTCGCTGATCAACGCGGCCATCGACGCGCAGAAGGACCACCAGTCCACGATGCCGACGTTCGAGAAGCCTCCACTGGAGGGTGCCCCCCAGCTCCTGTCCCTCGCCGCCACCAACGACGACGCCGCCGCGTCGTTCCTGAGCGACACCAACCGGATCAACCGGCTGCTCGACCCGGCCCTCAGCTCCTCCTGGGCCGACAACGGCCGCGCCGTGGGCGACCTGATGCGGGCCGGCACCCTGCCGGACGACCCCACCTTCACCCCGGAGGAGCGGGACAAGCTGACGGCGGGGCAGACCCTGATGCAGTTCGTCGCGGACAACGCCGACGACTTTGTCGACCATGGGCGTGACTTCCCACCGCGCGCCGAGACCGCGCTCGCCGACATCGTGGGGCACGACGAGTATCTGAGCAGACTCTCCGCGACCAGCACGAACGAGATGGACCGCCAGCTCGGCGCGCTTCGCGGGGACGGTTTCCCGCTCTCCCACGCGGACAGAGGCGACCTGTTCTCCGTGCTGATGAACGGCGAGGACCAGACCGCGGAGCAGTTCAAGGCCGATGCCGGCGACTACATCGAGGAGCAGGCGCGGCGGGTTTTCGAAGGCGCCGATGGAACGGGGACGGTGACCGCCGAGATGCGCCAGCTCGGCGAGCTGAGTGCCGCCGTGACCAATGCCGAGCTGGACATGGCGTATCAGGCCGACAAGCGGGACGACGAGCGCGCGGAGCAGAGATTCAACGCGCTGAAGACGGGGCTGTCCGGGGCCAGTGTGATCCCGGGCCTGGGGGGTCAGGTTTTCGGATCGGCGGACGCACTCTCCAATCTCATGGGCGACCCCGAGCCCTCCGCCGAGAAGAACGACCAGTTGCGCCGCTACACGGAGGTCTACCGGCGCGGCGAGCAGGAACTGCACCGGATCTACGACGCGGCGCGGGACACCGGATACCGGGGGATGGACGACACCGAGGCCGCCACCGTCATTCCCCGCCGGGGCGAGAGCTGGCCGCCCAGCGACTCCGACGACTGGAACCTGATCGGCACCACCACCGGCCGGAACCGGCGGCAGGCACTCGCGGACTCCTTGGGAGATCTGGCCACGTACTTCCAGGAAGGGCGGTCCGCGGAGTTCGCCAGGGGCGCCGCCGTCAACGACTTCGACGGCGACGAGGAGGTTGCCGAGGTGGAGCGCGGCGGCCAGAACGGCGACTGGAGGCCGTCATGACCGGCCCGACGACCGTGGTGCGGCGGCCGGCGCGCGCGGCGCGGCCGGTCGTGCCCACCAGTGACCTGGTGCTCAAGCCGCCCCCGCCGCTGCCGAAACCGGAGGACGCCAACGTCTGGCTGACCGCGCTGCCCGCGCTGAGCGGCCTCGGCTCGGTGCTCTACATGCTGACCATGGGCCGGGGCGCCATCGGCTACATCATCGGCGCGATGTTCCTGGTGTCCTGCCTCGCCATGGTCGTCGGCTCCCTGATCCGGCAGCGAAGCACCGTGACGAGCCAGGCCCGCAACGACCGCCGCGAATATCTGCGGTATCTCGAACGCACCCGGGCCGAGGTGCGGCGCACCGCGGAGTCCCAGCGCGAGTCGCTGGAGTGGGGCGCCCCCGCTCCCCACACGCTGTGGTGCGTCGCCGACAGCCGGCGCCTGTGGGAACGCCGCAGCGGCGACGCGGACTTCGGCGTGGTGCGGGTCGGCACCGGACCGCGTTACCTGGCGAGGCCCCTGGTCGCTGGCGAGTCCGCGCCGGTGGAGGACCTGGACCCGCTGTGCACGGTCGCGCTCAAGCGGTTCATCGAGGCGTACTCGGTGGTTCCCGACCTGCCGGTGCAGGTGGCGCTGCGGCGCTTCGCGGCCGTGTCGGTCACGGGCGGCGAGGACCCCGAGGCGGCGCGGGCGCTGTTCCGCGCGATCCTCGCCCAGGCGGTGACGTTCCACTCCCCGCGGGACCTGCGGGTCGTGGTGTGCACCCGGGACATCGACGGGCCGGAGTGGGGCTGGCTGAAGTGGCTGCCGCACGCCCACCACCCAGATGAGCTGGACCACGTCGGCCCGGTGCGGATGACGCATCCCAGCCTTGCCGTGCTGGAGGAGTGGCTGGGCGCCGAGCTGACCCGCCGGACCCGGTTCAACCGTGGCGCCGAGCCCGACCCGGATCTGCCGCACCTGCTGGTCGTCCTGGACGGCGGCCTGGTCACCGGCGCCGAGGCGCTGCTGGAGCCCGGCGGGATGCAGGGCGTCACGGTGCTCGACGTCGACGGCCGGGCCGACGCGCTGACCGAGACGCACGGCGTCCGGCTGGAGATCCGGGAGACCACGCTCGCGGTCCGCGCCGGCGACACCCGCGACGAGTTGGGCACCCCCGACGCGCTCACCGTCGCCGAGGCGGAGGCGCTGGCGGTGCAACTCGCCCAGTTCCGGGCGGACTCGGCCACCACCGGAGACGCCGAGGACCTGACGACCGCCGTCAACACGCTGCCCAGCCTGCTCGGCATCCAGGACCCGGGGCGCCTCGATCTCGACGCCCTGTGGCGCACCAGGCCCATGCGGGACCGGCTGCGCGTGCCCATTGGCGTCTCGGCCGATGGCGGGCTGCTGGAGCTGGACATCAAGGAGTCGGCGCAGAACGGCATGGGGCCGCACGGTCTGCTGGTCGGCGCCACGGGCTCGGGCAAGTCGGAGCTGCTGCGGACCCTGGTGCTCGGCATGGCTGCCACGCACTCCACCAATGAGCTTAATTTCGTTCTGGTCGACTTCAAGGGCGGGGCGACGTTCGCGGGCATGGCGGAACTGCCGCATGTGGCCGCCGTCATCACCAATCTGGAGGACGACCTCACCCTCGTGGACCGGATGAAGGAGGCCCTGGCGGGTGAGATGAACCGCCGTCAGGAGGTGCTGCGGGACGCCGGGAACCTCGTCTCCGTACGCGACTACGAGCGCGCCCGCCAGCGCGGCGGCGCCCTGCCGCCGCTGCCCAGCCTCTTCGTCGTCGTGGACGAGTTCTCCGAGCTGCTGGCGCAGAAGCCGGACTTCGCCGATCTCTTTGTGCAGATCGGCCGCCTGGGCCGCTCGTTGGGGCTGCATCTGCTGCTGGCCTCGCAACGCCTGGACGAGGGGCGGCTGCGCGGGCTGGAGGCGCACCTGTCGTACCGGATCGGCCTGCGCACGTTCTCCGAGGCGGAGAGCCGGACCGCGATCGGTGTGCCGGACGCCAACCATCTGCCCAGCGCACCCGGCCACGGCTATCTCAAGACGGACACCACCACGCTCAAGCGGTTCCGCGCCGCCTATGTGTCCGGCCCCTATCGCACCGGCGACGAGGCCACCGGAGCCGCGCTCGGCGGCAGCGCGGACGTGCGGCCGTTCCGCGCCGCATACGTGCCCGTCCCCGTCGACGAACGTGCGCCGGAGCCCGAACCCGAGCCGGTGCCGGACGAATTCGGCGACGGCGAGGATCTGGGCACCACGGTGCTCGGCGTGATGGTCGGCCAGATGACGGGGCAGGGGCCGCAGGCGCACCAGGTGTGGCTGCCGCCCCTGGACGACCCCGAGCCCCTGGACGCCCTCCACGCGCAGCGCGGTGACGGGCCGGATCGGCGCGGCGACAGCGGCCGGTTGACGGCCGTCATCGGCACCGTCGACCGGCCGTTCCACCAGCGCCGCGACCCTCTCCGGCTCAACCTGGCGGGCGCCGGTGGCCATGTGGCGGTGGTCGGTGGCCCGCACGGCGGCAAGTCAACGGCCGTCCGGTCGCTGATCGCGTCGCTGGCGCTGCGTCATACGCCGGACGAAGTGCAGTTCTACTGCCTGGACTTCAGCGGCACGCTGTTCCCGTTCGCCGGGCTGCCGCACGTCGGCGGCGTCGCCGGGCGCCTCGACGCCGAACTCGTCAATCGCACCGTGGCCG